>JBKPCD010000274.1:0-16410 GCA_046727175.1 Acidobacteriota bacterium | reverse complement strand
GCTGATTGCTCGGGCACGCTTCCCAAACTTGATCAATTCACAATCAGCGATCCGCAATCGTCACTTTTCGATCGCTTTCTAATGGGCGGTACAGGATTCGAACCTGTGACAGCCGGCGTGTAAGGCCGGTGCTCTACCACTGAGCTAACCGCCCCCCGCCTTCGCTCAGTATCTGACGCTGCGGAGCTGCGGCGGGCAGGCCGCTTCACGCTTCGTACGGCTTGCCCGCGTTCGCTCCGTTGACGATGAGGAGCCTCTGCGTGGCAGGCCCTGCTCGTGCACGGCGCGCACGCGCGCTAGCACCGACGCCGGCCGCCACCCGAAACATCCGATTATAGAAGTTTCCACGCAAGCAGCGCAAGCGACAGCGCGAGCCCGAGCATGGCTCGATGCTCCTTGTTGGCAATGGCTCGCGCCATGCTGAACCGCCGCGGCGAATCCGGCGCGCGCCCCTCTCGATACGCCGGATACGCCTGACCGAACTTCTCCGTCAGATGACGTTCCTCGCTGCGCACCGCTGACGTCAGCGTCAACGCGAGGTACGCGAGCACGAGCGCAGCGACGGCAAGGCTGGCCGATGCCACGATCATGCCGACGCCGATCATCGCCGATCCAACGTACAGCGGATGACGCGTCAAGCGGTACGGACCGCTGACGGTGACCTCGCGCCCCTTTTCCAGGTGACCCGCCGCCCAGATGCGCAGCGACTCACCGAGTATCGCGAGAATCGCCCCGATGGCCATGCTGGTGGGCGTCGGACGAGCGAGCCACAACGCGAGCGCCGCGGCGGGAAACCCGAGTCGCACCCGGTATCGCGCGATGCGACGCGACCAGCCGTGATCCGTCGAGCGCGCCTGCTCCGCGCTGGCGTGGAGCTCAGACATTCCCGCCATTCGTCCTCGTCGCCGGACCGTGGGCACTCACCTCGTTCGGTTGCCGTCCTGCGTCCGTCTGAAGCCGTCCTTCGTCCGGCTGAAGCCGGACACTACTTCCCGGCGGAACACGCACTCGACCGAGGCGCTGCTGAATGGCAGCGGTCACCTCTGCGACACTCACATCAGCAAGGCACCAGCTCGCCCGCTGACAGCGCCGGGCGTAGTGACAGCCGCATGCCTGATAACGCGACACGATCACATCGTCCGGCGACCATGGACCGTTGCGGCCTGGATCGGTCGGACCAAAGATCGCAACGGTGGGTGTCCCAGTCGCAGCCGCGATGTGCAGCGGACCCGTGTCGCCCGATACGATCAGCGCCGCCGCGCGCGACAGTTCCAGAACATCGGGTATCCGGGTCGCCGGCGCCTCGAGTGCGGCCCCGGACGATGCGCGGACGACATCACACGCGAGGTCCTGCTCGCCAGGTCCCCAAAGTACGAGCGACGAGATCCCGCGGATCTCGCGCAGGAACGTCGCGACCTCACCATATCTCTCCGCTGGCCATCGCTTGTTCGGCCATGCGGCCGAGGGATTCAGGAGTGCGAAGGGACCAGACCCGATGATGGATTTCACGGGATCCAGCACCGCCGATGGAGCGTGAACGAGAGGGAACGCCACTTCCGAAGCATTCACTCCGATAACGGTGAGAAGGTTCAAGTTCTTCTGGATGACGTGCGGCTCGGCGCCATCCGGATGATCGCCTCCACCAGGGCGACCGCTATCTGCCGAAGCTTCACGTGAGGGCGGACGAGAGCCGCTGCTCGTATAGAACGGACGCGCGGCCTTCTCGCGCAGGTGCCAGATCGAAAAGCCGTAAACGCGCCGGGCGCCTGACGCCCGGGCCAGCACCGCGGACTTCAGTAGCCCCTGGAAGTCCAGCGCAACATCGTACGGTACGAGTCGCAGCCGGCGAACGACGTCTACCCATGCGGACAGCGTACCCGCGTCGAGCGTCACGACGCGATCGATGCCGCTGACGAGGTCGAGGATCTCCCGGTGCTTTGCGTCCACAACCCAGTCGATCCGCGCGTCCGGCATCGCCGCTCGCAGCGCCGCTGCGGCGGGGATGGCGTGAATGATGTCTCCCAGTGCGCCGAGGCGGACGATCAACACGTTCATGCGCGGATGCGCGCGAGGAGATCGCGAGTGGAGTGGTCTTTGGGATCGCCGACGATGGCGATTCGTCCCCCGAACGCACGGACGGTCTCTCGCTCGGGCACCGAGTCGAGCGTGTAGTCGGTACCCTTGCAGTGTACGTCTGGTCGCAGCAACTCGAGCAGGGGCGCTACCGTCGGCTCGGGAAAGACCACGACGTAGTCGACGCCTCGGAGCGCGGCGACGAGCTTCGCCCGATCGGCCGCAGTGAGGATCGGTCGTCCCGCGCCCTTACTCGCGGCCGTCGCATCGTCATTGACCGCGACGACGAGACGATCGGCTTCTGCTGCCGCCCCCTGGAGGTAGCGGACATGGCCAACGTGCAGGAGATCGAAACAACCATTCGCAAAGGCAATCGAACGGCCTTCGCGGCGATCTGCGGCGACGAGATCAACGAGTCGTTCGCGTGTGACGATCATCTGTTGCGATCATAGCGGGGTTCGGGATTCGCGGTTCGGGATTCGCGGTTCGGCGTGGGGAATTTGGTGGGCCGGAATCCGGCAGTTCGTGATTGGAACCACGAATACGAACCCCGAGTCCCGAATCCCGAACCCCGGCTTCAGTCACGATTCGATGCCACCGCTTCGCGCAATTCGGCCGCGCTCACGGTTGCCGTGCCTCGCTTCATCACGACCAGACCCCCAGCATGGTTCGCGAGGCGCGCGGCGTGTTCGAATGTCGCGCCGGCAGCGAGCGCGAGGGTCATCGTCGCCATCACCGTATCGCCCGCCCCGGTGACATCGGTGACCTCGTCCGATCCGATGATCGGGATGTGGACCGTTGCACGATTCGGCTCGAACAGCGCCATGCCGCGGCTGCCCCGCGTGACGAGCACGGCGCCCGCGCGTGTGCGCGCGAGCAGCTCACGGCCCGCCTTTTCCAGGACGCGCGCGTTCTCGCCGATTCGAATCCCGAAGAGATGCTCGACCTCCGACTCGTTCGGCGTGCACGCGGTCATCCTGCGGAACCGGAGCAGCGAGTACCGTGAATCGATCAGCACCGGCGGCTGACGGGGACCCGGACCTTTGACCTGGCGCTGGGCGGCCTTCACGATAGCTGGCGTCACGAGACCGGTGCCGTAGTCCGACACGAGCAGCGCGTCGCACTGTGATGCGGCCTGGAGCAACGTTGACTGGATTGCTCGGCGATCGCTTTCCGACAAGGACGGCCGCGTCGCGCGATCGATCCGGACGACCTGCTGCTTGGCCGAGTGGACGCCGCCAGCGAGGATGCGGGTCTTGGTCGGGGTACGGTAGCCGCGCGGACGCACGACGCGGCTGATGTCGACTCGGCCGCGCATCGACGCGAGCAGCCGTCGACCCGTTTCGTCGCTGCCGGCAACGCCAATTGCCATCGGGACGCCGCCGAGCGCGGCGACGTTCGCGGCCGCGTTTCCGGCGCCGCCCGGCACGATTTCGGTCGAGTCGTACTCGAGGATGAGAACCGGCGCCTCACGCGACACGCGTGAGATCCGGCCGTAGATGAACTCGTCGACCAGCAAGTCGCCGAAGACTGCCACGCGAACGCCGGCGAAGTCATCGATCACGGCGAGCAGCCGCTCGGTATCGATGGATGGGTGGGACGCTGGACGCCGTCTCACGATTGTCGAAGGATCCAGGATACCGCTTCGATCAGGTTCTCGACGATCGCATCGGGCTCGACTCGATCCCGCTGCGCCACCTCGGTGACGCGCCCCACACCCGTACGGACGAGAACGGCGCGAGCACCCACCGATTTGCCCGCGTCGATATCCTGCCAGCGATCGCCAACGGCAAAGGAGCGCTCGAGATCGAGGTCGAGATCGGCGGCGGCCCCGCGCAACAGTCCCGGCCGCGGCTTTCGGCATTCACACTGCTCTCGATACCCGGCGACAATGCCATCGGGATGGTGGGGACAATAGTAGAAGGCGTCTATGCACGCGCCTCCTCTTGCGACCCGGTCCGTGATGAACTGGTGGGCTTCGTGGACGAATGCTTCCGGCAGCAGACCACGTGCGACGCCCGACTGGTTCGTGACGACCACGACGGCGAAGCCGGCACGATTGAGCAGCCGCACGGCATCGATGGTGAACGGAAAGAACGCCAGACGATCGAGACGGTCCAGGTATCCGGCCTCTTCGATCAGGGTCCCGTCGCGATCGAGGAACACTGCGGCTTTCATTTCTGAGTTTGCCGCGGGGCCCCACCCGCAGCACCCCAGCGCGCAAAAAACGCGCGCCGGGGACCCCGCCCGCGGCCTGCCAGCGCTTCTTCTCTTCCTGCTCGCGGGGCCCCACCCCCGCTCGCTCGCGTTCGCCGCTTCGCGGCTCGCGCGGGCTCAGGGCTGTCTCGCTCGAGCCGCTGACTTGCCGCAACGTGCCGCTCGGAGAGGCGGTCAGTCGCAGTTTGCGCCATCATCCGCTCCCCTGCCCTGTAGTAACCGCCGACTTACCGACTCGAAGACAGCGTCGACCGTGATTCCTTTCATGCACCGATGATCGATAGGGCAATCCCGCAGCATGCACGGACGGCAGAACACCTTGTGTACGAGCACGTCATGATCGCCGAGCGGAGCGGTGACGCGCTCGTCGGTTGGTCCGAAAATCGCGGTGACCGGCACACCGACTGCCCCAGCGAGGTGCATCGCGCCGGAATCGTTCGACACGAACGCGTCACACGCGGCCAGCACTCCAGCGAACACACGGAGGTCCGTGCGCCCGATCACGTTGATGACGCGCGGCTCGATCGGCAACTGCAATTCTATTTCACGACCCGTCTCGGCATCGCCGGGCGCACCAACCAGCACGCATGTTGCCCCGCGTTCCGCGATCAACCTGCGCAGAAGATCGACCATTCGTCGCGGCGGCCAGCGCTTCGCATGACCGTATGCGGCGCCGGGAGCCACACCAACCAGCGGCGCACCGGATTCGACGCCGTGCTTCTGCAACAACGCCGCGGCCCGGCGAGCGGTCTCGACTCTGACCGTCGCGCGTGGCATCGCAGACCGAGCCTCGAACCCCAGCCTGCGCACCAGCTCGAGATACCACGCTGACTGGTGAACGCGTTCGCGCGGCCGCGCAACAGACTTCGTCAGCATCCATCCGCGAACGTTTCCGCTGAAGCCCCAGCGTTCCGGAATGCGCGCGCGGCGCGCGACCCACGCGGACCTGAACGAGTTCGGAAGCAAGACCGCGGCATCGAACGCCCCCTCCTTCAACGTCGTCGCCTCTCGCCGCACACCGTCGAGCGTCAGCAGTTCATTCTGCGCCGCGTTGGTTTCTTCTGCAAAGAGCGGAGCAATCGACGGAATCGCGGCAACAGCGATCGTCGCATCCGGAAGCGCCGCGCGCAGTGCGCCCATTGCCGGCAGCGCCATCACGGCGTCGCCAAGCCAGTTGGGCGCTCGGATGACGAGGCGCTTGATTGAGGTCAAATTGCTCACTTCGGACGACTGTGTTCGCATTACTCAATGCGCGCGGGGCCCCGCCCCCGCGCGCTTTACGCGCTTCGCACGACGGCCTTTGGCCTTGCCGCCCGCCGCCGATCGATGACGGCGGGCGGCCTAATGTTCTCTTGTAGCGGCCGGAAACATCCCACCGATGCTTTCATCCTTCGGCTCAACGTCGCGCCAGCGACGGTGCATCCAGAGCCAGAGCTCGGGATAGCGACGGACGTACATTTCGAGCACGTCTGTGCACCGCTGCGTGAACTCGCGGATCGCGTCGGGATCGTCGGCGCGCGGGGGATCCACCGGGTGCTCGTAGACCATCCGAAAGCGTCCACCGGGAAGCGGCAGCGCGAATGCCGGCACAACGGGCGCGCCGGTCCGCAGCGCGAGCGCCGCCAGCGCCGACGTGGTTGCCGCAGGGCGGTTGAAGAAATCGACGTACACCGCGTCAGCCGTCTGGATGTGCTGATCGATGAGCACGGCGACCGCCTGGTTCGCCTCCAATGCGCGCAGGATGCGCCTGATTGCTCCGCGGCGGTAGAAGACCGAGTTCCCGGTCGACGTCCGCACCATCTCGAGGAGCTGGTGCAGCAGCGGATTGTCGAGCGGACGCGCGAGCACTGCCATCGGCTTCAGCTCGAGTGCGTGCACGAGCGCGTTGATCTCCCAGAATCCGAAATGTCCCGTGAACAGCAAGACGCCACGCTGCAGCGCGTGAGCGTTGACGACGCGATCTTCGCCGTCGAATTCAACGTGGTTCAACATGCGTTCGGCCGGCATCGTGCTGAACTTGAGGAGCACCATCAGCAGGCGGCCGAAATGCGCGAACATCCCGCGCGCGATGCTGCGACACTCGGCGTAGGTGCGCACCGGAAATGCTGCCTCGAGATTTCGGAGCGCGCGACGGCGATGTGGACCGTCGACGAGATAGAACGCGCGCCCGAGCAGCGACCCGACGGCCAGCACAGCGCGCATCGGAAGCATGCGTACGGCCACAACGACCGACGCGACAGCCAGGTACTCGAGGCGATGACGGACAGATGGACCGTTACTCAAACGATGTCGCGCGCTGCACGGAGCGAAGCGGCAAGCCAGTGCCGAAACTCGGGCAGCGGTTCAGGCTCCATTGTAAGGGGCAAGTACGCGAGGGGCAGCGGAAATGGCCGGTGCGGCAGCAATCGTACGTAATCCTTTTCCGTCGTGAGGACGCTGGCGGCGCCCGCCGCTTCCGCCGCCGACCAGATTCGGCCGGCATCGCGCGTCGAATACGGATGGTGGTCGCGAAACACGAGTGTTCGGGCGACCTCGTATGATCGGGAACGCAGATCGTCGAAGAACGCTTGTGGACAGGCAATTCCGGCCAGTGCCAGCACGCGGGAGGGTGGCGCCGGAATGCGGTCACCGGTCGGCGGCCCAAGCGTTCGCTGGACCCTGAAACATGTCGGCGTATCCGATGTGTCGCACGCGATCCTGCCGTCGAGCGCCAGAACGGCGTCGGCCGCGATGAGCGTGTCCGGCGGCTCGCGAAGATCGCCCGATGGCAGCGTCAGTGCATTGGCGGCCACATCGGCGCCCGCGACGATCACGATATCCACGTCGCGATCGAGCTGCAGGTGCTGAAATCCATCGTCGAGGAGGTGGACCGTTGCGCCGAGATGATGCTCGGCCACGCAGCCTGCGAGGAACCGATCGCTGGACACCAGAACCCGCACACCCGGCAGCTGACGCGCGAGCATCAGCGGTTCGTCCCCCGAACGGGCGAGATCGGCTCGCATGTCGTGGGCGTCGCGCACGATGACCACGCCGTCGCTCGCGGACTCGCGCCCGTACCCGCGACTCAGAATTGCCGGCCGCTCGTCCAGCTCACACAGAAGCCGCGCGATGCTCGCGACGATCGGCGTCTTGCCCCGACCGCCAACGGCAAGGTTGCCGACGCTGATGACGGGATGCTGAAGGCGCCGGCGCAGGTCGGGACGCGCGCTATACCACTCACGTCGTCGGCGCACCAACGCGGCATACAGGCTGCTCAGCAATTTCAAGCCCGCCCGAACCCCTCCACGGGCACCATCAGCACCATCAGCACGGTCAGCACCTTCAGTACGGTCAGCACCCTTTTGCCCGAAACGGCCTCACGACGTTCCCGGGCGCATCCGGCGGAAGGATCCGCGCGATCGCGGCAAGGCTCTTGCCCCGCGCGCCGCGGTTGGCTTCGACGAGGGCGCGTGCCGCGGCGCCCAGGCTCGCGCGACGGACGGGATCGTTCAAGAGGTCGAGCAATACCGCCTCGAGCTCGCGCCCGGTCCGGATCTGAATCGCGGCGCCGCTCTCGAGGAAGGTCTGCGCGATCTCGGCGAAGTTCTGCATGTACGGACCAAACACGATTGGCTTCCCGAACACCGCGGGCTCCAGGATATTGTGACCTCCAGCATCGACCAGGCTGCCGCCGACGAAGACGGCGGTCGCGATTTGATAGAGCTGCGCGAGCTCGCCGATGGTGTCGAGGACGATCACGTCGTGCCGCGGTTCGGCGTCGACTCGCAGCTCGCTCCGGCGCGCGACGCTCCAGCCCGCACGCCGCGCCAGGCGTTCCGTCTCGTCGAAGCGTTCGGGTTTGCGGGGCGCGATTATCAGGAGCGCCGTCGGCATCGTTGCGCGAATCCGCTGGAACGCCTCGAGCACCGGCGCCTCTTCGCCTTTGAGCGTGCTCGCCGCGATGACGACGAGGCGGGAAGGGCTGATCCGGAAGTAGCGGAGCACACGGCTGCCGGCGCGGCTGCTGCCGTATCGGCCGGCGTCGGGGGCGCGTCTGTCCGCGTTGTCAGGGCGGCCGTGCCAATCGAGCGAGTCGAATTTAAGCGAGCCGGTAACCGTGACGCGATCCGAAGGCGCACCAATTTCGATGATGCGCCGCGCGGACTCCTCGCTCTGCATGCAGAAGCAGTCGATGTGCTGGAGCACGCGACGGAAGAACGGCCGCACGAGGCGGTAACGTGGATACGAACGTGACGAGATCCGCCCGTTCACGAGCGCCGTTTTTACGCCCGATCGATGACAGGCATGCAGAAGGTTGGGCCAGATCTCGGTCTCGATCATGATGAACAGCTGCGGTTTCACCAGCTGCAGCGTGCGCTTTACGATGAAGCCAAGGTCGAACGGAAAATAGAAGACCTCGTCGAGGTACTGCAGGTTGTTCTGCGCGACCCGCTGCCCCGTCATGGTCGTTGTCGACAGGAACAACCGCAGGCGCGGGTATCGCTCTCGCAGATCCGGCAGAAGCGCGCGGGCGGTCAACACTTCACCGACCGACACGGCGTGGATCCAGATCGATCGGTCGCCGTCGAGGTTGAACGAGACCGGAAGGTAACCCATCCGCTGATACAGGTTGCCGATGTACTTGTGATAGCGGATGGCCTGATACAAGAGATAGGGAGACACGATCACGACAAACGCCACGATGAGAACGCTGTAAATGGCGTACATGACTGAGACGTGAAGCGGGTCCGGTTTGAGCCGACGCTACCACGTGGTTTGCTGACGGTGCAAGCGCACCGCAACCGCGAGCTTTGAGTATAGAATCGATGGTTTCATCGTTGACGATTGCCGATCATCTACTGGTCGTCGCGGAGGACTTGTGACATGGCTCTGAAAGTCGGGATCAACGGATTCGGCCGCATCGGCCGCAACATCATGCGCGGCGCGATGGGCGACAGCTCGATTGACTTCGTGGCGGTCAACGATTTGACGAACGCGGCCACGCTCGCGCACCTGCTCAAATACGATTCGATTCTCGGCAACCTGAAAGCCGATATCTCTGCCAGCGGCGACCGTATCAAGGTCGACAAGGAGGAATTCCAGGTCCTCTCCGTCAAGGATCCCGCGCAGCTGCCCTGGAAGGATCTCGGCGTCGACGTCGTGTTCGAATCGACCGGCCTCTTCACCGGTCGTGACGATGCGGCGAAGCATTTGAGTGCGGGCGCGAAGAAGGTGGTGATCACGGCGCCGGCGAAGAAACCGGACATCACAATCGTGCTCGGAGTGAACGAAGACAAATACAATCCGGGATCGCACCACATCATCTCGAACGCTTCGTGCACGACGAACTGCCTGGCACCCATCGCGAAGGTGTTGCAGGACACGTTCGGGATCCGCAAAGGGTGGATGACGACCGTTCACTCGTACACGAACGACCAGAACCTGCTCGACCTGCCGCACAAGGATCTTCGACGGGCGCGGGCAGCGGCGCTCTCCATCATTCCGACGACGACCGGAGCGGCACTGGCTGTGGGCGAAGTACTGCCCGAGCTGAAGGGAAAACTGGATGGCATCGCCATGCGCGTGCCAACCCCCAATGTCTCGGTCGTCGATCTGGCGGCTATTCTCGGTCGCCAGACGTCCAAAGACGAAGTGAACGCGGCATTCAAGCAGGCGGCCACCGGATCCCTGAAGGGCATCCTGCAATACGAGGAAGCGCCGCTCGTCTCGATCGATTTTCGAGGCAACGAGCACTCCTCCATTCTCGACGCGCGCTACACGAGCGTGATGGATGGCGACTTCGTGAAGGTCCTCTCGTGGTACGACAACGAGTGGGGTTACTCGAGCCGCTGCGTCGACATGGTGCGGTACCTCGCGAAGAAGGGTTTGTAGTCGGTGGCCATTCGAAGCATCAAGGACGTTGACCTGAAGGACCGGAAGGTCTTCATCCGGGTCGACTTCAACGTGCCAATCACAGGCGGCGCGATCGCGGACGACACGCGCATTCGCGCGTCGCTGCCGACGGTTCAGTATGCGCTCGAGCAGGCGGCGGCGACGGTCATCCTCGCGTCCCACCTTGGCCGACCGAAAGGCAAGCCGAAACCCGAGTACTCGCTGCGCCCCGTCGCGGACCGCGTGGCCGAGCTCCTGTCACGCCCGGTGCAATTCGCGGAGGACTGCGTCGGCGCGCCGGCGAGGCGCGCGATTGACGCTGCCGGCCGGGGTGGCGTCGTCCTCCTCGAGAATCTGCGGTTTCATTCCGAGGAGGAGCAGAACGACGGCGGGTTCGCTCGCGAGCTCGCGGCGCTGGCCGACGTCTACGTCAACGACGCGTTCGGATCGGCGCACCGCGCCCACGCGTCGACCGAGGGAATCGTTCATCACATCAAGGAAGTCGCCGCGGGTCTGCTGATGATGGCCGAGCTCCAGTATCTGGGCCGGGTGCTCGAGCGCCCCGATCGCCCGTTCGTGGCCGTTCTCGGCGGCGCCAAGGTCTCGGACAAGCTCGAGGTCATCGAGAACTTCGTCACTCGCGTCGACGCGTTGCTCATTGGCGGCGCGATGGCATATACATTCCTGAAGGCGCGCGGAGTGCCCGTTGGAAAATCACTCGTCGAGGACGATTTGGTGGATGCCGCGCGCGAGATCGAACGCCGCGCGCGGGAACGCGGACTCCGATTCGAGCTGCCCGTGGACCACGTCGTCGCGCCGAAGCTCGAGAAAGGTGTGGCCGCTGAAACGCTCGCCGTGGGCGATGCGGCGATCGGCGATCGCATGGGGCTCGACATCGGACCGCAAACCGTGCAGATTTATCGTACGATCATTGGCGGCGCAAAGACGGTCGTCTGGAATGGTCCGATGGGCGTCTTCGAGATCGACGCGTTCGCGACCGGGACGATGGAGATGGCGCGAGCTGTTGCCGCGGTCCGGGGAACGACGGTGATTGGCGGCGGCGATTCCATCGCCGCCATCGGGAAAGCCGGCGTGACCGAACGCATCACGCATATTTCGACAGGCGGCGGCGCGTCACTGGAATTCCTGGCGGGGCGCAAACTTCCGGGCGTCGAGGCACTGGAATGGGCCACCAAGAAAAGATGACGCCAAGTCATCACGAGCGCGAGTGTTGTCCTCGAAGGATGAAATCCGGCGCGATTCTCGCGGAAGCAGAACCGTGAATCCTCGAATTCCCTTCATCACCGCGAACTGGAAGATGTACAAGACCGTCCACGAGTCGGTCGTGTTCGTCAAAGAGTTCCGCAGCCTCGTGAAGGACATCACGGACGTCGAAATCGTCGTCGCGCCGGCATTTACGGCGGTGCACGCGGTCGCCGAAGCGGCGCGCAACTCACCCATCGGCGTCGCCGGCCAGAACATGCACTGGGAGCGTGAAGGCGCATTCACCGGCGAGGTCAGCGCCAGCATGTTGAAGGAAGCGGGCGCCGAGTACGTGATCATCGGGCACTCGGAAAGACGCCGCCTGTTCGGCGAGACAAATGCCGCCGTCAACCGGAAGGTGGTAGCAGCGCTCGGGGTCAAGCTGACGCCGATCATGTGCATCGGCGAGACGCTCGAAGAACGCGACGCGAACCAGACGCTTCCCGTCCTCGACACGCAGTTAAAGGAAGGGCTCGATGGTTTCACCGCCGATCAGGTCGGTGCCCTTGTGATCGCTTACGAGCCGGTCTGGGCAATCGGCACCGGTCGCAACGCCACTCCCGAACAGGCCGGCGAAGCGCACACCCACATCCGCGGCCGGCTGCGTTCGTGGTTCGGTGCAGACGCCGCCGAGCACTGCCACGTGATCTACGGCGGCAGCGTCAAACCGGACAATGTTCACTCCCTCGTAGCGCTCCCCGACGTGGACGGCGCGCTCGTCGGCGGCGCGAGCCTCGAGCTCCGGTCTTTTTTCGACATCGTGGCGCGCAGCCGCCACAGCACGGTATAATCGAGCGTTATGCTCTACTACTTGCTCTCGTTCTTGTACGTCCTCTCCTGTCTGCTGCTCCTGCTCGTCGTGCTGCTGCAGCAAGGCAAAGGGGGCGACATGGCGAGCGCGTTCGGCGGTGGCGGAAGCCAGACGGCCTTCGGCGCTCGCGCGGGCGCGACGGTGCTGACCAAGGCGACGACCGTGCTCGGTGTGTTGTTCATGCTCGGCGCGATCGCGCTTGGCATTCTCGGCCAACGCGGTCCCGGATCGCTGATGGGCGGGTACGGCGCCCCCGCGCGGCAGGTGCCTGTCGTCCCGCCGACGCAGAGCGCGCCGACGCAGACGCCCGCACAGCAGCCGTCGGAGAAGCAGCAGACACCGGAGGTGCCGAAGACACCGGAGAAGCAGCCGGAGAAGAAGTAGGGCGGGGCCTTTAGACCCCGCCGCTTTGAGTACCACCCTCCTCGCGAAAGTGGCGGAACTGGCAGACGCACCAGCTTGAGGGGCTGGCGCTCGCAAGAGCGTGGGGGTTCGAATCCCCCCTTTCGCACCAACCTCTAAGATATTAAGAAACCAGTGACTTGCCAGGAAGGGACGCGGCAGGAGCAGTGTCAGCTTGGGCGGCGTTCTGTGTCTGGTCTTTGCAAGAATTTGCAAGACCGGCGGCGTTCTCTCTGGACTCCTCTACTCGCCCGTTTCGGCAAACTGCCGAAATGTGAGTGGCGCAGCGGAGTGCGGAATCACCGGCCGTACTCCCGTGCCGCTTGAATTCGCCCCCGCGAATGGCAGTCCTCGAGCATTAGTCTCCGACGACATGCTACATGAGCTTCGCATCTCGCCATGTCTTGCCGAGTGACAGCCCGTCAGGCGGCGGCGAGCCGCGGCCTGCGCCGGATTAAGCGGCGGAGGATCCGATCGAGCCCCGCGAAGCGGCCGCTGCCCGTGAGCAGGATAACGACGAGCGCGGCCAGTTCCACGAGGTTCTTGTTGACGAGGAGGTAGCTGCCTTCACTGGGGATCGCGTAGAAGTACCCGATCCAGGGCGGCGCGGCGAGATAGAACATCAGCAGGAAGCCGATCCCGATCACGCTGGCCAGTCGCGTGAAGAGGCCCAGCATCAGGCAGACGCCGACGATCGTGAGCACCCACATCGTGATGAGGTCCGCATTGGCGAGCAGGTCGGGCCGAGTGGTGAGCCACCGAAACTGCTCGGCGAGTGGCCCCCTGGCCTGTTTCAGATAGCCGGCCGCCGTCCATGACGGGGCCGTCAGCTTGCTGAGGCCTTCGTAGAGGAAGTGCCACCCGACCAGGACCCGCAGCGCTGTGATCGCGATCATCGGCGCACGGGCGAACGTCGTCGCTTCCATCGCCGGCTCCATTAGATGGTGAGTTCCTCGCGCTTGAACGCCAGCCGGCTCTTCGCGTCGATCGCCTCGTTGACCTTGAGGACGGTCACCGCGCTTTCGTAGGCGATCTCGGCCGGACAGTTGAGTGCGGCCTTGCCGCGTACGGCGTCGAAGAAGTTCTGCAGATGCGGCTGATGATACGGATCGCGCAGCGACACGGGAACGGTGTGCTGGTCGGGGGCGACCGACTCGCGCACGTCGGCAACCGCGCCTGACGCGGTCTGTTCCTTCGCCTCCTGCTCCTTGGGCGCGCTGATGTAGCCCTTCTGGATCCACTCGTCCCAGGCCGGCGCGTTCGGGTCGCGGTACAACTGACCCGGGTAGTTCAGCTCCGACTCGGAAATGAGGAGCGTCCCCTGATCACCCATGAAACTCTCGTAATAGCCCTGGCTGCCGTTGGTGGTCTGCGTCTGGTAGTACGCCTTGGCAGGGCCCAGCGGGGTGTCATAGTCGTAGATGACCATCACCGTGTCGTGCCACTGGTGCGTCTTCGGGTCGTGGTAGAGCAGCCCGCCGCTGGCCATCACGCCAGAGGGGTTCGCGCCGAGGAACCAGTTGTAGATGTCGATCTGGTGCGAACCGAGATCCACGATCGGTCCGCCACCGAGGCCCTTGTACCATCGCCAGTTGCGGAACTGCTGCATGTCCGTGAACCCGTACTGCTTCAGCTTGTCCGCCGGAATCGCGTAGCGATCGGGGGCTCCGAGGTCTGGCGCGACGGCACGGTTCCACTGCCCGGCGACGGTGACGATCCGACCGAGCAGCTTCGCCTCGCCCAGCAGCTTCTGATAGGCGTGGATGTAGCGCGGGTTCGAGCGGCGCTGGTGGCCAATCTGCAGGAGCTTGCCGGTCTCGCGCTGCGCGAGGACCATGCTTCGGGCGCCCTCGAGCGTGTTGGACATCTCCTTCTCGCAGTACACGTGCTTGCCGGCCTTCAGGGCGGCAAGCGTGTGTCGCGCGTGCCAGAAGTCGGGCGTGGCGATGATCACCGCGTCGAGCTCTTTCTCCTTGTCGAGCATCTCGCGGTAGTCCTCGTAGCCGTTCGGCTCCTGCTTGAACCGCTTGAGGGTGTTGACGACCCGGCGCAGGTTGTACTCGGTCCAGATGTCGCACACCGCGCGGAATCGCAGGCCCGGGATGCGGAGCATCGACTCCATGAGCACCTGGCCCTGGGCGCCAGCGCCGAGCAGCGCGACGTTGATCTCCTGCAGGCCCGCGGCGGCGGCGGGCGTGGTGGCGGCCGCCGCCTCCGTGCCACGGCGGTATTGTTGCTGCCGGCTCCAGGCGTAGCCGAAGAGCCCGAGCGCCGGCACCGTGGACAGCCCCCTCAGCAGCTCGCGCCGATCCAGCTTCGGTGGCGCGCCGGCCGCGGCGGGCGTCTTGCTCTTCCCCTTGTCGTCCTCGTCGGCCATCAGTCGTCTCCTGCTGTCGTGTGTCCCTTCGGCTGCGCTTTTCGTGGCGCGGCGCCCGCGTGTGAAGCGACCCGCGCGAGTATACTCGCGCGCTCACCGTGAACGTCGGCCCGCGGATCCGTTCAGGAGCCGCGCGTTCCGGCCACGGAGGCCGGAGCGGGCCCGATGAAGTGGAGCAGGTCCGCCGTACCCGGGGATGCTCCGTCAGGAAGGACCCACGCCTCGAGGCCGGGGCTTCGCTCGCACAAGGCCGCGATCTGGTCGACGCCCAGCAGCATGAAGGCCGTCGTCAACGCGTCCGCGACAGCGGCAGGCGCGAGTCTCGGCCCGGCGTTGGCGGCTGCGTCTACGGCTGGCCGCGGGAGCGCGACCCAGGCGGCGAGCCGCCCGCGCACCGGGACGCCTGTGCGCGGGTCCAGGATGTGGTCCCCCTTTCGCACGCCGGACGCGCTGAGCGCAGCCTGGCGCATCGTGAGCCGGGAGAAGACCCGCGAGGGCTCGCGCGGATCGCTCAGCGTCAGCGGCCATCCGTCGCTGCCCGCCGGCGGCTCGAGTGCGAAGGCGGAGCTGAAGCCGCCGTGGACGAACGCCCGGTCGAGGCCCCACTCCTCCAGCAGTTCCGCCATCAGATCCACCGCGTACCCCTTGCCGATCCCACCGAGATCGAGCCGAACGCCGCTGGCCGCGGCGCGCACCACGAAGACATCGGCGTCGACCTCGAGCGACGGGAGCCCGGTGCCGATCGCAACGTCGAACCCACCGTCGGTCAGGTCATACACGTGCTGTGCGATGAGGAGGCATTCGATCGCGGCCTCGCCGACGCGTGCGCTCTGTCCCGCCGTCAGGTGATTGAGCCGAGTGATGTCACTGTTGGACCGGAAGCGGCTCAACTCGCCTTCGAGGCGGTCCACGACGGCGAAGGCCGCCTGCGCCGCCTGCGCGGCGTAGCGCGCGTCGGGGTGCGACGCGTAAACCTCGAACACAGTGTGCATGGCCTCGTGCGAGAAACGCGAAAGATCGCCGAGCTCGCGAGGTCCCGCGATCCCGATCCCGCCGTCGAGGTCCGGTGCGTCGGCACGCATGGGCGAAAGCACGCGCGGAGCGGACGCCACCAACGGCGGCCGCTCCGGCAGAGCGCTGCAACCGATCCTAGAGCGACCAGCCCGTACGATAGGTGTGCTGCACGTACTGGTCGGCGTCGGACATGTTGGTGATCGTCATGTTCGCCGCGTCCCACAACAGGCGCTGGCCCGGATAGCGCAGCGCGATGTTGCCGAGCAGCACCGTTTCGGTGAACGGACCGGCGTAGTCGAAGTGCGACACCGCCTGCCCCTTCTGTCGGATCGCATCGAGCCAGTTCTTCTCGTGGCCAGGGCGTCCTTCAGGCACCCTGGGC
>JBKPCD010000273.1:0-25512 GCA_046727175.1 Acidobacteriota bacterium | reverse complement strand
GTACACGATCGCGAGCGCGACGAAGGTGAGGCCCCCGATCAACGGTCGATGCCACGAAGCCAGGACGACACCCAGGAGCACGACCGATGGAATCAGGTGAATCACGAAGTCCGCCAACGCGTCGGCGAAGGACTTCCCTGCGCTGAATGCATCGAGTGCAAAGGCACCCAGGAAGACGGACACGAGCGCGCCGAGAATGCGCGGGCTCCAGAGAACCATCGTTTCAGAAATGCGGGTCATGGTCGCCTCCAGCAGTTGCGTCGCTCGATCGGCCCAAGGCTTTGGCCAACTGTTTTCCTGGTTCAAATATGGCGCCTCGGGTCTGCTGAAGTCGTGAGCCACTCCTGAAGAACACTGAAGCGTGGCTCACGATATGCGAGCACCGAAGAACAGCCCGAACAGAACCGCAAAACCAATGGCGAACAGCCACCCCAGTCCGCAGACAGCAACAGCGCGCCGTGTCGTCGTGTAGTCCAGGGCCTGGCGCACGGCGACGATCATGGCCGCGAGCATCCAGATGGCTGTGACGACGAATACCGGAATGGCCAAGCCGGGAACGACGGCAAAGATGCGCAGGATCCCGGGTGCGGTCGCAAAGCCGGTCGTACGCAGCAGTTCGCCGATATCCGCTCGCGTGTTCACGTCGGGTAGCACACGTACCCCGATTTCATAGGTGACGAGCGACCAGGCGGCCCACGCCATCAGCGCAACCGCGCTGAAGAAGACTACTGCCGCGAGCCCGCGTCCGCTGAAACCCTGTGCTCCGAGCCCGGCTGACACGCTCGACAACAACACGACTCCGAGAGCCTGGGTCGTGGCGCCACGATCGGCCTCGACCTCCTCGAAGGTCTCGGGGTCCAAGGTCGAGGCGCCGAGCAGACGCCTGACGAATGTTCCGTTAGCGAGCGCCGTCAGCATTGGCCCTCCTTTGACATGATGCGTCCGACCCGCACCCCGTTCAGGACGCTACCGGCACCGAGTGCAAAGGCCATACCTCATGTGTCCTCCTCGCTGCGTAGCCAACCGACGTGGCGGCCGACTGCGGAGTTTTCCGCGGTGCCGCTGAGAATCCGGCATCGACGCCGCGCGACAGGCTCGCTTCGGGGATGGTTGGCCAGTGTTTCAACGGCTGCGTCGTTGGCTCGTTCCTGGCCAAGAAAAACTGGCAGGCTGTGAGCAGAGCAGTGTTGCGACTAGCCGTGTTTTCGATCGTGTTGACGATAGCCACTGGTCCTACCGCAACGCTGCTCTGTCACGCTTCGTGCGATCTCGACTCCGCACGACGCGCAAGCGGGTGCCACCAGATGGATCGCGCCACGTCGATCACCATCGCAGGACAGGACCCGTGTGACAGCGCGATTGCCACGACAGCGCTCGTCGCGGCCGAGAGCGTGCGGATCCCGCGGCTGGCGCCGCGGGTCGATTCCGACGGCGGGGTCATCGAACGCCTGTGTCAAAGACCCATGGCTCATTCCGACTCACGTCCGAATGTCACCCCGTCGTCGTTGCAGAGGCCGTTTTCGCTCCGCATCTAGATTGCCGCCGCTCGACGAAGGGTCGCTGTTGGTGATGCCGACGACGTTTGCCGGCATATCGATTGAAAAAGCGCGACGCGCGATGCAGAGGCAGCACCTGACGATCATGCAGTTCCCGGAGGTCGCGTCGGTCCACGGCAAGGCAGGCAGAGCAGAGACCGCGACGGACCCCGCGCAGCTGGACATGATCGAGTCCGTTATCACGCTGCGACCACGTGTCCAGTGGCCGGCACGCCACGAACATCGTTGGTACAGCGACCGCGCGCCCGAATGGATCAAACCTCTGCTCCGGATTTTGTGGCCCGACCAGCGCGCACGCACACTGACCGAGCTGTCGCGGGACCTCGATGCGGCGCTTCGCATGCCCGGCTATCAGATGGCGATCTCGCCCCCGATTCGAACTCGCATAGACATGTTGACGACGGGCGTCCGCACGCCGGTCGGCGTAAAGGTGTTCGGCGACAACCTCGACGAGATCGAGCACGTGAGCATAGCGCTCGAGGGCATGCTTCGCGAAGTGCCGGGCACTCGCAGCACGTTCGCGGAACGCCAAACCGGTCGCGAGTATGTGGCCATCGTGCCGAAGCGCGACGCCATCGCGCGATACGGCCTCACCGTCCGGGACGTCCAGGACGTTGTCGAGACGGCAGTCGGCGGGATGACCGCCTCGACCGCGATCGCGGGCCGCGCGCGTTTCTCGATCGACTTGCGGTACGCCGCCGATCGGCGCTCTGACCCTCAAGCGCTTCGCCGCATTCCCGTTGCCGTGCAGTCGACCGGCAACGTCACGGAGTTCGGGGGCAGCAATGCAGGAGCGGGTGGCAACGCGACGAGCGGCGCCGTGGTCCCGTCGACCGCCTCCGCCGCGAGTGGCGGCATGGCCGGAATGGGCAGGGGACCGCGATCCGCGCCCGAGTCGCCAGGTGCGATGACGGCGATGCTGTCAACCCCGAACATGGGTAGCGTCCAGACGTCAGCGGATTTCATCGAACAGTGGCGCCAGCCCGGTGCCGCGGTTCCGCTCGGCGAGCTCGCCGATGTGCGCATCGTCACGGGGCCGCCGATGATCAAGGACGAAAACGGCATCCTCGTCGGATACGTTTTCGCTGATTCGATCCGACCCAGCGCGATCTCGGCGGCTGGGTGGAGGATGCAAAGGCACTCATCGCCTTGAACCTGAAGCTGCCGGCCGGCTACCGGCTCCAGTGGACGGGTTAGTACGAGTTCCTCGACGAGATGGAGGCGCGGCTTCGGTACATCATCCCGCTGACGCTGGTGCTCGTAGTGGGGCTGCTGTATCTCTCCACGAGCGGCTGGCCGCAGACCTTCCTTGTGTTATCGAGTCTGCCGTTTGCCGTTGCGGGCAGCGTGTGGTTGCTCGCGCTGATGGACTACAACCTGTCCACCGCTGTGTGGGTGGGGCTCATAGCGGTCGCGGGCGTCGCCGCGGAAACCGGTATCGTCATGGTCGTCTACCTCGACGAAGCGTTCGAGCGCTACGTACGGGAGGGCCGCATTCACGCGCCAGCCGATGTGGATGCTGCGGTCGTCGAAGGGGCGGGAGCGCGCGTTCGACCGCTCGTCATGACCGTTGCCACGACCGTGCTCGGTCTGCTTCCGCTGCTCTCGGAATCTGGTGTCGGTGCGGACGTATCCGCGCGCACCGCCGCCCCCGTCGTCGGCGGCCTCTGGTCGTGCATGGTGCTGACGCTGCTCGTGCTCCCGGCTGCGTACGCGATGTGGCGACGACATCACGTCCGCGTCGCGATCGCAGCGTTGGTTCGAAACCACGGGCCCGCATCATCCGCCGGTCCGGCATGAATCGAGTGGATCTCGCCGGCGGGGCCTCGCAGTCGGAGACGAGCCCCGGCACGACATCATCCGGCATGCGCGGGCTTTCGTCTGCTGCGGCGAAGCAACGGCTTGTCGAGTTCGGACCGAACGAAATCCGCCGTGAGCGCGGTGTCTCATCGCTGCCGGCGCTCGCGCTGGTGATGGATCCGCCGGAAGAGGACGTGCTCCAACGACCGCCACGTCACCCGGACGAACCCATGCTGGGCCGTCCGCAGTGGCGGTTCATCGTGATCACAGGCGTGTTGGAGGCGACCGTCACGCTGAGCGTGTTCGTTTCGGTACTGATCGCGAGGGACCTCGCTGCGGCGCGGAACCTTGCGTTCTCAACGCTGGTGTTCTGTGAGCTCTTCCGCGCGTTTGCTGCTCGCAGCACGACGCGCGTGTTCTGGGAAGTCGGTGCCTTTACAAACGTGCGGCTTCTCGCCGTCGTCGCGTGCTCTGCGCTGTTTCAGCTCGGGATCCATCACATCCCCGCCACGCAGACGATCTTCGACACTCAGCCGCTATCTGCGGTGGACGGCGCGGTGACGCTGCTCGTTGCGCTGATACCCGTGACGGCAATCGAGGTCGGCAAGCTGGTGGCGCGGTGGAGGCGCAGATCAGAGCTCACCGGGACTTCGGCATCTCCACCCAGAACCACCCGCGGATTTCACCCTCGGTGAATCCGACGGCGCGATCGGCGGGGTATCGATCCGCGAGCACCTGGCGCACGGCCGGACTGATTTTATCCGTTGGACCATGGCACCCGGCGCACATAGGCCGATATGCGATGGGACGGAGCACGCCCACCTTGTCCCCGAGGTCGACCGCGAATCCGTCGATGTCGCGTGCCAGCCGTCCGGCGTTGGCCTTGACGAGATCGGCCGCCCAGGATCGCGGAGCGTTCGTCGGGCTGCGCAGACGATCGCTGGTGCGCCCTGCGGCAATTCCTTCTTCGCGCGCGACACGCTGGCTGACGCCGATCGCGTCGAGGTGACACGAGGTGATGGCGAGCGACGGCCCGCCGCGCTCGAGGCCGTCGTTCAACTCGCGCAGCATGGCATCCTGCATTGTCACGATGATGGAGTCGGCCCGCGAGATGACCGTACGCAGCTCCGCGGGTGCATTACGCAAGGGCCACGACTTGAGCGACGGCATGGGTTGCTGCGTGAACGCGACGGTGCCGATTAGGCCCACGACAGCGAAGACGAGCGAAAGGCGCCGCATGATTCCCTCTTTCAGAAGTCACTGACTCAACAGCGGCCGTGCATGGCATCCAGATAACGCGTCCGCGCTTCGATCTCCGTCAGCTTCAGTGCCGCGTAGCTGTTGGCCGCCTTCAGTAGCGCCTCGCGGTCCGCGGGTGGCAGGTTGCGAGCCGATCCCAGCGTATGTCCGCCAGCCCGCAAATACGTCACCATGAGCGCTCTTTCCAGCTCCGCATGGAAGTCGTCGCGTGCGCCGGTTCGTTCCGGAGCCGACGAACCAGCCGGGGGGTCTGCAATCGCCTGTTCGTTGGCCATTGCCGTGTACCTCGCTGGATCTTGAAAGACAATGAACGTACCCGGGCGGGATCTGCGTTCACCCGCGGAAACTGTGTCGAAAGCAGCGTCGCGAAATCCGACGTAGGCCTCGGGCGAGAGTTTTTCCTCATGGTCGAGAAGTTTTTCGCGGCCCTCCACGTGCGAGCCCCGGGAGTTCGCGAAGAAATCCGACGACGGCAGTGGCACCACTGTTGCGCTGTTCACGTCCTGATAGAAACTCGGAACAGTGACGAAGTCGGAGGGAGGCGCACATGGCGACCATGAAAGCGGTCGTCTTCCACGGCACCAACGATCTGCGGGTCGAAAGCGTGCCGAAGCCCAGGCCAAAGGCCGGTGAAGCGGTCATCCGCATCACGGCGACGACCATCTGTGGAACCGACGTCCACATCGTCAAAGGGGAATATCCCGTTCGGCCGGGCCTCATTCTGGGACACGAGCCGGTGGGTGTGATCGAAGAGCTCGGCCCTGGGCTGGAAGAGGAGTACAGCATCGGCCAGCGGGTGATTGTGGGGGCGATCACTCCGTGCGGGCACTGCTTCTACTGTCTCAACGGAGTCCACTCGCAATGTCACGGGCCGCTCGGAGGCTGGCGGTTCGGCAACACGATCAACGGCGCGTGGGCGGAGTACCTGCTCGTTCCGGACGCGCGCGCCAATCTCGCCGTGATCCCGGATCAACTGACCGATGAGCAGGTTCTGATGTTGCCCGACATCGCCTCGACAGGTATCTCGGGCGCCGAGAGCGGCAACATCCGCATCGGTGACAGCGTCGCTGTCTTCGCGCAAGGGCCGATCGGGTTGTGTGCAACCGTTGGTGCTCGTCTTCGCGGCGCCAGTCAGATCATCGGCATCGATCCCCTCGCCGACCGACGGACGACTGCTACGCACTTCGGCGCTACGGTCACCCTCGATCCGACTTCGTGCGACGTGGTTGCTGAGATCAAACGCATGACGGATGGGCGCGGCGTCGATGTCGCGATCGAAGCGCTCGGACGGCAGGAAACCTTCGAGCTGGCGCTCCGCTCTTTGCGCGCCGGCGGCGTGTTGGCCAGCCTCGGCGTCTACTTCGGAAAGCTCGTCGCGCCGTACGATGCGATTTACGCAGGCCTCGCCGACCAACGCATCGTCACGACGCTCTGCCCCGGTGGAAAAGAGCGAATGCGCCGGCTGATGTCGATGGTCATGCACGGGCGCCTCGATCTGACCAGGCTCGTCACGCACGATTTCTTCAGCCTGGAGCAATTGCCGGAGGCGTTCGAGCTGTTCAGCCACGCCGCAGATGGGGTGATGAAACTGGGTATCTATCCCGCAAGTGTGCCGAGCAAAGACGGCCTCGTTCGAGAGCCTGCCGCGATCGGATCACGGTGAGGGTCCATGATTCCCGGGTTATTAACCCCGGAGTTCATTTGTGTTGCTGTGGGGCGGGGTCTTCAGATCCCGCCCCGACATGCGAACACAATGAATCGCGCGTTTAGGTTCCAGGGCGAACTCTGCTGGCGATCAGGGGCGAGGAGGATAGGTGGCCAGGAACGAGTACGCGGCCGCGATTTCCTCGTCACGCAGATAGTAGAAGACCGGCATGCGTCCTCGGTAATGGAGGGGTGGATCGCCCATCAGGATCGTCGATCCGCTTCGAACCTTCGTGACGAAGTCGACGACCGGTTTGTCCTCCAGAATGACCGTTAGCGGCGGGATCGCGCCTTGGAGTAGTTCCTGCCTCGTCGGACGCGGCCCGGCAGCATCGTGGCAGATGTGGCACGTGCCCTTGACGACGAACTCGCCAACGCGAACCCAGCTCACCGTCCGGTGAACCTGCTTGCCGGCATCAGGGGTGCCGGCAAGCTGGGTCAAATATGCATAGAGCGCGTCGATATCGGCTTGCTGCAGGTGCGCGAGGGGGGGCATCTTCTGACCGCCTTCGCGGATTCGCCGGTAGAGATCCGCCTTCGCCTTGCTGGCCTGTGCGCTCGCGGCCGGCGTCGTCGCCGCTTTTCCCTGCTCGTGGAGCTGTCGGCGTACGGCCTCGAGCGACGAACCCTCGACCGCGCCGACGACGGACTTGATTTCGGGCGGCGCGCCCGATCCCTCCGCCCGATGACACGCCTGGCAATTCAACCGGTAGATGTCGGCGCCAGACAGCACGACAGGTTTCCCGACAGGGAGCGGGGTCCGCTTGCTGTCCTGGGGTTGGGCGGCTCCGGGGCCGTACGTTCCCGCTCCTCGACCCATGCTCGTGACGTCATAAGACACACCAAGATGCTTCAGCCAGCTGGGTCCAGCGACTGGTGTGACTTGCGGTTGGGGCGTCTGTTGCGCTGCCTTTTTGGTCTGTTCAACGCGGGAACCGCTCCCGCCGGCTGCGGATATCGTGCAGACGATTGCCACGGCCGCGACGGCTGTTGGGATCGCCGCGAGGAGCTCGTGCCGGCGCATCAGGCACCGCAGACGTTTCGAGGCACCGACCCTCGTCGACATGAGATCCTCCCGTCCGGTTGGCAGCCCTCTATACTACGATGCCGCACTTCCAGCGACGGGACGCGTCGGCCCGGTTTGACGGGGATCAGTACTGTGCGACGGTCTGCCGGCAGAACCGATGTGCGGAGTCCGTCGTTAGCAGACGTCCGTCGACCAGGTAGTCGAGCACTCTCCTGCAGTCCTCGGTCGAGAAATTGAAGAGCCTCCTCGCCTGATCGAATGTCAGCCGCATTCCAGGCATCTCGTTGAACTCGGCAATGACGAGCCACGCGAGATCTTCGAGAGATGTCGCCGACGGCCGGGGGAACGTGGCGATCATGGTGACCTCCCCTGAACAGATCTGCCGTCAAGGTGCGGCATTTCCGAGGAGACGCGAGCAATGATGCTGCCAGAGGGCAGCGCTGCATTGGGTCGTTTTTCACACGTCTCGCGTGCGCAGGGCGCCGACGCCCCTGCGGACATTTCCGCATCATTGGGAAAAAACTCGGTTCCCTGGGACCGGACATGGACCCCAGCTTCCCATCGCTGGCCGGACACGCTGCTGTTAGAATCGAGTCCCGACGAATGGTGATTCACGAACTCACGGCGGCCGAGTGTCGAGCAGTTCTCCGTCTGACAACCGTGGGGAGGCTGGCGTGTGCTCGTGACGGGCAGCCCTACATCGTCCCGCTCTTTCTGTATTTCGATCCGCGCGACGATAGCCTCTACGGTTTCTCCACGTTGGGGCAGAAAATCGACTGGATGCGGTCCAATCCGAAAGTCTGCGTCGAGGTCGAGCACATCATCGACAGGTTCCACTGGTCGACGGTGATCGTCTTCGGGCGTTATGAGGAGGTCGGTGATTCCGCGGAGGAGCAAGATCTTCGGCATCGCGCCAGCAAGCTGTTCGAGCAGCGCCCCCTATGGTGGCTGCCAGCCACGGGAAAGATACCTGCCACCGAAGAACGTCATGCGTCCGTCGTCTATCGCATTCGAATCGATCGAATGAGCGGACGGAGGGCGTCGCGCCCGACCGACATAACCCGGGATTCAGAGAAATAATCAACGCGATTTCACGGCGCGCTCTGTGCATGGAAACGCGTGGAGGATACCTGTGTACGTCGAAAGTCCCCAACCGTGTGATGTCGTGCTCCGCGATGGCTCCACGCTGACGCTTCGGCCGGCCCGTGACGACGACGGGCCAGCAATTCTGGCGTTTCTGAACGATCTGTCGCCGAATAGTCGCTACCACCGCTTCTTCGGTGCGCCGAAGCTCGATGCCGACCGCATAAGCCGGTTGATGCCCGATGATCGCTCGCGCGGCTGTGCACTCGTAGGCGAGTGCGGCAATCGAATCGTGGCGATCGCAAGCTACCACCGCGCCGCCGATCGAGCCGAGGTCGCGTTCGCTATCGCCGATGCCTTGCAGGGCCGCGGCGTCGGCACGCGACTGCTCGAGCAGCTCGCCGCGCTCGCCCGTGCGGACGGCGTCCGCGTCTTCGACGCCGATGTGATGGGCGACAACTACAAGATGATGCAGGTCTTTGCCGACTCCGGCTTTCAGGTGTCGCATCGGATCGACTCCGGTGTGTATCACGTCGAGCTGTCCCTCGACGCCACGAGCAGCTATCTCGAAAAGGCCGCGAAGCGGTCGCAACTGGCGGCCACCGCGTCGATGAAGCCGTTCTTCGGGCCGCGGGTGGTTGCCGTCGTTGGCGCCAATCGCGAGCGAGGCAAGATCGGTGCGGAAATCCTTCACAACCTGATTGCCTGCGGCTTCAGCGGCTCCGTTGTTCCCGTGCATCCGACGGCAGTGGCAATCGAAGGTCGTACCGCCTACGCTCGTGTCACAGACATTCCCGGCGCAGTGGATCTGGCGGTCATCGTCGTTTCCGCGAAGCACGTGCTTGATGCCGTCGACGACTGCATCGCGAAGGGTGTCAGGGCTCTCTGTGTCATCAGCGCCGGATTCAGCGAAGTGGGCCCTGCCGGACGCGCGCGCGAGGCTGCGCTACTCGAAAAAGTACGGACAGCCGGTTGTCGACTCATCGGTCCGAATTGCATGGGATTGCTGAGTACCGACCCGGCGCTCCGGCTCAATGCGACGTTCTCACCCGTTTTTCCACCTGCGGGCAACGTCGCGATGTCTACGCAGAGCGGCGCTCTCGGCCTGGCCATTCTCGACTACGCTCGTCAGCTGAATCTCGGTATCTCCAGCTTCGTGTCGGTGGGCAACAAAGCCGACGTCTCTGGCAACGATTTGATCCAATACTGGGCGGAGGATCCACGCACAGCGGTCATCCTGCTGTATGTCGAGAGCTTCGGGAATCCGAAGAAGTTCAGCGAAATTGCTCGCCGCGTCGGCCGGATCAAGCCCATCGTCGCCGTGAAAGCCGGACGCTCTCGCGGCGGCGCTCGCGCGGCCGCCTCGCACACCGGCGCGCTCGCCGCGTCAGATACTGTCGTCAACGCGCTGTTTCGCCAGGCGGGCGTCATCCGCACTGACACGCTCGAAGAGCTGTTTGGTGTCGCGGCTCTCCTCGCGCATCAGCCGATCCCGCGTGGTTCCCGCGTCGCGATTGTGACGAACGCGGGAGGACCGGGCATTCTCGCCGTTGACGCGTGCGAGGCAAACGGACTTCAGCTCGCCACGCTCAGCGAGGCGACACGCCAAGAGCTGTCGTCATTTCTCCCCGAAGCTGCAAGTATCGGCAACCCTATCGACATGCTCGCATCGGCGCCGGTCGAGCACTATCAACGTGCCGTTGGCGCGATTCTGCAGGACGACAACGTCGACAGCGTGCTCGCGATTTTCATCCCCCCGATAGTGACCGACGCTGATGCGGTCGCCGCGGCGATTGCGGAGGCGGCTCGGGGTGCGCACGGCAAGCCTGTCGCTGGGGTCTTCATGCGAGCGCAGGGTGCTCCGACAGCGCTCGCGCCGATCCCGTGTTACGCGTTTCCGGAATCGGCAGCCATCGCGCTGGCCCGTGTCACCGCGTATGGTGCATGGAAGCAGAAGCCACTGGGAGTTGTTCCCGAGCTGGCCGGTCTTCGAGCCGAAGACGCCAGACGCATTGTCGATTCAGCACTTCGGCGTGGTGGGGGGTGGCTGACGACCGAGGAGGCCCATCACGTGATGGAGGCTGTCGGCATTCGAACGGCGCGCTCGCGGCTGACGTCGAGCGTGGATGAAGCCGTGGCGGCAGCACTCGAGGTGGGTCTCCCGGTCGCACTCAAAGCCATCGGCGCGTTGCTGCTCCACAAAAGCGAGCGTCAGGCGGTCCGCCTGAACCTCGCCAACGAGATCGAGGTGCGAGGGGCGGCCGAGGATCTCACACGAGCGCTGAAAGACGAGTTCACCGGCCTGCTCGTGCAGCGCATGGTTCCAGGCGGAGTAGAGATGCTCGTCGGCGCGCTGCAGGATCCCCTCTTCGGACCCCTCGTGGTCTGCGCCACAGGCGGAGTTCTCGTCGACCTCCTCGCCGATTCGGCGTTTCGCCTGCATCCGATCACGTCAGAAGATGCGGCGGAGATGATTTCGGAGCTCAAAGGGGCACAGCTGCTGCGTGGGTATCGCGGTATGCCGGCGGCCGACGAGAGCGCGTTGCGCGACGTCCTGCTGCGGGTATCGGCGTTGGTCGCTGCGTGCCCGGAGATCCACGAGCTGGATCTCAACCCTGTCAAGGTGCTCACGACCGGTGCGTGTGCGATCGACGTTCGGGTTCGGGTCGAGCGCGGGGATCCACCGCCATCTACACGTCGGGTCGTATATTGAGCCGAGCCGAAAGCCCGAGAGCCTCGAGCCCAAGTCCTTCCTGCGGAGATTCCCCCAACCCTGCGAGTCTTCCCGCTGTTCGTTGGTCAGCGCGGTCGCGGATCGTCGGGATTTGCCGTCATTCTCGTCGATTCCCGGTCGGCGCAGCGCTTGCACAACTGTGGGCAGGATGCTGAAACCCGCATCCAGCGCGAGGTAGACCGGTGGACCACGCAGGCCGCCCTCCTTTCAGCGGCCTGGCAGAGAGGAGAGACTCCCATGAGAGTCAGAGACATCATGACGCAACCGGCGACCACCTGCGCGCCGGAAACGACCATCGCCATCGCCGGACATTTGATGGAAGACGCCGGTGTCGGCATTCTGCCGGTCGTCGATCTTCGCAGAAGACTGGTCGGCGTCGTCACCGATCGCGATCTGCTGCTCACCCTGGCGAACACGGATCGTGCTGCCGCGCAGGTAACGGTCGGTGAAGCCATGCAGAGCGATGTCACGACGTGCGCGGCGGACGACGATCTGAAGATCGCGGTCGACGCCATGCGCCGGAGCGCGGTGCGGCGACTCCCCGTCATCGATCGCGATTGGCACGTGATCGGGATACTGTCAGTCGACGACATCGTGCGCTGGGGCGTCGTCCCCGACGGCGTGCGGGCGGCGTATGTCATCGGAGCGCTCGAGCAAATCTGCGAGCGCGGCACGAAGAGGACGGAGCTCGCGGAGAAGACCATTTACCGCGGAGCCACGGCGCTCACGGAGAATTCATTGAGTCGTATGTGAATTCGTCATTGGCAGGGCGGGGGGAATGCCGTCGTTCGGCCTCCGTCCGCCAACGCGGTCGACGGCCGGAAAGCTGCAGATCCAACGTGTTTTCTCCGTGACCTCCGTGACTCCGCGGTGAACGCCTTGTCCGTGACCTCCGTCCCCGGGGTCTCACGGCTTGTGACATGATCCCGACATGGCTGGCGCGCCAGCACCACGGCCGATCGACAGTTCCCTCGAGCCGTTGCTCGTCCGGCGCGCGCTCTGGCGCCGCGTCGCGGCGGCGATCGTGATCGCCACGGTGCTGACGCTCGACGCAATCACACCGGAGAGCGTCGCGACCTCCGGTCTCTACGTGGCGGCAGTGCTGCTGTTCCTCTGGAACGGTCGATCGTGGGAACCGCTGGTGGTCGCGGCAATTGCCACGATTCTGACGATCGCCGGGTTCTTCCTGTCTCCAGCGGATGCGAGCCGCAAGATCTCGCTGGTGAATCGAACGCTCGCGTTGTCGGTCGTCTGGGTCACCGCCGCATGGGTTGCCTGGTATCGTCATGTCGCTGAGCGGTGGACTGCCGACGCGCGGCAGGCGCAGCTCGAGGCTCGGGAGTCCGTCCGGCGGCTCGAAGAGATCCGTGATGCGCTGGATCAAGCGGCGATTGTCGCGGTGACCGACCAACGCGGGATCATCAATTACGTCAACGAGAAGTTCTGCCAGATCTCGAAGTATTCACGCGAGGAGCTGCTCGGGCAGGATCACCGCATCATCAACTCCGGATACCACCCGAAGGAATTCATCCGCGAGCTCTGGCGAACCATCGCGCAGGGACGGGTGTGGCGGGGCGAGTTCAGGAACCGGGCCAAGGACGGGTCATTCTACTGGGTCGATACGACGATCGTGCCGTTCCTCGATGCGCGCGGCAAGCCGCGTCAATACCTGTCGATCCGAAGCGACATCACTCAGCGCAAGGCTGCAGAAGCGCAGCTGAGAGATCAAGCCGCGCTCGCGCAGCTAGGAAGACTCGCCGCGGTGGTGGCGCATGAAGTGCGCAATCCGCTCGCAGGATTGAAGGCGTCGTTGCAGGTCTTCGACCAACTGCTGCCTCGCGATCTCAGCGAACGGGAAATCGTCGGGCCGATGATCGAGCGGATCGACGAGCTGAACGCCAAAGTGCAGGACATCCTGTTGTACGCTCGACCGAGCCAGCCAAAGCTTCAGGCGTTCGAGCTGGGGCCGGTAATCATGGAAGCGATCGCAAGTGCGCACGCCGAGCCATCGTGTCCGGCGATCGAGGTGAGCGGCGACCCGGTTGTCGTCAATGCGGACCCCGACATGGTTCGTGCCGCTGTTTTGAATCTGCTTCTGAATGCGTGTCATGCGAGCAGCGGCCGCCCAGTCGAGCTCGTCACGAGCCTCAAAGATGGATTTTGCGAGATTGCAGTGCTCGACCGCGGGCCGGGAATTCCCACAGAATTGCGTGAACAGGTGTTCGAGCCGTTCGTGACCACCAAGTCGCGCGGCACGGGGCTGGGGCTGGCGATCGCGCGACGGCTGACGTCGCTTCAGGGTGGAACCGTGACGCTCTCGGATCGTGAAGGGGGCGGAACCGTCGCGATGATCAAGCTGTCGAGGGCCAGCGTGGCGGCGGCGTCGAAGACTGGCTAGCGTTCCACGGCGGCATGCGGATAACGCTCTCGCTTTCCGAGGCGCGTCGCCTCGCGGTTGCTTCACAGGGATTCGGTCCGAAACCGGCGAAGCCGTCGATCGCGCACGTCCGTGCGCTCGCGACGCGTCTGCACGCCTTCCAGATCGACTCGGTGAACGTGCTCGTTCGCGCCCATTACGTCCCGGCGTTCGCGCGCCTGGGCCCGTATCCGACGAGCGCGCTCGACTCGCTGGCCTATCGCACGCGCGAGCTCTTCGAGTACTGGGGACACGCCGCGTGCCTCCTGCCGGTCGTCCTGTATCCGCTCCTGCGATACCGCATGCACAAGCACGCTGACCGAACGCAGCAGTACATGCGCTCCGCACGCGGCGCGTACATGACGAAGGTTCTCGCCGAGGTGGCGGAACGTGGACCGATCAGCGCCGCCGAGTTGTCGAATCCCGGTAAACGATCCGGAAGTTGGTGGGGCTGGTGGGGCTCCGGCAACGGCAAAGCGACGCTCGAACATCTGTACGACGCGGGCCTCGTGGCAATCGCGGGGCGTCGCGGCTTCGAGCGGCTCTACGATCTCCCTGAACGTGTGATCCCCAGGGCCGCGCTCGATGCGCCGGTGCCGCCGCCCGAGGACGCCATGAAGGAGCTGATTTGTCTCGCGGCGACCGCGTACGGCGTCGGCACGTCGATCGATGTCGCCGGCTACTTCAACGTCGACGGCTGGCGCGATCGCAATCCGCCAGGACCGCTATGGGAACGGCCGAAGGGGCCGACCGGGGGTCGCGCGACGCCAATCGCGAAGCGGCTCGTGTCCGAGCTGGTCGAGGATCGACGTCTCGTCCCGGTGCGGGTCGAGGGCTGGAACGAGCAGGCCTACCTGCACCCCAACGCGCGCATTCCCAGGAGTGTCGGTGCGCGCGCCCTGGTCACGCCCTTCGATTCGCTCGTCTGGGAGCGCCGCCGCATCGAGCGGCTCTTCGGGATGAAGTACACGATCGAGATGTACACGCCGCCATCTAAACGAATCTTCGGCTACTACGTGTGTCCGTTTCTGCTCGGTGACACGCTGGTGGCCCGCTGCGATCTGAAGGCGGACCGCGAGCGGAAGGCCCTGATGGTGCAAGGGGCGTACGCCGAGCCGGGACAGAACGCCCGCCGCATCGCCTCCGACCTGGCAGCCGAGCTCCGTGAGATGCAGGCGTGGCTCGCGCTCGACCGTATCGAAGTCGGGACGCGCGGCGACCTCGCGGCGCCGCTACGCCGTGCGGCAGGTTGTCGGTGGCCGATGAGTTGACAACTAATTGTCCAGCAGACCACACTCTGCACCTTCCTGGCTGATGCTGTACATCGTCAAACGGCTTGCCCTTGGCGTTTCTTTGATCGTTCTGGCGTCTGCCATCCTGCTGGTGTCCGACCTCGGACGACGCGTAGGGTCGGCCTCGACCGCCCTGCGCGTCGCGCTGCTCCAGCACGCGAACACGACCGTCCTCGACGACGGAATTCGAGGGACTCTGGACGCGCTGGCCGAGCGCGGGTTTCGTGACGGCGAGCGCCTGAACATCGATCGCTTCAACGCTCAAGGCGACATGCCGACGGGAATCGCGATTGCCGCGCAGATGATGAGCGGCAACTACGATCTCGTGATCACATCGAGCACGCCGTCATTGCAGGCGGTCGCCAACCAGAACCGCGAAGGCAAGGTCCGCCATGTCTTCACGCTCGTCGCCGACCCGTTTGCCTCGGGCGTCGGGCTCGACCGAAGCGATCCGCTCCGTCACCCGCGATACATGGTCGGCCAAGGCATCTTCCCTCCTGTCGAGAGAGCGTTTCAGATCGCGCGGCGCATGCTCCCCACGCTCGAGCGGGTCGGCGTCGCCTGGAATCCTGCCGAATCGAACTCGCTTGCGTTCGTCACGAAAGCGCGCGAGGCGGCGACGCGGATGAACCTCACGCTGCTCGAGGCGAACGTCGACAACACGGCGAGCGTGACCGCCGCAATCAACTCGCTGACGGCGCGTGATGCCCAGGCGATCTGGGTGGGAGGGGACAATACCGTGATTGCCGCCCTCGGCACGGTGATCGCGGAAGCGCAGAAGAATCACGTGCCGGTATTCACGATTCTGCCGGGTGACCCCGATCGGGGCACGCTCTTCGACGCCGGTCCGGATTTCTATCAGGTCGGACGTCAGGGCGGTTTCCTTGCGGCGGATGTGCTCGAGGGCCACGCCATCGAGAAGATGCCCATTCGCGACATCCAGGACATCGTTCCGCCGTATCTCTCGATCAATGCGAAAGCGCTGACGGGCCTGAGAGAATCATGGCGTATACCCGAAGACATTCTTGCGACGGCGACGGTCGTCGTAGACGACAGCGGCGTCCGACGGAAAACAGAGAGCCCGTCCAAGCCTGCCGCCCCGAAGAAGGCCGCCACGGCTGATCGGGCGCCGCTGACGAAAACCTGGCGCGTGAATCTGATTCAGCTGAATCAGACGCTCGACGTCGAAGAATCCGAGAAGGGAGTCCTTGCCGGTCTGCGAGACGCGGGGCTCGTCGAAGGCCGCGACTTCGCGACGACAATCCGCAACGCACATGGCGATATGCCGACCGTGAGCGCGTTGATCGATGCAGCCGTTGCGGAACGCGCTGATCTCATCATCACGTTCTCGACGCCCACGCTGCAGGCCGCACTGCAGCGCGCGGGACGAATACCGGTCGTGTTCACGTACGTCGCAGATGCCGTCACGGCGGGGGCCGGGAAAAGCGACACGGACCATGCGCAGCACACGACGGGCGTCTATCTGATCGGGGCGTACGGCGAGATGATGCCCTTCGTCCGTCAGATCCTTCCGAAGGCGCGCGTCCTTGGAACGGTCTACGTGCCCGCTGAAGTCAACATGGTGTCGCAGCTCGCGGTGATGGAGAGAGCCGTGCGCGGCGCGCAGATGTCGCTGATATCCGTGGCGGCCAACTCGGCGACCGAAGTTCAGGAAGCGGCGCTCGCGCTCGTCGCCAGGCACGTCGATGCGATCTGCCAGCTGCCCGGCAATCTCACGGCGGCGGCGTTTCCGAGCATCGCGCAGGTCGCGCGTCGCGCTCGTGCGCCGGTTTTCGTGTTTCAGAGCAGTCAGGCGCGAAACGGCGCCATTTTGGCCGTCGCTCGTGACTATTACGAGAGCGGCCGCGAGTCGGGCAAGGTTGCCGCGCGCGTGATGCGGGGCGAGTCGCCGGCACTCATTCCGTTCGTTGGATTCTCTGGCACGAAGCTGCTGGTGAACGTGGACGCCGCGCGGGAAATAGGCTTGACGATGCCCGCGGCGATTCTTCAGAAGGCCGATGAAGTGATCGGCAAGTGACGCGCACCATGGAAATCACGCGCAAGTACACGGGAGGCCTCGTGGACCTCGAGCTGGCGGGACGGCTCGACGGCTACTGGTCCGACCATCTCACATCTGCACTGAGCGAGATCGTGCGCGGGGGCGAGCACCACATTCGAATCGATTGTTCGCGCGTGAGCTTCCTGAGCTCCGCCGGAATCGCCGTGCTCATGAAGTTTCACAAGGAGCTCGGCCGCATCAGCGGATCGTTCCACGTGGTCAATGCGTCGCCGCCCGTTACTGCCGTCCTGCGGATGACGCGCCTCGATACGCATCTGATCGCACGACCTGGTCCCGCAATACCACAGCCGATCGAGGAGCATCCCGCCCGCCGCTTCGAGCGTGACGGGATCGGCTTCGGCGTCTTCGATCTCGAAGAGTCGGCGGTGTTGGCCTGTCGCGCGATGGGAACAGCAGCGCCGCTCGCGGAGTGCGCGTTCACAGCCGACCAGAGCACCAGCCTTGCGGGTCTCGCGCCCACGTTGGTCGTCGGCGTGGGTGCGTTTGGTGACAGCTTCGCGGACTGTCAGGCACGGTTCGGCGAGCTGTTGTCGGTCGCCGGCGCCACGGCGTACCAGCCGGCTGATGGCACCAACGTTCCCGACTACCTCGTCGCCCACGGAGCGCTCGGCGCTGACATCCGCGTCCTCTACTGCCTGGTCTGTGACGGACATTTCTCGCATCTCGTACGATTCGAGACGCTGCAGGCAGATGCGACGGTCACGCTTTCGGCTCTACTCGCCGGCTGCTTCGAAGCCGCTCCCACAGAGTCGCTCGGGATCGTTGTGGTCAGCGAAGCGGCCGGACTGGTTGGCGCCGCGCTGCGCCGGTCGCCGGCGCAGCCCGTCGACAAGGGCGGATTGTTCGATCATCCTGCGGTACGCACGCGGCTCACGTTTACCGCCGAGCGGGCGTTTGCGCGAAGCGTGGCTCTCGTCGCCGGTGTGGTGACGCGTCCGGGCTTGCATCCAGACCGGCACGATCAGCTCAGGCCGATCGGTCGTGAGTACGACGGGCATCTCCACGCGGCGGCGTTTCGCTTCCGTCCAATTCGAAAAGGACCAATTGATTTCCGTGAGACGGTGACGAACCTCTTCGAGGCGGATCAGCTGCTCGGGGTTGTCCACCTGTTGCACGACGATCGCGGCGCCGCCGGCGCGGGTGAAAGCGAATTCGTCCGGGGCGCCTGTTGGGTCGGCCAGATCGATTGGTCTCGAACATAGTAAGTAAAGGCGCATGCTGCTGCTCATCGGCGCGTTCACAATCGGGCTCATCCTTTCGTTGCTCGCGCTGGGTGTCTTCATCAGCTTCCGGGTTTTCGTCTTTCCAGACATCACCGGTGACGGGTCGATCACGCTTGGCGGAGCAGTTACGGCCGTTCTGCTCGTCGCCCATGTCGATCCCTTCCTCGCGACGATGGCTGCGTTCTTCGCCGGTACGATCGCCGGCACTGCAACAGGCCTCCTCCACACGCGATTCAAGATCAACGAGCTCTTGTCCGGCATCCTCGTGATGACCGCCCTCTATTCAATCAACCTGCACGTCATGGGCAAGAGCAACGTCCCGATTCTCTCGGAGCGGACGTTGTCCACGATTGCCGAATCGACCGCGCTGCGAATGTTCGGCGCGGCGACGTTTCACTTCTTGGGGTGGGAGGTCACCGCTCGCGACGCCGCGGTGCTCGCGCTCGTGTTCATCGTCACGACAGCGACGGCCGCCGTCCTCTATCTGTTCTTTCGCACGAACATCGGAACCGCGATGCAAGCTGCGGGCGACAACCCTCAGATGATCAGGGCGCTGGGCGTCGACGTCAAAACGATGATCGTGCTCGGGCTTGCGCTCTCGAACGGCCTGATCGCGCTGTCGGGCGGGCTGCTCACGCAGTATCAGGGCTTTGCAGACGTCCAGATGGGTATCGGCATGGTCGTGTGGGGACTGGCCAGTGTGATCATCGGCGAGGCGCTGGTGGGCGTCCGCGAGCTCGGTTTGATCATCACAGGTGCCGTGATGGGCTCGATCCTGTTCCGATTGATGGTGGCGCTCGCGCTCCGCGGGGGCCTCGACCCGAACGACTTGAAGCTGATTACGGCGGCGTTCGTCTTTGTCGCGCTGGTGCTCCCGTCGATCGTCAGACGACGTAGACGGGCCGTCAAGACGGTTGGGAGTGGGTAGCCGAGAGCTAGGCTTTGGGCTCAGGGCCGCACTGGGCTTTGGGCTCGGGCTGTAGGCTTTGAGCCCAAAGCCAAAAGCCTTGAGCCGATTTGACGCATCAACACTGCCATGCTGGACATTCGAAGCGCGATGAAGACGTTCAACGCCGACACGCCAAACGAAGTGCGCGCGCTTCGAGGCGTCGATCTTTCCGTCGACGACGGCTCGTTCGTTGTCGTCATCGGCACGAACGGGTCGGGGAAGTCCACGCTGCTGAACGCGATCGCCGGCGGTTTTCCGCTCGACTCGGGGACGTTGACGCTCGACGGCGTGAACGTGACGACGTGGCCGGAGCATCGGCGGGCGTCGCTCATCGGCCGCGTGTTCCAGAATCCGTTCAGCGGAACGGCGCCGTCGATGTCGATCGCAGAGAACCTGGCGCTCGCGGCGCGGCGTGGCCGGCCGCGGGGCCTGGGCTGGGCGCTGACGCATTCGATGCGGAACGAGTTTCGCGATCGCGTGCGTCGTCTCAACATGGGCCTGGAGGATCGTCTCGAGAATCCGATCGGCGCGTTATCGGGCGGGCAGCGTCAGGCGCTCACCCTGCTGATGGCGTCCTGGCTCAGGCCCAAGCTCCTGCTGCTCGACGAGCACACGGCCGCTCTCGATCCCAGGACGGCGGACCAGGTGATCCAGTTGAGCGAGGAGATCGTCGCCCGCGATCGGTTGACGACGCTGATGGTCACGCATTCGATGCAGCAGGCGACGCATCTCGGCGATCGACTGGTGATGATGCACCGGGGCCAGGTCATTCACGACTTTCGCGGCGCCGAGAAGAAGCGGCTGCGCGCCGACGATCTGCTGAACCGGTTCGAGGACGTCCGGCGCGCCGAGCAGCTGGACGAATCGGCGGCCGAAATGCTGCAGCGGCTGTATGTGTAGACCCTCCTCGGATCGCATCGAAACCGAGGGAGAACGGCCACGGGTGCTGTCCGTGGCCGTCAAGAACGACCTCCGCGAAATCCCACGGCTCGGACAGTTGGTCGATCGATTCGGGCGCGGGCATCGTCTCAGCGCACATGACACGACCGACATCAACCTGATACTCGACGAGATCGTCGGGAACGTGATCAAGCATGGGTTCGACGACTCGCTGCCGCACGTGATTCAGGTGACCGTGACGCTCGAAGCGGATGCGGCGACCGTCCGCGTCGAGGACGACGGCAAGCCGTTCAATCCGTTCGACGCGCCTGAACCGGATCTGGATCTTCCAATCGAGGAGCGGCCGGTTGGCGGCCTCGGCGTCTTCATCGTGAAGTCGATCACCGAGTCGCTCGACTATCGCCGCGAGCGTGACCGCAACATCGTGACGATGAGAAAGAAGATTTCCGGAAGATAGTGCGGCGAAGTCCCATGGATTAATATGTCGGCGGCTTTAGGGCGAGAAGACGGTAACCGCCGGCGGCCTCGAACGCGGCGTCGACGGCAAGGGAACGCTCACGGGCTTCGGCGACCACGCTGCGGTACACGTCCGAATCGCGCAAGCGGTCGAATGCCGGATCGCGCTCGAAGAACGACGCCGGAAAGAATCCGGCGGCGACCGCCTCGCGGAGCCCCTTCAGCGCCAGGTCAGGCCAGTCGGCCCGCGCCAGCACTCGCGCGACTACGTAGATTGCCTCGCCGTCCGGATAGTGCTCGCTGAGAACGATGAGTCGTTCGCACGCCTTCAGGACGCCGTCGCGATCGCCAATGAAGCTCGCGCGCAGCGCGGTTGCAAACAGCCCGGGTCCCGAATCTTTGTCGAACGCGCCGAACTCGGCGTCGATGGCAGTCAGCACTTCGTCCAGGTTCGTGCCCATTTCGAAAAGGGCGAGAGCCTCGCGCGACGCGGACTTCCCTCGAGCGGCGTCGCGCATCTCTGAGAATCTCTGAAGCGCCAGGTAGGTGTTCGCGACGCTCGTCTGCAACTGCGGATCGAGCTCGTGCGCGCGCGCGTGCGCCGCCAGCGACGCCTCGAGAAGCCCGCAATACCGCGCCGCCTGGCACAGGGCCGCGTAGAGCTCGGCCTGATTCGGTTCACGATGAAGACGATTCACCAGTCGAGTGACCGCACCCGCCGCGCGGCCTGTCTCGACTTCGAGATAGACGTACAGGTGGTGGGCCAGCGACAAATCCGGATTGAGCGCGAACGCACGCTGAAACGCCGCCTCGGCTTTCTGAAACGAAGGACGCGAGTCCGGCTCGAAATACTTGCCGACGATGCGGTGCAGCCGTCCGAGACGCGCCCAGCCCGGCGCAAACTGCGGATCCTCCGCGACGCACTGCTCGTACAGATCGCGCGCGGCGAGCCACTGCTTCGTGTCCATCGCCAGTTGATTGGCGCGCAGGTACAGCTCGTAGGCGCGCGGCGTGGCTGGTATGTCTCGCATGTCGCGCGTCGAGGGCGCGCGGTCGAGCGGCAGCGATTCCACGATGTGCCGCGCGATGGCGTCCTGCAGCTCGAACAGATCCCCTAACGGCCGTTGCGTCGTTTGCGACCATCGCACGTGGCCCCTGGGCGTTTCGACGAGCTGCGACGTGATGCGGATCTGGTTGCCGGATCTGAGGAGCGTGCCCGTGATCACATGATCGACATCGAGCTCTTCGGAGACCTGGGCGAGATCCACGGAAGGCCCGTACTTCAGCGCTGCCACGTTGGAACGTACGCTCAATGAAGGCACAATCGCGAGCGATGCCGTGATCGCGTCCGGCAACGCACTCTCGAGGAAGGCCACTTCCTCGTCGGCCTTGAGCAGCCGGAACGGCAGCACGACGAGGCGCGCCGCGGGCGGAGCAGGCACGTGAGCAGCCAACCGTGCGTTGACGGCACGCACGAGCGGACGCAAATCGGCGGCCATGGCATCGGCGGACGCGTAGCGATCCGCAGGTCGGCGCTGCAACGCACGGCGGATGATCGGTTCGAGCGGCGCCAGCTCGAGACGACCGGTCGTCGGCGGATCGCGCCGCAGGATGGCGTTCAACAACTCGAGCGTCGAGCTCTCGTCGAACGGCCGGCGGCCGGTGACGAGCTCGTACAAGACGACACCGGCGGCAAAAATGTCCGTGCGCGCATCGAGCGGGTCGCCAGTGATTTGCTCGGGGGCCATGTAGTTTGGCGTTCCTGAGAGCGTCCCGGGCAGCGTCAGCGCCGTTGCGGCATCGGACTGATCGCGCGCGGCGTGGCGTGCCAGCCCGAAATCGAGCAGCTTGACGCCGTGCGGCGTGAGAAAAATGTTCGAAGGCTTCAGGTCGCGGTGCACCAGTCCTCGCGCGTGCAGCGCGGCCAGCGCGCTCAGCACCGGCAGCAGCGTCTCGAGAGCGCCGGTCAGATCGAGCCGTCCGCGCAGCAGACGATCCGAGAGCGGTTCACCTTCGAGGAGCTCCATGACGATGAATGGCTGCCCCTCGTGCTCGCCCACTTCATGGACCAGACACACGTTCGGGTGCGAGATGCTTGCGGCCGCTCGTGCTTCTCGAAAGAAACGATCGCGCGCAACCGGATCTGCCGACGCGTCGCGAATCATCTTGATGGCGACGTGCCGACCGAGGTGCCGATCGAGCGCCTGGTGCACGACACCCATCCCGCCGGAGCCGAGCGTACGAACCAGCTGGTACCTTGACGCCAGTTCCGTCACTGGAGACATTCGTCAATAGTAGTCTGCGCGGGCCGAGAAGCGAGGTTCCGGGAACCTAACTTAAGAACCGCGAACGGTGAACTGTGAACCGTGAACCGTCACATTCGCTGGCTGCTGCGCCTCGTGCGCTGGCGGCAGGGCGAGCACCGGCGTGGGCGCGAGGCAGAGAACGCGATACGTGACCGAGCCCATCCGCGGACCAGCGAGCGGCGATGCATGCAGGCCCATGACGATCAAGCCGATCTTCCGATCGTGGGCGATCTTCGCAATCTCCTCGGCCGCATCGCCGTAGGCAACGAGGGCTTCCGCCTTCACGTGTGGCGGCACAGTCGTCACGAGCTCCTCGAGGGCCGGCTCGGCTCTTCCGCGACGCTCGGCGTCGACGCTCGGCAGCGAGATGTGTGGAGGCAGCGGATAACGGTACGGCTCGATGACGTACGTGACGAGGAGCGTAGCCTCGAGGGCCTCGGCGAGCGCGCTCGCGATCCGGATCTGCCGCGCAGTCGCGTCGCTGAGGTCGACAGGCACCAGCACATGCCGGATGGTCCGCTTCAGGTCTTCGAGCTGGATCGATCCGGTCTCGATCGCAGGCGCGAGCAGGACGGGCACGGTCGTCTCACGCAGAACCCGCTCGGCAGTCGATCCGAAGAACATCTTCCGGACGCCCGTCAGGCCATGCGTGCCCATGACGATGAGGTCCGCTCCTCGCTCGCGCGCCACCCGGAGAATCTCGGGCGCGGGTTTGCCCGCGGCAATTTCGAAGTGGACGTCGACGGACGCGGGACCTTGTTGTTCGAAGGTCTTCGCGAAGAATCGGCGGAGCTCGCGCTCGCTGTCCTCCGGCATCCAGGCCGGACCCAGCCGCAGTGCCGCGACTTCGGTCAGCAGCGGATCGTTGACCGTCAGGACGGTGAGCTCCGCCCGGTAGTGCTCCGCTACCGCGCTCGCGTATCGAAGCGCGGTGCGGGAGGCGTTGGAAAAATCGATCGGACAAAGGACAGCCGGTCGCGAACCCATGACAGCCTCCTCCTAACTAGACGGGGGGGCTTCGCCACGCCGGGCTCCCCACCCCACCCCACCGCACGCAATACGTGCGGTAGGGGCCCCGGTATCGCCGTCGCTCGCCGGGACCCCTTTGCCCCGCTCCGCTCCGGCGGGGTGCGGGGCGGGCGCGCCTCTGGCGCGCCTACGCCCGTAGTGCGGTAACAGGAATTGAATTATCGGAGCAAGCCGCATGACGGCCCACCTAAGACGATGCCACGGACAGCCCGAATTTCTCTATGCGATATCGAATTTGATCGCGATTGATTCCCAGAAGCGTTGCCGCTTTGGTCTGGTTGCCGCCGCAGCGGCGGAGCGCCTGCATCACCAGACTGCGCTCGAGCTGTTCGAGATCGACGCCTGCCGGCGGCAGCTCGAACGTCTCGGCGGATGGCGCGACGGCCGTGAGCGCCGCGAAGTCACGAGCGTGGAGGTAGTCCCCCTCAGCGAGCAGCATCGCCCGCTCGATGACGTTCCGAAGCTCGCGGACGTTGCCGGGCCAGCCGTATGACTGGAGCAGCCTCAGCGCTGTTGGTGCCGCGCCGCGTATGTTCTTCCTGAACTCCCGATTGAACCCGTCGACGAAGAAATCGACCAGCAGCGGAACGTCATCCAGATGCGCTCGAAGCGGTGGCAACGCCAGCGGGAGGACGTTCAACCGATAGTACAAATCGCCACGAAATCTTCCCTTCGTCACTTCCTCTTCCAGACTCCGATTCGTTGCCGCAATCTCTCGAACGTCGACGCGAATGTCTGCCGAGCCACCGATTCGCCTGAACGTCTTCTCCTCGAGGAACCGCAGCAATTTCGCCTGCAGCGCGGGGACCATCTCGCCCACCTCGTCGAGAAACACCGTCCCGCCGTCCGCCATTTCGAGCAGCCCGCGCTTCTGCAGGCGGGCATCCGTGAATGCACCGCGCTCGTGTCCGAAGAGCTCGCTCTCCAGGAGCGCCTCTGGAAGCGCGGAGCACGTGATGTTCATGAACGGACGTGACGCCCGGTCGCTCGCGTAGTGAAGGACCTTGGCGACCAAATCCTTGCCGGTGCCGCTCTCGCCGGTCAACAGCACGGTCGACGCGGGGCTCGTCGCCACCTTTGCCACGAGGTTCCGGAGGGAAGCCATCGACTCGGATCCGCCGACGATGCGATTCAGACTGTACGGGCGAGCCTCGTTCGCGCGCAGCTGCCGCACTTCGCGGCGCAGGCGGGTCGTTTCGAGCGCGCGTCTGACCGTCGCCACGAGCTCTTCCAGATCGAACGGCTTGTTTGCGAAATGGTACGCGCCGATCTTCATCGCTTCGACGGCGGTTTCGACGGTCGCGTATGCCGTCAGCAGAATGACGAGGATGTCCTGGTCCGCCTCCTTGATCTTTCGCAGGACCGTGACGCCGTCGATGCCGGGCAGCTTGTAGTCCAGCAGCACGAGGTCGACTCCCTCGGCGATTCGTTCGAGAGCGTCTTCACCCGTTTCGGCCTCCAGGACCTCGTACCCTTCCGATCGGAGCCGCTTGGTCAAGGACCAGCGAATCAGTCGTTCATCATCAACGACAAGGACGGTGGGCTTCGCCATGAGTTCCGGTACAGGGATAGTCTTCCACAATACTGCAGCAAGAGTGCCAGCCGCCATCACTCAGTGTCCTGCCGGCCTGGCGCCCACGGGCCCGTCCTGGTGGGTGACATTCCCCACTCGATCGGATTTTTCCCACACCGGACAC
>JBKPCD010000272.1:0-33971 GCA_046727175.1 Acidobacteriota bacterium | reverse complement strand
GAATCAGCACTATCGGTGACTTCATCTGGGCCGAGCTCAAGCTGCACAACCGGGTCGTCCTCGGTCTCATTCATGGCGGCGTACTGTGCCTGTTCATCGGTGCCGTCGTCGGCGCGCGCGCGCGTCAGATGTTCATGGGCGCTGCAATTGGTCCTTTCATCGGCGTCTTTGCGGCTGCGGGGTACTACGCGCTCGCACCAGCGCTTGGGTGGGGCGCGATGTTCCCGATGTGGATGTTCTTCTGGTTCTGCTTCGCCCTTATGGGCGGGATCCTGCGCGGTGGAGAAAGCGTCACGACTGCCGCGCTGCGCGGTGTCCTCGCGGCAGTCCTGTCAGGCGTCGCGTTCTACGCGATCTCCGGTATCTGGACGCACCCGTCACCAGGCGGCCCCAATTACATGCGGCACTTCCTCTCGTGGACGTTCGCGTTCTTTCCGGGATTTGCGGCGCTCTTCGCCGGAAGACCCGACCGTGGCGGAGCGTCAGGAATTTGCGCGCGCATCGTGGGAGAACAGAAAGGGAGGGGAGTAACAGCAGAACGTGAGAAGAGGGATCAACAGGAGAAAGCGAGAAGAGGTGAAAGAAAGTAAGGTTTTCTCCCTTACTCCCTTCCTCCTGTTGATTCCTGTTCTCCTGTTCTCCTGTTATCTCCCGTTCTCTCGCGGCCAGCGCTCGGCCGCGGACGCGAACAGCGCATTGAACAGCAGCTTGAACGTCCCGTGTGGCTGCGCGCGCTCGAGGATCTCGGGACCGTACAGCAGCACGTGTCCCTTGCCGAGCGGCGCCTCGATTGCAACGACCCCGCGATCGAGATACTTCTGACCCCACGCCCATCCGCTGTGCAGCGGCGTCGGGGTATCAAACCAGGCGATGGCGCGGATGCCCGCTTCTTTTGCGCCTGCGCCCAGCTTGAACACCGGGCTGTTGTCGAAGAAGAAATCGGTCCGCTCGCTCATTCCGCGCGCGACCGGCGCCGAGACGTCCACGCGTGCGGTGAGCACGGATCCCGGCACGAAATACTTCGATCGCGGCAGCGGAGCACCGCTCTCGACGAGGTGATCTTCGATCGGCAGCTTCAGCGCCGCGGCGAGGTTTGCGGCCGAGTCGCCGATCGCGATGACGGTTCCTCCGCCCTCGATGAACGCACGGATGTTCGGCAGCGTCCGATCGATGGTCACACGTCCGATCTGCGACCGGTATTCGGCGGGAATGTCGTCCGCGCCCGGATCGGCGCCGCGGCCGCCGCGACCGCCACGGCCTCCTCCCGATGCCGACCGGATGCCACCGTTTGGAAAGATCAGCGCGTCGTACTTCGCGTTGAGGTTTCCCGCATCGAGCTCCGGCGCGTACACGCGAGCGAACGGAAACTGGAACTGCTCGAGAATCCAGCGCGTCCAGCCTGACTCCATCGAGCCGCCGTATTGATCCCACAGTCCGATGCGCGGTGCACGGAGCTTCGGCAGCGGCGCGGACTCGCCGCCCGATGGTTCGAAGCTGACGCCGACATCTTTCGCAATCTGCTGAACGCGCGAGGTCGTCGATGCGCTCGGCCCCGTCGAGAATCCCCAATAGACGTCCGCACCGGCGGCCAGCAGCCGGTTGACGGCGATCGCGGCATCGTTCACCTCCTGTTTAAACGTGTACCGCGTGGCCCGTGCGGTCGTCGTCGTCACACGACCTGGCGGCGGTGCGACGTTCCAGTCCGTGACTTTCTCGAACGGTCCGCTGAACGGTTCGAGGATGCGGTCGAACTCGACACCCATCTGGAATGCGAGCGTCCAGCCCGCGTTGTCGTACGGCGGGGTCGGCGGCGCACCCGGATAGGGAATGACGTTCGGATGATCCTGCGGCTCGAACATGTCGAGCACGTGCGGCCGGAATGCCTGGGCGGTCATGACGATGAACGAGCCCGCCGGGTAGGTCCTGGCGCCATCCTGTCTGGCCTTACGCGGCCGGAGCGTGATGCCCACTCCGGCGCCGCCTGCGCCCGGCGTCGCCGACGAAACACCGGCGAGGCTCGCGCTCACACCGGCATGAGCGGACGGAATCTCGAAACTGCGCGTCGCGCGCAACACCGTGACGTTGACTTCGCGCAGCGCGTTGATGAACTTGATTGCCGTCAGGAAGTCCGGCTGGTCAGACGGAATGATGTAACCGCGTGGATCGCGCAGTTCCGGCGTGCGCAGCGACGCCCAGACTTCGGACTCGCGTTCCGCATCCGCGGCGCTGCCGCGCCCGCCGCCCGTTCCCAGTCGCTCGGCCGCGGCCTGCAGCCGCGTCGGCGACGGCGTCCACGTGTCCTGGCTCCCGCGCTCGATCGCGCGCTGTCCCATCTTGTAGATGTTGTAGAGCACGTGTTCACGGTTGCGCGAGGCATAGTCGATCACGGCTCGATCGAACGAAATCGAGTAGTCCACCGACTGTTTGAATCGCCACTCCTGCGGTGCGATCGGATACGGGAGATCGCGATTGGGAATCTGCCGCTGGATGACCAGCGGGATCCGCATCGGCGTCGGGCTGCCGATCGCTTCCGTGAGGATCGCGATGATGTTGTGAAAGTTGCCGGTATTCCTGATGCCGCCGTTCCACCACCCGTCGTACGCGCCGCCCGACGCCATCGTCGCTCCCGGCTTGCCTTCTGCGGCGAGGCGCTGGTGCATGTGGGTGCCGAGCGCCTGCAGGCCGAGAATCAGGAGCGGATCGAGATTGAAGTTATATGGATCGCGCTGCGGTGACGACCAGACGACCGTCCCGGCCGGCCCGCTCTGGTGGTGGTTGTACAGAATCTGCGGCACCCACTCGTGATAGAGGATACGATTGATGTTCTCGGTCTCGGCCTGCGTCGACGCGAAGAAATCGCGGTTATTGTCATGGCCGATGTACTTCTGATACAGGCGCGGCAGGCCGGCGAACGAACGCTTCCCGGGGGCCGGGTTGCGCATGTACCAGTCGGCGACGAGCTCGTTGCCGTCCGGATTCGCGTGCACGAAGAGCACGATGCAATCGTTCAGAAACCGCATCGTCTCTTCGTCGGTCCTGCTGACCATCTGGTAGATCATCTCGACGAGCTGCTGTGCGCCGAGCGTTTCGGTGGCGTGCAGCCCGCCATCGATCCAGACGACTGCTTTGCCTTCCTTCGCAAGCCGCCGCGCCTCGTCTTCCCCCACGCCTTCGGCGAGCGCGAGTCGACGCGAGATGTCTTTGTACTTCGCGAGATTTCTGTGATTCTCCGGCGACGTCACAATTGCCATCAGGTGCGCCCGCCCTTCGGCCGTCTTCCCGATCTCCTGCACGACCAGCCGGTCCGATTGCGCGTCGAGCTTCTTCCAGTACGCGGCGATCTTCGTGTAGTTCGCGAGCTGGTAGTCGTCGCCGATGTTGAAGCCGAATTCTTCTTTCGGAGAGGTGATGTGGGTTTGAGAAGAAGGAACTGGAATCAGCGCGAGCGTGAGGAGTGCGAGAAAGAGACGCATGGCGCGGAGTATAGCCGAAGCGCCTGCGGCTGCGGCGGGCCGCGAACGCGGTCCGCCGCGCGAGCGGGGGTGGGGCCCCGCGAGTATTAAGAAAAGACGAGGAAGAAGGGAGAAGAAAGGAGGCTCACCCGAAAGCTCTACGTGTCATGACGATCACGAGCATCGCGATCGCCGCGAAAATACCGAACACCAGCGCGCCACCGAACACCATGTTCCAAAGCGCGGACCGGTTGCTCGCCCATGACATGACGATCGACGCGGCGATGGCGACCGCGCACGCGCCGGCCAAGACAAGAACGAAGATCACAGAAGGAACAGATTCGCTAGCCCGAGGAATAAGAAGAACCCCATGCTGTCGGTGATGAACGTCAGCATGACGCTCGAGCCTTGCGCGGGATCGCGGCCAATTCGAGAGAGGACGATCGGGACGAAGACGCCGACGAGCGCAGCGACGATCAGGTTCAGCAGGACGGCGCCGCTCATGACGATCCCGAGCGAGGGCGATCGATAGACGATCATCGCGAACAGACCGACTACGGTTCCCCACAGCAGCCCATTGAGCAGGCTGACGGTCAGCTCCTTCCGCAGCAAGTGGACGCCGCTCGACGGCGTGATCTGATCGAGCGCGAGACCGCGAATCACGAGAGCGACGGTCTGATTGCCAGTGTTGCCGCCCACGCTCGCCACGATCGGCATCAGCGTCGCGAGCGCAACGAGCTGCTGGATCGTGTGCTCGAAGGCACCGATGACCCGAGACGCGATGAACGCGGTCGCGAGATTCACCGCAAGCCAGGGCCAGCGGTTTCTCGCGGAGTCCAAGACCGGCGCGAAGAGATCTTCCGCCTTTCGGAGACCGGCCAGGGCGAGCACCTCGTTGCCTGACGACGTGCGAATGAAGTCCATCACCGCATCTGCGGTGACCCTGCCCAGCAGCTTTCCGCGATCGTCCACAATCGGCGCCGACAGGAGGTCGTAGCGTTCGAACGCCTTGGCGATCTCGCGGGCTTCGGCGTACGGGTGAAACGCCTGGACGTTCGCATCCATGATCGAAGTGACGGGCGCCGATGGATCGGCAATGAGCAGGACGCCGAGGCCGATCGATCCGATCAGGACGTTTCGCGTGTCGACGACGAAGAGACGGTCTGTTTGAGAGGGAAGGCTCCCACGTCGACGGATGATGGCGATCGCTTCTGCGACCGTCTGCGACTCGCGCAGGCTGAGCGCGTCCTGCATCATGAGCCGCGCCGCTGTCGATTCGCCGTAGGCTCGGCTCTCTTCGACCCACGTGCGGTCGCGGGCGTCGAGGACGGCCGCGATTTCCTGAACGATTTCGTCCGCCAGCGATTCCGAGAGATACCGCAAATCGTCCGCGTCGAGCTCGCGTAGCATCCTGACGAGATCCGCCTGGGGCGTGTTCTCGACGAGCGATTCTCGGATGCCGGCACTGACTTCGACGAGCGCCTGCGCGGCGGCACTCGACGTCAGCTCACGCCAGACGACCGAACGATCGTCGAGCGGCAGCGACTCCAGAATGTGGGCCACGTCAGCGGGGTGCAGTCGCTTCAGACGCTTGTGCAGCTCGACGAGGTTCTGTCGATGCTGCATCTGCTCGAGCAGCGCGCTCTTCGGCGTCTCCTGCCGCCGTGCGACGGTTTCGAGCAGCCGGTGCTTGGCGAGCAGCCGATGAACCTCGGTGAGGCTCTCTTGGAGTCGAAGCTGGGAAGAGGGATCCATCCGTGTCAGACCTTCATCGATGAGAGTGTTTCCAACGCTGGCCGCTGTGGGCGACGACTCACTGAAAATGGTCCACCCGCATCAGGTTGCTGCCCGCACTGTCGACCACTGAATAGAGCAGCGAATGCTGGTCCGGCGATAATGCCATCCCCCACCAGTGTTCCTTCCCCAGCTCGAGAACGGTCGTTCTCTTCCCGGTCGCGAACTCGAAGAAATCGATCGATGTCCTTTTGGCGCATCGCCGATGGCGAGGAAGTAGAGCCCTTTATCAGCCACTACGAAGTTCAACGAGTAGCTCAGTCCTTCGACAATCGGATTGGCTCTCCAGGCCCGACGAGTTTTATATAGATGTCGAAATTGTCCTGGGATGGACCGTTCCACGCGAACGCGACTTGACTGCCATCTGGCGAGAGGCTGGGACCGATCTCGACTCCCTCGTACGACGTCAATGGTGTCGCCCTTGCAGGCACCGCACCGTGCGAGGTCGGCGCTGATCTCTTGGTGAAGATCATGTACGCGCCAATGACGAGCGCCGTTGCGACGATGCCGGCGAGCCAGGCATTTCTGCTCCCCGATCGCCGAACAGGTGTTTCGGAGGGGGAGACCGTGCCAACTCGAGCCGGCTCTGCCGACGCGCCCGGGTTGACCTGGCCTGCGAATCGGTATCCATGCTTCGGGACGGTCTCGACCCATCGGGAGCCCTCTTCTCCAAGCGCCTTGTGAAGCATCGAGATCTGGAACGACAGGTTGGCCTCTTCGACGAACGTGTCGGGCCAGAGCGCCGTCATCAGCTCCTGCTTCGAGAAGGCGCGGCCCGGATTGCGCAGCAACAGCAACAGCAGCTCGAACGTCTTCGGCGCGAGCGGCACGACCTGATCGCTGTGCACGAAGACGCGTCGGCGTACGTCGAGCCGATACGACCCGAACTCGTACAAATCGCTGTCGCCGCGCGTCAGCACCGTGTGTTTTCCTGCCTAGCGAATCTTGTCGACGAGCATCAGGTTGCTGCCGGCGTTGTCGATCACCGAATACAGCAGCGACTTCTGGTCCGGCGAGAGGGCCATGCCGAACCACCACTCCTTGCCCACGTTCAGAACCGTTGTTCTTCTACCCGTCGCGAACTCGAAGAAGTCAATGGACGTCTTCTGCGCCGTGTCGCCGAGGGCGAGAAAGTAGATACCGCGATCAGCAACCACCGAAGTTCAACGGATAGCTCAGGCCCTCGACGACCGGCTGTTCCTCGCCTCCGCCGACCGGCACACGCCAGATCGACGTCGGGGATCTGTCATCTTTCGCGTAATAAAGGAACCGACCATCGACCGATTCCATCGCGGTATGTCCTCCCTGCTTCGTCATGCGCACTGCCGGACCTCCGCCGGCCGGCATTTTCCAGAGTTCGTGGCGGCCGGTCCTGTTCGATCCGAAGTAAATCGTGCGTCCGTCCCGCGACCATCGAGGTTCGACATCCTCGGCTGCGTCGTCGGTGATGCGGCGCACGCCGCCGCTGTCCGGATTGAGAAGATAGAGATCGGACGAACCCTCGCGGCGTGAGTTGAAGAGAATCGTCCGGCTGTCCGGCGACCACTGCGGGTTGGCGCACATCGGCCCACCTGTCGACGTCATCTGGATCGGGTTCGTTCCGTCGGCATTCGACAGCCAGATCTCCTCGACACCGGAACGGGTCGACGCGAACGCGAGCCGTTTGCCGTCAGGTGAATACGCCGGGGTTTGCTCATCGAAGGTGGACGGTGCGATAGGAGTGGCGGTCGAGAGTGTCCCGTCCCCATTAGCCACAACTCTCCAGATAGCCGCGTCCCTGAACTGAGCGGAGTACACGAGACGGCCAGTCCTCGAAATGCTGAGTGATGTGGCCTGCTCTCCGAACGGCAGGAGCTCCGGGTCCACTTCCGATGCTTCGGTTGTCGGTGTGGCGCTGATCGTGTAGAGCCGCGACAGGCCTAGGTGCCCGGAACGCGAAAACAGAAGTTCGTGGCCATCTGGCGTCCAGGCGAGTCCTCGCTTGGCCGTGCTGTCGTGCGTCATCGGTACGGGAGGGCCGGCCGGCATCACGCCAGGCGTCAACGGAAGCACGTAAATCGCGGACCCCCCAACCGTCCGTTCTCGCATGAATGCCAGGTAACGGCCATCCGAGGAGAACGCCGGACCCCAGTCACCCACGTCGTGAGCGGTTATCTCGGTAAGGCGTTGCAGAACTGACCCGTCCGGCCGGATTAGCCAGATGCCGCGTGGTTCGTCCTCCGAAGGTCCGCCGCCGAACGCGATCCACTTCCCGTCCGGCGTCCAACAGAGGAGGTTGCCGATCGATCCGGTTGTTACCCGGCTTGCCGAACCAATCGCGCGCCTTCGCAGGCTGATGCTGGCGAGCTTGTGTTCGGCGCCACCCAGTGCTGGGGTGACGAACAAGTCCGCGCTGATGTAGCTCCTGAATCGCAGGAACGCGATCAGCCGTCCGTCCGGTGACCATGCCGGGTTGTCGTCCCGGGCAGGGTCGTTCGTCAACCGCACCGGTTCGCCAGGGCCAACGAGCTTGACGTAGATATCGAAGTTGTCCTGGTCGGGACCGTTCCAGGAGAACGCGACCTGGCTCCCGTCAGGTGAGAGACTGGGAGAGTTTTCGAATCCCGGGTATGCCGTCAACGGCACCGCCGCTGGGGCGTGTGCCCTCGCAGTTGGCGCTCGTTTCAACACCAGCACGATGTATGAGGTCAGCGCGAGGAGCGCTGCCACGGCAAGGACCGCGAGATAGCGCGTCCGTCTCGGGAGCTGGCGCGCCGGAGGCACAGGAGAAGGGATCGCCACGCTCGGTTCGGACGACTCAATCGCCGCGAGAGCGGTCGATCTCACGTCGCCGCCGAACCGATATCCGTGTTTCGGGACCGTCTCGATCCAGCGGGCGCCCTCGTCTCCGAGCGCCTTGCGCAGCGTCGAGATCTGAAACGACAGGTTCGCCTCTTCGACGAACGTGTCGGGCCAGAGGGCGGTCATCAATTCCTGCTTCGAAAAGGCGCGTCCCGGGTTCCGCAGTAGCAACAACAGGAGATCGAACGTCTTCGGTGCGAGCGGCACCATCCGCTCGTCGTGCATGAAGACCCTTCGTCGCACGTCCAGTTGATACGAGCCGAATCGGTACAACTCGCTGTTCCCGCCCGACATACGCCTTCTTAGCGAATCCTCTGGATTTCCTTCGACGCGCCTGTCCCGCCTCAAAGGACTTGCTCATGAGCCGCTGCCTAGCGTCGGCTCATGCCACACACACCCACACGTCCTCGAACTCTTGGAATCGCCGACAGTCTACGCCGTTTCGGGGCGGCGCGGTCCACCGCCCTGGTGCTCACAGCCGTGCTCCTTACGGCTGCGGAGGCCCACAGCCAATCGCTCGGAGTCTCCAGTCCCCGCGAGCTTCTCACCGCGGATCCCGACAGCTTTGCGGCCTTGCTCGACGCGGCTCGCCCCATGCGGGTCTCGGCTGAAGAGAAGGCCCGTATCCTGGGGGGGCTACCGCAGGAGGGTGAGGTGCTGAACCTCGGGGCTGGTGCTCGGCAGAAGCTGGCCGCTCTCATACCGCTGCTACAGGCGGCCGACCGCGATTCGGTGTACGAAATCAAGGTCGTCAACGTTCCGCAGTCAGCCATCGGCTTGCACGCGCGGGCGATCGTCTTGATCTCGGAAGCCGCGCTGGCGCTGCTGAACACGCGAGAGTTGCAGTCGGCAGTCGCCCACGAAATCGGCCACGAGTACGTCTGGCTGGAATACGAACGGGCCAAGACATTGGGGGATCATCAGCAGGTCCAGCAGCTTGAGCTCATGTGCGACGCGATTGCCATCGTCGTACTCCAACGTGTTGGCGTGGGCGCATCCGAACTGATGTCTGGCGTCGAGAAAATCAGCCGCTTCAACCGTGAGCGGTTGGGGATCGCGCTCAACGAAAAGGATTATCCGACGGTGGTTCAGCGGAAACAGTCCGCGAGAGTCATCGATGCGTGGGTGATGCACCGGACTGCGAAACCGGACTCGGGTCGTGCTCCGCAGAACTGAATTAACGGTGCTCCGCTGATAGTCTTCGGCTCCGGGTCCCCGGACCCCGGCGCCTGGTCCCCGGCCCCCGGCCCCGGTCCCCGGCCCCGGGCCCCGGCATCACCCCTTCAGCGCCGCGAGCGCGGTGAGGACGTCCTCGATGTCCGCCTCCGTGTGCGCTGCGTTGACCTGGAACCGGATCGTTTCGTCGCCGCGAGGCACGACAGGGAAAGTCAACCCAACGGCGAGCACACCGCGATCGTAGAGGCCGCGGACCATGCTCCGTACCCGATCGGTGTCGCGAACCAGCATTGGCACGACCGGATGCGGGCCGGGGATCGATTCGAACCCAAGCGACTCGAGTCCCTGACGGAACTGATCGGTGCGGGCCTTCAGATGCCGGAGGCGTTCACGGCCTTCCGTTTCGTCGGCGATGTCGACGGCTTTCACCGCGGCCGCGCAATCGGCTGCCCCGAGCGGGTTCGTGTAGATGTAGGTATCCGCCTTCTGCCGCACCGCCTCCACGAGCTCGGGGCTGCCAGCCACGAACCCGCCGTTCACGCCGAACGCCTTCCCGAACGTCCCGACGAAGATGTCGACGTGCGCGCCGCAGTGCTCTTCGGTGCCGCGTCCGGAATGGCCATAGGCAGCGACGCCGTGCGAATCGTCCATGACGGTCACACTCCCGTCGCGGAACCTGTGTTCGTGGCGTCGGGTGGCCTCCACGATCGCATCGACCGGAGCGTTGTCGCCCCGCATGCTGAAGATGCCGTCGAAGATGACGATGACGCGACCGGCCGTCGTTGGGACGCGTTCCAGGTGCGCCTCGAGATCGCCGACGTCGTTGTGCTTGAAGATTGCGCGCTGCGCCGACGGCACGTTCGCAATGCGCATCGCGCGAATGATGCAGTTGTGATTGAGCTCGTCGCCAATCCAGAACGTGTCCGGGCCCGAAAGAGTGATGGCAAGGCCGAGGACCGTCGTGTAGGCCGAGTTGAAGACGCGAGCAGCCGGCCGCCCGACGAACGTGGCGATCCGGTGTTCGAGTTGGACGTGAGGCGCGAACGTTCCGTCGATGAATCGCACCGCCCCGGGGCCGACACCGAACTCGCGCGACGCTTCATCGGCCGCCTCGAGCAGCGCGGGATGATGCGACAACGAGAGATAGCTGTTGCTGTTCATCCGGATGAACTCGCGATCGCTTCCGTACAGCCGGTACCGCGGCCCTTTGCGGCCCTCGCCGGGTACATATCCGACGATCACGCGTTCCGAAGCTTTCGCACGTCCTTCCTGTGCCAGCTTCGCGACGTCCCCCGTCAACGCAGCGTTGAGCTTGTCGAGTGACATAGCCATAGAGCGTAAGTCCTCGGCCCGTCAATCAAGAAATGTAACTGAGGGAGGGCGCAGTTCCTCTTTTGTCCGACCGTCGATCACGACGGTAATCGCCGGAACGAATCGGATCCTGCGTCGTGCCGATAAGTTCGTTTTTCAGAAGGCTTTGTGTGAAGCCGCAGCCGACCCGCCGTTGGGTATGCCTCTTGCGGCACTCTCTCCGCCGCGGGAACTGCGATCCCGTACCAGGAGGAAGCTCATGAGGCATTTCATCATTGCGATCGCGATAGTGTTCCTGATCGTTCAACCCGCAGCAGCATTGCAGCAGGGACGGGGCGGTGGCCCGAAACCCAAGCCAACGGTGCCGCATTCGTCAACGCCGGCGGGGACCGCTCGCGGCAGTCAGGCTACCAAAGCACATGCACCGGCGCCGAAACCGGTGAAGCAGAGCACGCATCCTCAAGGTAAGACTCCGAACGCAGGTGCGACGCGCACGCACACGAACTCAAAACCCTCCACGGCAGCCGCGAAATCGCCGACCCCCGGAAATACGAAGAAGGCTACCGTGTCGGCGGCGACAACGACCTCCACGGGCACGCTGACGCCGGTTCAGCAGAAGCTCCAACGGAACACGAACCTTGCCGCGAAGCTGCAGAGCCGTCTGCCGTCCGGGACGAATTTAATGACCGCAGCGGCAGATTTCCGGAACCTCGGTCAGTTCGTGGCAGCGGTCAACGTCTCGAACAATCTCGGAATATCGTTCACCCAGTTGAAGACGAAGATGGTCGACGAGGGTCTGAGTCTCGGTCAGGCCATTCAGTCAACGAAACCGACCGCGAACGCGACTGCTGAAGCGGATCGTGCCGAGCGCGACGCCCGAGTGATCATCGCCGAGACGGAGACAACCACCTCGAAGAAAGTGAAGAAGCCGTCAGGCGTTTCCGGGACCAGTCGATAATGCGCACGAGACGTCGGGTCGGTGCCGTGGTGATCTGCTTCGCGACGACCGCCTCCACGGCTTTGGCGCAGGGGAACGGACACGGCCACGTGAACGCTCATGTCACGACTCAAGTGCCGGGCGGGAGCGGGCCGTCGGCAGCCGGCGCCCCCGTGCTGCAGCCGACCGGCAGCGGCGTGAGGAACTTCGGCTCGTGGCTGGACGATGCGTCAGTCATCGGCGACGGACGGGGAACATTGAGCCTCTCGTTCGGATACTGGAAAACGCCTGGCTACCACGAGCTCGACGTGCCGGTCATCGACGGCGGCATCGGCCTCGCGCGCCGTGTCCAGTTCGGGTTCACCGTCCCGTACTATCACGCCAGCGCGCCGGGCGGTCCCGCGGATCGCGGACTCGGTGATTTGTATCTGAGCTCGAAGATTCAAATACAGGAACCCGTCGAGGGCCATCAGGTTGGGTTCGCCGTGTCGCCGATGTTGGAAGTGCTCAGCTACGCGCCGCGGCCGGATGTGTCGCGGCTCGGCTGGGCGATTCCAGCGAGTCTTGAGGTGCAACGTTCCGGCTGGCGCGCGTTCGGCAGTGTCGGATATTTCTCGCGCGGCGCGCTCTTTGCGAGTGGCGCGCTCGAAGTCGCGCTCTCCGATCGGGCGTGGGTCACGGGATCGATCAGCGAGTCGCGATCGACCGAGCGCGATGATCTGAGCGCGGCGCTCGGCGTGAGCAAGACGAGAACGGACGTGAGTGGCGGATTGAGCGCGTCCGTCTCGCCGAAGCTCGCGATCTTCGGATCGATTGGCCGCACGATTTCGAAACAGGATTCAACCAGCGCGACCGTCTTCTTCGCGAGCGGCGTCAGCTTCAGCTTCGAGGCATGGAGGCGCCCGCCGCGACCGACACAGAGCGCGAAGTAGCGGTCGGCCGCCGCACGGTCCGCATCCGGATCCCGCCGGCCGGCCTCAGCGTCATGACCGCTTGCATCCGCACGCCTCGCGTGTCGAGCGACTCCAGCCGCCAGCGCTGTGCCAACGTCGCGAGGACAAGGATCCCCTCCGTCCACGCGAACGACTCGCCGATGCACACGCGCGTGCCACCGCCAAATGGAAAGTACGAATATTTCGGCCGTGCTTTGACGCGCTCCGGCAACCAGCGATCGGGGTCGAAACGGTCAGGCTCGGGGAAGAACCGGACGTCGCGGTGCATCAAGTACTGCGAAACGAGCACCACGGTCCCCTGCGGGACCGTGTATCCGCCAATCTCGAACTCCGCCAGCGCGCGGCGGCCGATCGCCCAGGCCGGCGGATAGCACCGCATCGCCTCGGCAAGCACCATCCGCGCGTACGGCAGCCGCGCGACATCGTCCGCAGTCGGCGGGCGACTGTCGAGAACGGAATCGAGCTCGTCGTGAAGCCGTCGCTCCACGCCGGGATTCTGAGCGAGCAGCCGCCACGTCCACGCCAGCGCGTTGGCCGTCGTTTCATGGCCGGCGAGGAAGATCGTCATCGCCTCGTCGCGCACCTGCTTGTTGCTCATCCCGGTGCCGTCTCCCTCGTCGTCCGACGCCAGCAGCAGCATCGAGAGCAGATCGCCGCGATCGCTGGATGACCTGCGCCGATCCTCGATCATCCGGTAAATCAGCCGATCGAGGTGCCCCTGCGCCCGCTCATATCGCCGCATGATCGGCAGCGGAAGATGCTCGAGCAGCGCCGCGAGGGGTGACATCGTGATTGGAAACGCCTCGAATACGGTCGTGAGCGCCTCGCGAACGCCTGCGGCATCGTCCTCGACATCGGTTCCGAACAACGTCTCGCCGACGATCATCAGTGTGAGCCGATTCATTTCGGCCGAGACGTCCAGCGTCTCGCCGTCCCGCCAGCGGTCGGCCATTCGCTGCGCGTGCGAGATCATCGCGTCGGCGTAACCGGCAATGCGCTGTTTGTGAAACGCGGGCTGTGCAAGCCGGCGCTGCCGGCGATGGAAGTCTCCTTCGCTCGTCAGAAGGCCGTCACCGAGCAGCCGGCGAGCGCGCTCGAGTGCCCGTCCTTTCTTGAACAGGCGCGCGCGCGTGATCAGGACGTCTTCGATGTAATCAGGATGATTCAAGAGCACGAACAGCTGCCGTCCGACGCGGAACGCGACAATGTCGCCGAACTCCTTCGCGAGCCGTTCGAGGGTGCCGAGGCGGTCGCGCCGCATACGCTCGGCGAGCGGCAGGCCGAAGAAGCGAGGCGGCGGACCTGGCGGCAGGCGCATACGGTCATCGTACATCCATAAGAAGCACTTATTGGAAGACAGACGGTCGCCAGCCTACTATCCAACCGTTGCAACGATTTGCTGCACTGCCCAGAGCCAGGAGCCATGAGCCCAAAGCTGGAACGTCGAGGAGTCGCGATGAGATTCAAGGGTGCCGCTGCGATCGTCATGTTCATGGCCGGCCTGGCGTTCACGACGCGGGCGCAGAGCCCTGACGGCGACCTGTTCAACGAACGCCTCTTGGAGGCATTCACGTATCGCAACATCGGTCCGTTCAGGATGGGTGCGAGGACGTCGGACATCGCGGTACCCGTTTCTCCGACGAAGGCTCATCTCTACACGTTCTACGTCTCCTTCTGGACCGGCGGCGTCTGGAAGACCACCAATAACGGGACGACGTTCGAGCCCGTGTTCGATCGACAGAAGAAACTCACGATTGGCGATGTGACGGTGGCGCCGTCGAACGCGGAAATCGTCTGGGTCGGAACGGGCGACGCGTTCACGTCCCGCAGCTCGTACGCCGGCGACGGCGTCTACAAGTCGACCGACGGCGGCAAGACGTGGACGAACATGGGTCTCGCGGACTCGCACCACATCGCCCGAATCGCGATCCATCCGACCAACCCCGACATCGTCTACGTCGCCGTCATGGGCCACCTGTTCTCCGAGAACGAAGAGCGCGGCGTGTTCAAGACGACGAACGGCGGTGCGAGCTGGGAGAAAGTGCTATATCTCAACGCCAGAGTGGGAGTCATCGATCTCGTGATGAACCCGAAGGCGCCCGACACGCTTTACGCCGCGACATACGACAAGCAGCGCCTGCCGTGGCAGATGATCAACGGTGGTCCCGGGTCGGGTATCCACAAGACAACCGACGGCGGTCGTACCTGGACGAAGCTCGCGGGTGGTCTGCCGGAAGGTCGAATCGGCCGCATCGGCCTCGACATCTATTTGAAGAACCCGGAGATCCTTTACGCGGTGGTTGAGAATCAGAACGATCGTACTGGTCCTGCGCCCGGTGGTCGCGGTCAGGCGCCAGGTGTCGTCAACACGATCGGCGGGGAAGTGTATCGGACCGCGAACGGCGGCGGGACGTGGACGAAGATGAACGCGGACGACTACAACGTGAGCCCCAAAGGCCCGTACTACTTCAGCCAGATTCGCGTGGATCCCAACAACGATCAGAACATCTTCGTGACGCAGGACGGCTTCCGTCATTCGATCGACGGAGGGAAGACCTGGGACACGAATCGTACCTTTCCGCGGATGTTCGGAGATTTTCGAGCTCTCTGGATCGATCCCGAGAATTCCGATCGCATGATCGCCGGCAGCGATGGAGGCATCGCCATTTCGTACGACGGCGGGGCGACGAGCGATCACTTGGCGAACATTCCTGTCGGCGAAATCTATGCAATCAGCGTCGACATGGACGAACCGTACAACATCTACGCGGGTCTCCAGGATCACGAAAACTGGCGAGGGCCATCGAACACCGGTCTGAACAGGGTGACGCCGAACGACTGGCTCGCCGTCGGGGACGGCGATGGCATGTCGACGCTCGTCGATCCGAATGACAGCCGCTGGCTCTACACCAATCGCGAGTACGGTTCTCACTATCGACTCGATCAGAAGTTCGGGATCCGCACGAGCATCATGCCGCGCCGGCCGCAGGGAGAGCCGCCGTATCGATTCCTGTGGGAGACGCCGATTTACATGTCGCCGCACGACAGCCGCGTCATCTACACCGGTGGCGAAGTCCTGCTGCGATCGACCGACCGCGGCGATCACTGGACCGAGATCAGCCCGGACCTGAGCACGAATCCAGCCAACAGGATCCTGCCGTCGTCGGAAGGCGGCGTGCCGGGCGGGATCCCCTGGTTCGCGATTTCGTCGATCTCGGAATCGCCCGTGACTCGAGGTGTGATCTGGGCGGGGACGAGCGATGGCAAGGTCCACGTAACCCGCGACGACGGCGCGACGTGGACGGATGTGACGGCAAGGATTTCAGCGGCCGGAGGACGCGAGGACGCCTACGTCAGCCGCGTCCGCGCTTCCTCGCACGTCGCAGGACGAGCGTACGTCGCGAAGACTGGCTACCGGTTCGACGACTTCGATCCGTACCTCTATCGAACAGACGACTTCGGCGCAACGTGGAAGTCTATCTGCGCCAACCTGCCGCAGGAACCCGTCAACATCATAGTCGAGGACCGGAAGAACCCCGACCTGCTCTTCGTCGGCAACGACACCGGCGTGTTCGTGGCGATCGACGGCGGCGCGCGCTGGGTGAAGATGAACAACAACATGCCCAACCTGCCGGTGAAAGATCTCCTCGTCCATCCTCGAGACAACGATCTCGTCATCGGTTCGTACGGGCGCGATCTCTGGATCGCGAACATCGCGCCGCTCCAGGAGCTGAACGAGGCGACTCTCGCGAAGGACGTTCATGTGTTCGCGATCCGGCCGACCGTGCAGCGCGTGACCTGGTCGTTTGCCGCCAACGATTACCTCTTCGGCCAGCGACACCTGCAAACGCCGAACGAAGCGAATGGCATGGTCATTCGATACTACGTGAAGCGCGACCTGGCGACGAAGCCTGCGGTTGTCGTGACCGACGCCAATGGACGCGAGGTCGCACGGCTGCAGGGCGGGAGCGCGGCCGGCATCAACACGGTCGTGTGGAGCACGCGCACGCAGAGCGGCGAGCGCGGTGCGGGTGTAGGTGCCGCCGGCGCCGGCCGCGGCGCCAACATCATGGAGCAGCTGGCCCCGCTCGGTGAATACACGGTCAAGCTGGAGGCCGGCGAGACGAAGTCGACGCAGAAGGCGGTGATCGCGAAGACGCAGGGCTGGTCGCTCGCGCCCTCACCGCAGATCATTCGTTCCCGTTGACTCAACGTTTGTAGAGCGGGGTCTTCAGACCCCGCTCCGGCGCGGTCTAAAGACCACGCCCTACACGGCCGCCTGCGCGCGCGCGGCCGCCCGTCGTAACCCGCGGAACCAGAGCCATCCAATTGCCACGCAGAGCACGGCGGCGAGGAGCGACGGAACCAGCGCGCCAGGAAAAGGACGTTGCAGACCTCGTGATACGGCACCGACGGCAACCATTACCGCGAGCGCGAGCGGCAGCATCGTGAGATCTGCTCGGAGCAGCGTGACATAGGCGACGACGAGCCCAGCGCTCGTCACGAGCCCCGCGGCAATCCAGCTTCCGAGGTGCAAGCCAACCGGCGCGCCTGCGCCCAGGAACCCGAGCAGGGCGACCGTCACGATCGCCAGCGCCTGTCGTCGCGTCCACCCGCGAGTCATTCGATCGATTACCGCGAGCGCGACCAGCATCACCGCCATGCGCATCATGAACCCCGGAAGCGGTTCCAGAGCCGTTGCCAGAAACGGGATGACCGTCCCTAGCGCGCTGACTTCCGGCGCGTGCGCCCATGGTGGTGTCCGCAACCAGGCAGCACCGGCGGCGATTGCTGCAGCGAAAAAGCCGGCCGCAATCGCCAGGCGAATGGCGTGCGAATCGTCGAGACGGCCTGCCCCGGCGAGCCGGTGCGGCACCGAGCCAATCGCCAGGCCGACGAGGACCGCCGCGATCGTCAGGCCGACCAGCTGACCGCCCGCAATGATGGCGAGTTGCAGCGGCAGGGGCTGCGAGGTCGGCAGCTGCGCGAGCAGTGTGGGCCAGAGATTCAACGCGTTCGCGACGGAAACGAGCAGCATCACGCCTGTGCCTGCGACGAACAGCCACGGAGTGTATCGGCGACGGCTCCACGCAATCACACCGGCAACCGCAGCAGCAACGAGCAGCCCTCCAAAGACGACGCCGTTGAAGATCCGGACGATCGTCGACCGCGTCTCGGCCGCGCGGTTACGGCGCTGCCAGTCCTCGGGCTCGTAGATGAACCGCCGCAGGCCCGCGATCTCGTTACCCGCAATCTGCACTTCGTTTCGCGGTTCGCCTTGAGGGAGCGGCGCGAGCTTCGCGTCGGCGAACGTGAACGTCCAGTCGGTCCGTGCCTTCAGTTTCGAGGGACGCGCCGACACTTCGCGAGCCTCACCCCGGGCGGCATCGAGCGCGGTCTGTTTGAGAAGCGCCTCCTGAGCGAGCTGCCGCGCGGCGTCCTCCTCGAGCGACGCTCCGCTCCGCCCTTCGGGAAGCGTGTGCTGCGCGATCCGCGCTCCGGCCGGGCTGTCCACGATGACGAGCCACTCTTCGGCTCGCTCAGCGATGTCTCCCTCGAATCGCGCGATGCGCACGCGCCATCGTGGTTTCGGGAGATACGTTCCCAACAGCTCCTTGCGCCGCTGTTCGCCTGCTGTCTCCGAGACGAACTCGTGGGCGCCGCCGCGGCCATCATCGGGAACCGGCAAGACGCGCCAGGGTGGCCCGACCGTGAAGCCTTGTCCTTCCAGCGCACGTCGCGGGAGATTACCTGCCGTTGCTCGATCGACCGACAACGGTTCGATGTCAGGCCGAGGCAGAGCCGCGACCACGCACAGCACGGCGCCGAGCGCGCCGAGCCCGAGCCACGCGCTGCGCGTGCGTGCGCCGATCGTGTAGCCGGGCTGCGCGACGGCGACGGCTGGACGCTCGGCCGGCGGCGGCGGCGTCCATGCGGCGTTGCGATCTGCTGGTGAGAGCTCGGTCCATCGCCCCGCCTGGACGCGCCGCCACAACACGACGCCGAGCGGAACGAGCGTCAGCACGACGACCACCGTTTGGTGGAACCAGATTCCTGGCGCGCTGGCGAGGAAGATTGGCAGCGCGCTCAGCACAGCGTCGAATGTGAAGTGGAGGACGATCCCCGGAAGGAGACCGAGGTAGACGTACAACAACCCGAATCCAATCGACGGGATGATCAATTCGACGGGTCGCGCGAACGATGGCTGATTCGGATACGGCGCATGGCCGGCTCCGAAAATAAGAGTCTGCACGATGAACCCGAGGACGAGAAAGAGTCGGCGGCGGCCGAATCGATCTCCAATGAGGGCTGCGCCTGCAAGCGGGACGGCACGAAAGAGGCACTCTTCCCAGAAACCGGCCTGCGCCGAGATCGCGATTGCCGAGAGCCAGGGCGCGTACGTGGCAAGAATATCGGGATGCAGCAGTGCCTCGGCCGGCGACCACCAGCCGAACACGCGCGTCGCGAAGAGAAACAGCACGACGTCATACGCCAGGAAAATCGGGACGAGCAGATACCCGCCAACAGTGCCGCCGAGGATTGAGATCGAACTCCCCGGGCCTCGAGACCAGACGCGCCAGAACTGGGGGTGCGAAGGAAATGCACGTCGGGTGAGCGTCTCGGCCGCCATGAAAGAAAGCGTGAAGAACGCGGCGAATCCGACGAATATCGCGACGAGCGTTGCAATCTGCTGTCCGAGAAACGTCGAGCGTGGCAATGCCGTGTCGTACGACATCCACAGGAGGGGCCACTCGTTGATCGCGGCAAGCACTTGAAGAAGGGCGATCGCGACGCCCCATACCAGCGGCTGCCGCCAGAGGACCGATCGTGCGCGGAGCATGAAGAACAGGCCCACGCCAATGCCGCCCACTACATACACCATCGTCATGCCGAGGGTCGCACCCACGCCAATCGCCCGGTTGGCGGATCGCATGCTGTCGTACCGGCGGCTGAACGCTTCCGGCACTCTGACGAAGTGTGTGACCTCGGTGAGCCGATCGCCCGAGACAACCAGGCGAAGGCGATAGCGGCCTTCGTTGAGCGATGGTGACGGCCGCTCGTACGTGAAGGTGTGATCGACGCGCTTGCCCGGGCGCCGCTCCTGTCCTTGCTCGACGAGCGCAAACTTCGTGAAGTCGATCTGCCATTTCGAGCTGGCCGTGGCTTCGGCGATCCGGCGTGCCGCACCCGCATCGAGCGCGGCGCCGGGCTGGTCCTCGTTCAGTTTCTCGACGAACCCGTACGGCTTGCCGTCAGGCGTGAAGCGGAGGAGCGCTTCGTTGACCTCCCCCTCCCTGAAATGTCGGACCCGCCATGTGTACGCCGCGTACAGTCCGTCGCGGAGCATCTGCGTGAACGCTTCCTTGCCGCCCCCCTCCAGCTCCACGAACGTCTGCGTCTCGTCGTCGAGGGCGAACGACGCCGCCTGACGGTAGCCGGCAGGACCGAGGGCGTCGCGCGTCGCAATCGTCCTGGCGTCGGCAAGCGCACGCTCGCGGTCCATCGTGATGTCGAGCGCCACGATCGAAAACGCCTGCGGAAAGTAGCGAATGCTGACGAAGGTTCCGAGGAGGGCCGCGAGCCCGAGGGCAATCCAGAAGGAAGGGCGTTTCACACGGTTGCTCCTTGTCGCCGATCGTTGATGGTGCGCCTGATTCTACACGGCGTCTGAGGAGCGTTGAGCCTCGCCGGATGCGATAGCATCCCGTCCGTGCGCATTCGCACGGGCGCGCCCGCGGACGGTGTCATCGGCTTCTGGATGTCGGTGGCGCTGGTCATGGGCAACATGATCGGGTCCGGCATCTTCCTCCTTCCGGCATCGCTGGCGCCGTACGGAAGTTTGAGCCTCGGGGGCTGGCTGGTCTCGACCGCGGGATCGGTCATGCTCGCGCTGGTGTTCGCGCGCCTCGCGCGTCTCGATCCGGCAGCCGGCGGCCCCTACGCGTTTACGCGGCGCGCCTTTGGTGACCTCCCCGGGTTCCTCGTCGGCTGGGGCTACTGGATTTCGACGTGGGTCAGCCTCGGTGCGCTCGCCGTGGCATTCGTCGGTTACCTCAGTCCATTCTTTCCCGCACTGGTTCGTTCACCGCCTGCCGCAGCGCTGGTGGCGGTCGCCGTCGTCTGGTTGCTCATCGGCGTGAACGTCGCCGGTGTGCGCAGGGCCAGCTGGGTGCAACTGGTCACGACAGTTCTGAAAACTCTCCCCCTCGTTGCCGTCGGTTTCGCCGGCCTCGTCACCTTCGATTCAACGCATTTCGTCGTCGCGCACGGGAACCTTCGTGACTCGGCGGCCGCCGTCACGGCGACCGCCACGCTGACGCTGTGGGCATTCCTCGGTCTCGAATCTGCTACGGTGCCTTCCGGGAGCATTCACGAGCCGGAGCGGACCATCCCTCGTGCGACAGTCGTCGGCACTCTTCTGACAGCCGCCATCTACATCGCGAGCACGGTCGGTGTGATGAGCCTCCTGCCAGCGACAACGCTCGGACAATCCACCGCGCCATTTGCGGACGCGGCGCGGGCCGTTGCGGGAGGGGCCGCGGCGACAGCTGTTGCCCTCGGCGCCGGCGTCTCGTGTTTCGGCGCGCTGAATGGATGGGTGCTCCTCATCGGCCAGTTGACGCTGGCCATGGGCCGCGACGGGCTTTTCCCGAGTGTGTTCGCGCGCGTATCGAACCGCGGCGTTCCCGCTGCAGGGATGATCATCGCCGGCATCCTGACGACAGTGCTCGTGTCGTTGAACTACACGCGCGGACTCGTGGATCTCTTTACCTTCTTCATCCTGCTCTCGACGCTGAACACCCTGATTCCGTACCTGTTCTCCTCGCTCGCAGTGTTTCTGTTGCGGGATCCCGCCGAATCACAGGTCTCGAAGACGACCGCAGCGGTCGCGCTGCTCGCATTCGCATATTCCCTCTGGGCGATTGCCGGAGCCGGGAAGGATATCGTCTACTGGGGATTCCTCCTGATCCTCGTCGGCCTGCCGGTGTTCGTCGTCGTTCGGCGAACCTCGCAGGGAAGCGTGTCGTCGCGCGATTCCGTCTAAGCGCAACGGTATGAGGTCAGCCCTCGCGATCCGTTCGTGTTCTACGAGGTACGGCAGCGACAGAGTGTGATAAGAAGAGGGCATGAAGCTGCGTCGTCTGCTTCCCGCCGTGCTCCTTGGCTGCGTCGCAGTTCAGGCGCAGCAGCGTGCACCCGAAATCGATTCGATCAAGAAGGAGGAGTTGCGCGCCGATCTCTCCTTCCTCGCATCCGATGCCATGCAGGGGCGGCTCACGGACACGCCGACGAACAGACTTGCCGCGGAGTTCATCGCGGCCAGATTCCAGCGCGTTGGCCTGACTCCGGCCGCACCCGGCGGATCGTACTTCCAGGCGTACGACTTGCTGACGGCCACGCTAGGGCAGAGCAATCGGCTCGCGATCGGCAGCACACCGGCACGGACGCCGCAGGATTTCTACCCGTTGCGTTTCAGCGCGACTGGCAACGCGAGGGGCAGCGCCGTGTTCGTCGGGTTCGGGATCACGTCACCGGAGCGTGGGTACGACGATTATCGAGGCGACGTGAAAGGGCGCGTCGTCCTCGCGATCGATCACGAGCCGGGTGAGCGCGATCCGAACAGCCCTTTCGACGGGGTCGTGACGTCCGAGGCCGGAGGCCAGCTGCGAAAGGCACTCGCGGCGCAGGCGAAGGGCGCGGCGGCGATTTTGTTCGTCACCGATGTCCACAATCATCCGGGGGAGACGAATTTCGATGCGACGGCGAGGAACTACTGGCCCGTACAGCGTCCAGTGATCGCAAGCTATACGCTCGCGCGGTGGGCGGAACAGGTCCGGATTCCAGCGGCGCAGATCTCTCCTGCGCTGGCGGCCGAGCTGCTCACGCCAGCCGGTCGGACGCTCGACGAATTGTCGAAAGCCTCTGAGACGGCGACGGGGACTACGCCGATTCCGCTGAACGGGGTGGACGTCGATCTGACGACTGCCGTCGATCGCCACGTCGTTCCCGATCGAAACGTCCTCGCGATGATGGAAGGGTCCGATCCGCGTTTGCGCGACGAGCTCGTGATCGTCTGCGCTCACTTCGATCACAACGGGGCGGACGGCTCTCGCATTTTCAACGGGGCCGATGACAATGGGTCGGGAGCAGTCGGTCTGCTCGACATCGCGGAGGCCTACGTCCTGGCGGCGCGCGCCGGTCAGCATCCCCGTCGCTCGGTGCTGTTCGCGGCCTGGAACTCGGAAGAGCGAGGACTGCTCGGCGCATGGGCGTACACCGAGGATCCGATCCGGCCGCTCGATCGAACGGTCGCCGTGCTCAACATGGACATGATCGGCCGCAATGAGGAAGTGCCGGAGGGCGGGGGGCCGCGATTCCGCGGCCTGGACGCGCAGACGGCGGAGTCGAACGCGAATGCGACGAACTTGATCGGCACGACGCGCAGCGCGAGCCTCAAGGCCGCGGTCGAGCGCGCGAACGCAGGAATCGGGCTGACGCTGCGGCTGCGTTACGACAACAACATCTCGCAGCTGATGCGGCGGAGCGATCACTGGCCGTTCCTGCAGCATGGCGTTCCGGCCGTCTGGTTCCACACCGGCCTTCATCCCGACTACCACACCGTCGACGACGATCCCGAGCGCATCAATTACGAGAAGATGGAAAAGATCGCGCGCCTCGTGTATCAGGCCAGCTGGGATCTCGCGCAGCAGTCCACGCGTCCTTCTTTATCGACGTCGTCCCATGCGTCTTCGCCCGCGGGAAAACAGTAATGAGATCTGTACCGATCGCCGTATTCACCGTGCAGGAGTGGAGCCGTTCGGATTGATCGACAGATACGGAAAGTAGCAAGGTTCACCGAGGGAGGACTCGGCTCGCCTGCGGACGCGAGAATCTTGCCCCGCCTGAGCCGCCGTATTACTCTTACCAGTAGGAGTACGGCATGCGAGTGACGGTGAAGGGGCAGGTGACGATTCCGCAGCAGATTCGTGAGCATCTCGGATTGCTGCCGAATTCCGAGGTCGAGTTCGAGATCGACGGCGATACCGTCCGTCTGCGGAAATCCCGGCGCGTCAGCGCGCGCGGCGCGGCCGTGGTCGCGCGCGCACGCGGCCGGGCGACGACTCGAATGACGACGGATCAAATCCTGGCCCTCACGCGCAGGTGATGGCGACGCTCGTCGACAGCAACGTGATCCTCGACGTGGTCACCGAGGATTCGGAGTGGTTCGATTGGTCGGCGGCGGCGCTCGCGCGGGTCGCGGAAAAGGACCGGCTCATCATCAATCCGCTCGTCTACGCGGAGGTGTCCCTCGGGTTCGATCGCATCGAGGACCTCGATGACTCGGTTCCGCCGGAATACTTCGTCCGGGAGGCCTTGCCCTGGGATGGCGCATTCCTGGCAGCCCGCGCGTTCGCGAAATACAAGCGGCGTGGCGGAACACGACGTCATCCGCTGCCGGATTTCTACATCGGGGCTCATGCCGTCCTCGCCGGCTATACGCTTCTTACTCGCGACCCGCGCCGATATCGGACGTATTTCCCGAAGCTCCGACTCATCGCACCGTAGACGCGGATTTCACCGGGTTGACGCGGATCGGAGGAAAGCGAGCTGGTGAGACGACCTCTCGAGAGGAGCAGGATCCTGCTCGTCGGCGTCTTCGTCGTCGCGCTCGCGTCGAGCGGAGCGACAACGTACAGCCGGTCGGCACCACCGCATGAAGCACCGGGCATTCTCGTGTCCCGGCAGCTGGCCGAGAGCCGTAAGCTCCGGGTCGGGGACGTGGTTCGACTCTCCCCGAACCCCTCCGGGTCGGGTGCGCGCGAGTTCCGCGTCGACGGCACTTACGAGCCGCTTCCCGACCCCATGCGTTTCTCGCAGCGCCATTTCGAGGCACGCCTGCATCTGCCGGATCTGCTCGCATTGACCGCCGATCCCGGCGATCCGAACGCCAGCGATGCCGTCACCGCGATCAACGTCGCCCTGGTCGATCCATCGAAGGCCGCCGAATTCGCTCGCGACATCGCGGCTCGCGTCCCGGGCATTGTTGCCCGCTCGACCTCGGCGCCCGACGAGCGGACGAGCACGTTCGTCGTGCTCGATCGGTTTCATCTGGCGATTGCGATCGTCACGGTGATCGGGAGCGCGGTGTTCCTCCTCGCGCTCATGGTGATGCTGGTCGACGAGCGTCGCGGCACGGTCGGTATTCTTCGTCTGATCGGCTTCACGCGCCGGCGCATCCTGATTCAAGTCTTCTCGGAGGGTGTGCTCATCGCTCTGGCGGGGACGGCGTTCGGCGTTCTCTTTGCCCTCGCCGCTCAGCACTTCTTCAATCAGTTCTTTCAGTGGCGCTACGACACGGCGCTCGTCTTCCTCCGAATCACGCCCCGTGTGGTGGTGCAGTCGGTCCTGCTCGCCGTCCCGCTCGGCGTTCTCGCAAGCGTGATCGCGTCGTGGACGCTGCTTCGACAGCAGGTCCTCGCCCTTATCCGGCGGTAAATGAAAGCTGTCCGGCTTGCGTGGCTGACGATCGTCCGGCAACCGATGCGCAGCGCGCTCGGCATCGTTGGTGTTGCGGCGGTCGGCGCGCTGCTGTTCGACATGCTCTTGCTGTCGCGCGGACTCGTGCTCTCCTTTCGCGACTTGCTCGGCCGCGCCGGGTTCGACATCCGCGTCGTCGCGACTGACGCTCCGGCGTTCGCGGGCCCACGCATTGCGAAGGCAACGGCTGTCGCGGCATCAATTGCTGCGCTGCCACAAATCGAGGTCGTCCTTCAGCTGCGGCTTCGTGATGCCGAGCTCGTGCGCACGACGACATCCGATGAACGCGGGAATCCGCGGATAGAGTTCATCGGAGCGGACCCCGGCGTCCGACCGAATTGGACGATTCTGGAGGGACGCGATCTGCCGGTCGACGGCGGCGCCCCGTTGCCAGTGCTGGTCAATCGAAACGTCGCCCGTCGTGCCCGCGCCTCGCCCGGCTCCACGCTTATCCTTCGCGGCAGATGTGGCGCGGACGCTGCGATGCCGCCGCTCACGTTCATCGTCGTTGGCATCGCGGAGTTTCCGTTCGACGACGCGTCGGCAACGACGGTGGCGGGCAAGCTGGTCGACGCGGGCAGGCTGTGCGGCGACGCGGAAGACGATCGCGCGGAGCTCCTGCTCGTCCGATCGAAATCCGATGCCGGCCCGGATGCGGCTGCGGCCGCGATTCGCGCCGTCCATCCGGAGCTCTACATTGCGACGAACGAAGAGCTCATCGAGCGCTTCAGCCGAGTGGAGTTCTCGTACTTCCGTCAAATCTCGTTCGTGCTCGCCACGGTCACGCTCTTCTTCGGATTCCTGCTGATTGCCGTGCTGCTCACCGTGTCGGTCAACCAGCGGCTCGGTGAAATTGCGGCGCTTCGCGCCGTCGGCCTGTCGCGGTCTCGTGTCGTGCTCGGCGTCCTCTGCGAATCGGTCATCCTCGTCGGAACGGGTGGGATTCTGGCGATTCCGCTCGGCGCGGCCGTATCGATGTGGCTCGACGCCATTCTTCGAGCGCTCCCGCAGATTCCGACGGGCGTGCACTTCTTCGTTTTCGAGCCGCGCGCGCTCGTGCTGCACGTGCTGTTGCTCGGCGCGGCGTCGATGGCCGCTGCAGCATACCCGATGCGCATCGTTGCGGTCCTGCCTATCGCAGCCACCCTTCGTCGCGAGGTCGTGTCGTGACGCCTGTCCCGAGCGGAGCCGAGGGGCCTCTCACGAGCGGCGTCCCACGGTCGGTCCCGAGCGGCGCCGAGCGGCCGGCCATCGTGGAAGCTCGAAAGGTCTCGCGCGTGTTTCCGATGCCGGCGGCACCGGTCATCGCGCTTCGTGGCGTCTCGCTGCGCATCGCGCCCGATGACTATGTCGGCATCGTCGGCCCCTCGGGCTGTGGCAAGTCGACATTGCTCCACGTCCTCGGATTCGTCGACGTACCGACCGAGGGCGAGGTGTTGTTTCAGGACCGGGACGTCGGCGGTTTGTCGGATGCCGCGCGGAGCCGGTTGCGGCTTCGCGAAATCGGGTTCGTGTTCCAGCGATTCTTTCTGTTGCCGATGCTCACCGCGTGGGAGAACGTCGAGCTGCCGCAGGCCGAGGCGGGCGTCGGCCGCACTGAGCGTCGGAAGCGCACGCAGGAACTACTCGACTACGTTGGCCTGACCGCGCGTGCCGGGCATCGGCCATCCGAATTGTCAGGCGGCGAAATGCAGCGGGTTGCAATCGCACGCGCGCTCGCGAACCGCCCTCGTCTCCTGCTCGCCGATGAACCGACGGGCGAGCTCGATCAGGCGACAGGTGAGCAGGTCGTGGCGCTGCTCGATCGCCTCCACGCTGACGGCACGGCCGTTGTCGTCGTGACCCACGATCCCGCGGTGGCCTCTCGAGCAGCGCGGCTATTGACGATGCGTGACGGCAGAATCGTGGAGGAGGCGCTGCGGTGATCTTCACACTCGCGCTCCGCTCGCTCCGGTCGCGTCCCGTTCGGAGCGCCGTGCTCGCCGGCGGATTCGGGCTAGGTGTGTCCGTCATGGCGGCGCTGCTCGGGATCGGCGCCGTGATTCTGGAGCAGGCACGAGCGCCGGAGCTCGTCGGCGGTGGTGACGTGATCATTGGCGGCACGGCCGGTCGGGTGCCGAATGCGTCCTTCGTTCTCACCGATGTGCTCGCCACCGGGTCACGAGCCGCGCATGTGAAAGCGGCATCGCCAAGCAGTCGCGCGGCGCTCTACTTCGTCGACGGCCAGGGCGTCACTCCCGTACGCGCGCGAGGAGGCATTCCAAGCCTGGAACGCGCACTCGGTGATCCCGAAACGCGCGGGATTGCTGCGTGGACCGATACCGCTGCGGATCGCGAGTGGGTAACCCGCGATCCGGGCGCGATGCTGCGCGCCATCGATCGCTTCCACCCCATTCCGGCTCTCCCCCCGGACGCGGCGCAAGACGGTCGGTCTGACCAGATGCCCGGCAGGTCATCTCGCGCATCGTCATGGGCGGAGTGGCTGTACTTCAACGGTCAGCATAGCTCGACTCGGGCCGGCACGGTTCGCTTCTATCTCACGTTCCTCGCAGGACCTCGGCTCGAGTCCGGACGCAGGACCCTTGGCGTGCGGTTGCAGCTCGAACGCGGCGGGCGGATGACCGCGTATGCGGATTCGGTTCGGGTCGACGATCGGGAGCTGCTCGATTCTGCGCCCGATCTGACGGCGGGCGCCAATCACGTTCGAGTCGTCGGAAACGAGTACCGCATCGCGATCGATCTGCCGGCCGAAAGCGGCTCGTCACGAGCGCGCGGAGAGATCGTGCTCGCGGCGACCCCCGGCCGCTCTCTTCCGCCGTTCTCGATTCGCGGCGCTGGCGGCTGGGTATCGGGATACGTGGTGCCGGTCATGGCTGGTGCGCTCCGAGGGACGGTTCGCGCCGGCGCCGACGAAATCGATCTGAATGGCGGTACCGGCTATCACGATCACAACTGGGGCTTCTGGGAAGGTGTGTCGTGGCAGTGGGGTCAGGTTCACGGCAACGGCGTGTCGTTCGTGTACGGTCGCGTGTATCCGCCCGCCGACGTGGCCGACGCCCTGCGCCTTCCCGGTTTCCTCGTCGCGCTCGGTCCAGACGGGCCGATTGGATACGCGACCGATGTCGCGATCGATGAAACGAATCGGCCGGGAAGCACTCATCCTGAGCGCATTCGCGTGCAAGGTCGCAGCAGCTCGCTGTCGGTGACGCTCGACATGACGATCGACCAGACTACCGTCACGCACATGCGTGGGGGTTCGTTCGGGAGCGACCTGGACTTCCTGCAGCTTCGAGCGCAGTATCGAGTTACGGGGCAGGCCGGCGACAAGCCGATCGACTTCAGCGCGTCGGGGAGCGCGGAAACGTTTCGCGGACGATAGTGTCGCGGTTTCTGCGTACGACGTCGCAGAATCTGTGGATGAAGCACCGTCGGGGGACAGACCCCGGCGATCGGGGTCAGACCCCAGCCGTCGGATTACACACCTTGGGCAAACCGACGTCCGGGGTCTGACCCCGAATCTGGGTGGGTCACACATCCAACTCGCGGCGGGACCCGCCGGTCACAGATCTCTGGGAATCAACTTCGGCGAAGTCGCCAGCTGCACGGCCCCGAAATGCCGGAGGTCGAGTGTGGCGATTGCCGTGGCTTTGAGTCTGACCGCCTGCGCCATGACGACCGCGTCGACGAGGCCCATTCGCAGCGTCCTGTGTTTTCGCGCGAGACGTACCGCGTCCTCGAGGTCGCGATCGGTGCCCCACGCCACTGCGTACGCACCTTCGGCGAGATCCGCCTGGAATGCCTCTTGTGCCCGGGAACCGACGTGCGCGGCCAGGAGGTAATCAACTTCGGGGAGGATGGCCCACGGGAGCAGCCAGTCTTCCGGCCGTGACTCGAACAACGCGCCCAGGACGCGATGATGCCGATCCGCGCGGTCGACGAGAGCGACGACGGCGCCGGTATCCGCGATGATCACCCTCGGCGTCCGAGGCCGGCGAGAAGCTCCTCGGCACGTTCCGAGAGATCGCCCAGGCGGCTGCGGCCTGCTCCCAGACTTCGGGGCCGGCGCTTGTGCATTTCGCGAACCGCATATTCCGCGACGGCCTCGCGTACCAACGAGGCCGGCGTACGTCCTTTCGCGCGGGCAATCGACTTGAGGCGCCGGTAATCGTCTGCGTCCAGATACACCGTTGTCTTCTGAACATGGGCCATCGCGCCATATATGGTAGCATATCCGATTCGTCGCGGCTCTGCGGGCACCTCGCCGAGGTTCGCAGCCCCATTCAAAAGACCGGTCATCGGTTGACACTTGCCCGCCGTTGCCTCCCGAACTTATTTGCGGCGGACGACGTAGGTGGGACGTATGCGCTCGCTCTTCTCCGACCTCCGTTACGCGTTCCGCATCATCCTGAAGAATCCGCGCTTCAGTCTGGTCGCAATCGCGGCGCTCGCGCTGGGGATTGGCGCCAACGCCGCCATCTTTTCGGTCGTGAATGGCGTTCTGCTCCGGCCGCTGCCGTATCCGAACCCGGATCGGCTGCTCCAGGTCTGCCGCCAGTATCCAAACGGCCAGGCCTGCGCCGTGTCGATCCCGAAGTTCATGGCGTGGCGGCAGGCGGAATCGTTCGAAGCCGTCGCGGCGTACGACTTCGTGGGACCGGGAATGAACCTCGGGGGCGGCGATCGGCCCGAGCGGGTGAAAGGCATTCACGTCAGCGCAGACTACTTCCGCGTGTTCGGCGCGCGCATCGCGCAGGGCCGCGAGTTCAGCGCAGACGAAGACAAGCAAGGTGGCATCCACGTCGTCGTCCTCTCGCATCGGATCTGGGCGTCGCGGTTCGGCGGCGATCCGCAGATCGTGGGCCGCTCAATCGCCATCAACGGAGACCCATACGTTGTGGTCGGCGTGCTCGCGCAGGCCTTTCATTCCGATCCGCCAGCGGACGTGTTCATTCCGCTGCAGGCAGATCCCAACAGCACCAACCAGGGCCACTTCCTGTTGATCGCTGCGCGGCTGAAACCGGGCGCCACCATGGAGAGTGCGAGGGCGGAGCTGAAGGTCATCGGCGATCAATTCCGACGGGCGAACCCCCGCTGGATGAGCGAGTCGGAGCAGGTCGGCATCGAGACGCTTCAGGAGCGCGTCGTCCGTGACGTGCGGCCGGCGCTTCTCATCCTCCTCGGCGCAGTCGGTCTCGTTCTACTCATTGCGTGCGCCAACGTCGCCAGTCTGCTGCTCGCGCGCGCGGCCGGACGGCAACGGGAGATGGCCATCCGCGCCGCGATTGGCGCTGGCCGTGGCACCATCATCCGGCAGTTGCTCACCGAGAGCGTGATGCTCGCGATCGTCGCGGCGGCAGTGGGGATCGTCGCGGGCGTGTCGGGTGCGAGGGCGCTGCTGGCGCTCAGCCCCGGCGACTTGCCGCGCGCTGCCGATCTGGCGCAGGCGCCGCTCCTTTCTGCGATCGTCGACTGGCGAATGCTGGGGTTCACGGTCGCGCTCGCGCTCGGGACGGGGCTGCTGTTCGGCCTCGCGCCATCGTTGCACCTGACGCGAGCCGACGTCGGTCAGACGTTGAAAGAGGGCGGCGGCCGCGGATCGAGCAGCTCGCGTGCAAGCCGGACTCGGGGAGCTCTCGTCGTTGCCGAAGTCGCGCTGGCCCTCGTCCTGTTGGTCGGTGCGACGCTCCTGATTCGCACGTTCATCAGCCTGCGACGCGTGCAGCCCGGATTCGAGACGCGGAACGTGCTCACGATGCAGACGTCTCTCGCCGGCGACAAGTACGTGACGACGCGTGCGGTCGAGCGTCTCACGCGTGAAGTGACGCAACGCATCAACGCAATCCCAGGAGTCATTGCATCGGCATCGGTCATCAGCCTGCCGGTGGAAGGCGGTGTGGATATGCCGTTCAGGATCGAAGGCCGGCCGCTCAAGGGTGACGCGCTCTACCATGGCGACGAAAACTACCGCACGTTGTCTCCCGACTACTTCAAGGTCCTCTCGATCCCGGTCCTTCGCGGCCGCGCGTTCACCGAACGCGATACCGGCGGCGCGACGCCCGTCGTGATCATCAACGCGGCGATGGCGAAAAAGTACTGGGCCGACGCGGATCCGATCGGCCAGCGGATCACGATCGGCAAAGGGCTAGGCCCGGAGTTCGAGGATCCCACGCGTCAGATCGTGGGGATTGTCGGCAACGTGCGCGAGAACGGGCTCGACCAGCCGGAGCCTCCGATGATCTACGTCCCGTTCGCACAAGTGTCGGACGCGCTGACCAAGCTCACTAACGCGGTGCTTCCGATTGCCTGGATCGTCCGTGCAACGGCGAATCCCGCTGCGCTCACGCCCGCCATCCAAAAGGAGTTCCTCACTCTCGATCCGCTTCTTGCGGTCTCGCGCGTGCGGACGATGGAGCAGGTGCTCGGTGAGTCGATCGCGCGGCAGAACTTCAACATGCTGCTGCTGACGATCTTCGGCGCGATTGCGCTGGTGCTGGCGGCGATCGGGATCTACGGTCTGATGTCGTACTCGGTCGAGCAGGCGACCCACGATATCGGCGTCCGGCTTGCGCTGGGCGCCGATCGCCGCGACATCCTCTCGCTCGTTGTCGGCCGTGGGATGCGCCTAGCCGGCGTCGGCCTGGTGATCGGTGTGGCCGCCGCGTTCGGCGCCGTGCGCGTCCTCGGCCGAATGCTCTTCGGCGTGCGTCCGCTCGATCCCGCAACGTTCACGATCGTCACCGTGACACTTTTTGTGATCGCGCTGCTGGCGTGTTATCTACCCGCGCGTCGAGCGATGGGCGTCGATCCCATTGTTGCGTTGCGGGAGGAATGAGCTGACGCTGCTCGGGGCTTGGGTTTTCCGCGGCTCGTAATGCCTGAACCAATCGAATCCCGAACGCCGAACCCCGGCTACCGGACTTTGACTCTCAATTCAGCGGCAAAGAGCATCGTCCGATCATTGTCTCTTGCCGCCCATTTCATCAGCGTTGCCAGACTCTTTTCGACTGTTCCCTCGAACGCCGCATTTCCGTTCGTCGTGACCTTCACGGGTTTGCTGAAATCGAACTGCTCGGGCGAGAGCAGCAGCGTGAATTCGGTCACGCCTCGGGTGAGCGCGTTGACGGTGTTGCCGACGCGCTCGAGGTCCACACGTCCCGAACGCGAGTGATGCCGGAACAAGGTTGTTGCCTCCGATTTCATCTCCGTCGGTGCGAACGTGCCCGTGAGGTCGATCTCTTTCTTGTTCCGAACGACCGTGAAACGAATCGGCGAGCCGACTGCGTGCGCCTGAAACGCCAGGAGGATGTCGCTGCCCGCGGTGATGGTGCGATCGTCGATGCGCGCGATGGTGTCACCGTTCTTGAGCGCGATGCGATCCGCGTTCGAGGCAGGAATGACCTGTTCGATTTTCGCCCCATTCATCCGGATCCCGAAATCCACGACACGCGGCGGCGGGATGTCGTTGAGATCCGGCAGCGCCTGTGTCTCTCCCGGGCGCGATCCGAGCGATTCGATCACGAGCCAGTGGACCCGGCCGGACGACCGCGTGTCGGATGTTTCCCACGTCAATCGATCGGGCAGCGGCACTCGCGGATGATCACGGACGAATGCCTCGAACGCGTCCTTTTCCTTGGACCACCAGCTCGTATCGTGACCGGCGGACGGTTGTGGCCGGTACACGACGGTGACTCCGCCGTCGTGGAGATGTCGAACGTACGGTTCGACGGAACCCAGCGGGTACAGCGGATCGCGTCCACCGTTGACGATGAAGAACGGCCTGTTCCGAAGGTTCGTGGGGAACAGATCGCCCCGAACGCCAGCGGACGCGTTCGTGAGGACGACAATCGATCCGTTGAGCGGCAGGAATGACGAGTACGGCGTGGGGTCGCGCATCGCGACGTAGTACGCGCCAGTGCCGCCGTCCGAGACGCCCGCGACCGCGACTCGATTCTCGTCGATGTTGTAGGTGCGCTTGACGACGTCGAGGATGGCGCGAAGATTGGTGACCTGCTCGTCGGTCCACCATGGGGCTTCGTCCCATGCCTGCGGCATCACGTAGATCTGTTCCGCACCTGCGAGCCGTCCGATGCCGCCCGTCCTGCGCGGCGCAGATGCCGATCGGTTGACGCCACCGTGCAGCTGAACGCGAACTTGATACCGCTTCGCCGCGTCGTAGCCCGCCGGGATCTCGATCGTGTAGCCAAATTCACCGGCCAGCCCGCCGCGCCGGTCCGTGACGAGTCCTGTTGACACCTCTTTTGCGTACGGCCGCCCTTCTTTCAGCTTCGCGTAAACCTGATCGAATGTCGCACCGTCCTTGACGATGTCCGTCGAGATTTTGGCGGCCGCCGAGGGATCTTTTGCCGCCCAGAATCGAGTGAAATTGGAATCGACTTTGCTCTGTGACGTGACTTCAGCGTGAAGCCACACGACACACACGAGCACCACCGCGACGGATCGAAGAGTGGTCATACCATAATTCCGTGGATGGAATGGTTCTCTTCGGCCGGCGTTGGAGTCAAGCGAAACGGGACCAGCGTATCTGTAGGGCGCGGTCTTCAGACCGCGCGTAGGGCGGGGCTTGAAAGCCTCGCCCTACGAATCTGACACCGACTTCCAACCGACGGGGCGCTGCCGCAGTCCAAAGACGCAGCGAAGAAAGGAACCCCGATGCGAATGCTCGCTCGCTGCAGCCTGGCCATTCTCATTGGTCTGTTACTCGTTCCGACTCGGAGCGACGCGCGCCAGGCCGCGCCAGCTCAGAGCAACGCGCAGCAGCCGTCGCTGACGTCGGAGGTCTCCCGTCTCGTGCAGCTGCTCGAGCTGGGCCCTGATTCGACCGTGGCCGACATCGGCGCCGGATCGGGCGAGGTGAGCATCGAGATCGCGCGGCAGCTCGGGCCCCGGAGTCACGTGTACAGCACGGATATCGCCAGCAAGCAGCTCGCTGAGATCAAGGACGCCGCG
>JBKPCD010000271.1:0-8519 GCA_046727175.1 Acidobacteriota bacterium | reverse complement strand
GGATTCGCCCCGTGTGAATCAACGTGGCCAGCCCCAGCGCCACTACCATCTGTGTGATCAGTGAGGTCAGCATCATGTGGCGCCGATCGCGCCGATCCGCCACCACCCCGCCGATCATCGTGAAAAGAAGAATCGGCAGCTCGCTCAGAAAGGTATCCAGTCCCAGAAAGAACGCGGATCGTGAGCCGGCTATCGTGAGGATCAGCCATGCTTGCGCCAGCTTCTGCATCCACGTGCCGATACTGGACGTCAGGGCGCCGATCCATAGAAGGCGGAAGTTACGATGGCCCAGCGCCGCCGCAATCCGGCCTGCGGCCGTCCGGATCACGTCGTGCAAACGAGACGGCGAATGGCGATGGCAGGCCAACTCTCAGACGGAATTGTGGACATCATCACCCAAAACCTCGCGGGTTGCGTCGTGTTCGACGTGCTCAGCTGTGACGCAGATCGCGCAGGCGGGTGAACGCAAGGGAACGAGCCTCCCGTGCCCGCTCCGGCCGTCGACGCTGGCGCTGCTCGGTCAGGTTTCGGTAACGGCGGGGCCAAAGCGGAGCAAAGTATTCCGCGACCAGGCTGCCCGCGCGTCTGCAGGGTAACTGCATGTCGCGGAGCAGATCGTCGAGATAATGCGACAGATAGGGCCCGACGAAGTACCCCTCGCGTCGACCCGGGAACACGTCGATGGCCCACTCCAGCACACGCCCGATCTCCGCTCCATCGCAGCGGCGCTCGGCAGGGTCATCTCTCCGCGAAAGCATTCTGACAACCAATGCGCGGCGACCTCCGATGTCAGTTGACACGCCGTCGATGACGCATAGCCGATGAATCCCAGGTGGGGTTCGCGCGGCGGCAGGATGTGTCGATAGAGCCAAAGTCGCCCGTTCCTCCTAATCTGCCGCACGAGATTGTCATCGAGAAACGCAAAGCCCTGCCGCCATCCGGTGGCTAGTACGACCAGATCGGCCTTTACGGCTTCGGATGTATCGAGGCAAAGCGTATCTTGACTCACGAAACGGGCCGACCCGAGCACGCTTGAGAACGAGCACGCCGGCGCTCAAGGCCTGGTAGAACTCGCCGCCGACGCCGATGTTCTCGAAACCGGCAGGAAGCGAGGCATCTGGTACGAGCACGGCCGGCACATCGAGAAAGCGGCGGAGAACACGGCTCCAGGCCTGCCACCACAGGAGCACGAATCCCCGCATCGGGCCATGCAGGAACGATTCGAGTCCGCCCATGCGGTGATAACGGAGGAACAGCTCGAAGACTCGTGTGAAGATCACCCGATCGATCCGGATCCGCCTGAAGAGATAGCGCGGCGCCATCCAGTGCGGTGATCGGAATACCAGCGTGCACGTTCGCGCATGCTGGGCCGCCCACGCCGCGCAGTCCAGAGCCGACTTGCCGACGCCGACAACGACGACACGTTTGCCGACCGCGATTCGCGGATCGGTCAACTGGCTTGAATGGACAATCGACCCGTGGAAGAGTTCCTGGCCGTCAAGGTGTGGCGTCTGCGGTTCCGAGAACACGCCGTTGCACACGACGACGAAGTCGAATTCACAGACGATCCGATTGCCAACACCTGGCCGAACGAGAACCTCGAACCGGTCGTTCGCGACGCGCCTGACCGACACCACCTCTGTCGACAGGCGAATCAGCGGCCGCAGGGCAAACCGACCCGCATAGGCATTTGCGTACGCACGTATCTGCTCCGCGGTCGGGAACTCGTCGGCGGTGTCCGGATACGGGAAGTCCGAAAAGGCGTAACTGTCGCGGGAATTGTTCGCGCGCAGTCCTGGATAGGTTCGGGACGCGGCCCACACGCCTCCCAGTTCGCCTTCCTTCTCGAACACCATGATCTCGAAGCCGTCCTGCTTGAGGACCTTGGCCGCTGCAAGACCCGCAAGGCCGGCGCCGATGACACAGGCGCGTTTCATGTCGACCGAATCCTTCGACCGCGCACCACTATGTCAACGCATGTTGACATCGTAGCCGGGCTCGATTGTTTGATGTCAACGGCCGTTGACTTATACTGCCGGCATGAGCCACCCCACGCCGCGCGCCCGACGCTCCGACGCCACTAAGACGGCCATCCTCGCTGCGGCGCGCGAGCACTTCGCCGCGCGCGGCTATCAGGGCGCAAGCCTTCGCGCGATCGCCCTTCGGGCGGGAATCGACCCGCCGCTGGTGATTCGCTACTTCGGCAGCAAGCAGAACCTGTTCGCCGCCGCCGCGGAGTTCGACCTGCGCCTGCCCGATCTGAGCGGTCTTCGGAACTCGGCGTCGGTGCCGCGCTCGTGGAGCACTTCTTCGATCGGTGGGAAGGCGACGAGACCCTGATGGCCCTGCTGCGGACGGCCGCCACGAACGAGCCGGCCGCCGAGCGAATGCGAGCGATTTTCGCCACACAGCTCGTGTCCCTCGTCAGCCGTCTGCGAGGAGAACCACGCGACCGCGCGGCGGTGCGTGCCGGCCTGATCGCGACCCAGATGCTCGGTCTGGCGTTGTGTCGTTATGTCCTCAAACTGCCACCCGTGGTGCGAGCGACGCGAGCCACCCTGGTGAGCTGGCTGGGGCCGACGATCCAGCGGTACATCTTTGAAAACGCAGTCCCGCAGTCGAAACAGGCCTAGGCCTTCGCGAGGACGGCACGTGGCGTGTTCTTCGGGACCGATGGTGGCCAGCAGATGAGTGAACGCGTCTATTCGGAAGGCAGAGCCGGACTTGAGTCGACGCGGTTGTGCGAACAGTCATGCGCTTTGGCCCTCGCGATCGTCCCGCGCGATTTCTGCGGTACGTTAAAGTCGAGAAGTAATGTCGCGCATGGAAGCCGGCGAACACATATCCGAACTGGGCCGATGGCAGACAGCGCAACGACTCGCTGATCCTCGCCTTCGCGCCTACGTCCATGGCTACTTCGCCAGTTCCAGCCACCTTCGCATAGCGGTTCAGGAGCGTCACGTCCCCTCGAGCGACGTCCCCCTTCTTCTGAATTTCGGTGCGCCGCATCGACGCTTGGATGCCGTGGGCTCTGGGGAATGGACCGCGCGCGACGGTGTCTGGGTCGTCGGCCTGCATAACCGACATCAACTCACCACGGCGGTGGGAGAGCGGCACTTCATGGTCGTGCGATTCACGCCCATGGGGGCGCATCTTTTCCTCGGGCTCCCAATGCACTCGATCGCAAACGAGGCAGTCGATCTCGAACTGATCGATCCAGCCCTGGCGCGCGTGCTGGTGAGTCGTATCGTCGTCGCAGGAAGCTGGACCGATCGGTTCACTGCGATGGAATCGCTGATCGCCGAGCGCGTCGCTGATGCAGAGATACCAGCTTCCATCGGCTTGGCGTGGCGCAGGCTCGTGGCCACGGACGGCCGCATCGCGCTCGGTTCACTCGCCTCCGAAATGGACTGCAGCCACCGCACGCTGATTGCGAGATTCCGGACCTGCGTGGGGTTTCCACCCAAGACGATCGCAAGGCTGCTGCGCTTCAATCGCGCCGTTCGCTCGCTCGACCGGCTGAGCCGGACGCGAGCCAACGGGCCTGCGGGCAAACCGTATATCGAGGGCAAGCAACCTGAAGATCGACCCGTGGGTGCGATTCAGTGGGCCGACCTGGCGGCCGACTGTGGATACTTCGACCAGGCGCATCTCATCAAGGATTTCCAGGAGTTCGCCGGCAGTACACCCGAGGCCTTCCTGCGCCACGTGTCCTTTCTGACCTGAGTGTCCGCACAATCAAAAAAATACAATACGGACGGCCGTCGCCCTGGCTATAGATCCTGCAGAAACCAGGAGGCAGACGAGATGCAGTCCCCGCCGATCAGCCAGGTCGAGATCGACGCGCGAATTCATATCCACATCGACGAACTGCTGGAGTTGTGGTGGGCCGAGCAAGGCGCCTCGAAGCCCAAAGACCTCGAGCTGATCGCGTTGGCGATTCCTTTTCCGCGCGGCCAGGCCATTCGCGCGCTGGATCTCTGTTGTGGGCCCGGGGATGTCGGCAGAGCCATCCGGCAGATCTACCCGAAGGCGCACATCGACGGCATCGATCGAGACCCGTTCCTCACGTCGATCTGCAGAGCCGTCAATCAGCGGGGTCGCGTACCGGGAACGCTTGTCGTGAGAAACCTGGTGGACGATGGCTGGCTCGACGAGCTTCCAGGCAACTACGATGTCGTGGCGACGGTCAGCGCCCTTCATTGGTTCGACGCGGAGCGCGCGGCGCGACTGGTTGAGGACGTTCACGGGACGCTAAGGGGCGGCGGGCTATTCCTGCTCGCAGAGCCCGCCTGTCCTGAGACACCGTTCGTGGCTGGATTCGAAGAGTGGAAAGCCGGGCAGCCTCCTCGCTACACGCGCGAGAATTGGGAGCGGTTCTGGTCGAGGGCCAACGAACTTCTCGGGTATGACCACACAACGCTCCTGGGCCCGCGCCATGCCAATCGCATCGGAGACGACATGTCGGTCGCGGGATGGATCCGCTTGCTCGAACGAGCCGGCTTCGAGCTTATCGATGTGCTGCTGCGAGACGCCGATCAGGTGGTCATCGGGGCCCTGAAATCATCGACCCCGATGGAGACCAAGGTGTCGAAGCGCGAGCCGCAGGCTACCAGCCGACGACTATACCGGCTCCGGACCGCTGCGCGGCGCGATACGCAAGGTTCGCAGCGACCATGTCTTCCATCGCGATGCCCATGGCTTTGTAGACCGTCGTCTCGGATTCATCGAGACGCCCTCGCGCCGGATCATTCACAACCTCGCCGAGCGTCGCCGCGCGGGATAGTCCGACGTTCGTCAACTCGGCACATCCGACGGGCGGCGGCGCGAACGCATCCATCGTCTCGACGAACAAGCGGTGGTCCCGGGCGAGCGCCTCGGGCAGCTCGCCGGAAGGCGGATGATAGCCAACCGACGACACGTGCGTACCTGGTTTCACCCAACCGGCGTCTATCACTGGCGTCGGCGAGTGCGTCGCGAGGCAGACGATATCAGAGCGCCGAATTGCGTGTTCCACATGGCGTACGGCGTGCGCCTTCGTCGAGACCTGGGCCAGGCGCTCCGCGTGTTCGAACTCGAGCGACCAGATTTGGATCTCGTCGAGATCTCGAACGAGCGGCAGGAGCCGAAGGTGCTCGCGAGCCTGAACGCCGGCACCCAGGATCGTCGCGACGCGGCTCTCGGGGCGCGACAGCAGCTTGTGCGAGAGGACTGCCGCCGCCGCCGTACGAATCGCGGTGATGTAGGTCGCTTCCGTGACACAGGTGACAGCGCCGGTCTCGGGATCGAACAGATTCACGATCGCGAGGTGGTTCGGCAGGCCGCGCAGAAGATTGCCGTCGACCACGTTCACGACCTTGACGCAGATCTGCATGCCGGACTGCCAGGCCGCCATCGCGAGCGAGAATCCGCGGCCCGGAATCGAGATTTGGGGCCGCGGCGGGCACTGGACCTCACCGCGCGCCAGCGCACCGAACGACACTTCCAACTCACGAAGGAGCTCCCCCGGATCGAGCAATCGTGCGACGGTCTCTTCGCTCAAGACGTCGACCCGCTGCGGGCCCTTGGATACCTCGAACGCGGCTTTGCCGGAACCTTCAGGCTCGTCCATGGCAGTTCCCAAATACAGATTAATCGAATCGCTGCCGTCCGTCGAAGCGCGCGTCGCGCGTGGAAGCCAAGAAGCTTCGTAATAGTCGATGCAGGATGACCGGGTCCGGATTCCGCCAGCAGGCGTGAGCGCCGGCTGCCATGATGGCCTTCGTCATATCAAAGCCGGCAGACTCCCACAGGCTGAATGTGACCGTCCGCCTACGAGCGCTTCAGCTGCGTGACCTGAATGAGATTGCCGCAGGTGTCGTTCAGCATGGCGATCTTGGAATGGGTGACGTCCGTTGGGGGCATGGTGAACTCGGCGCGCCCTTTCATGCGTTCGTATTCGGCCTGCACGTCGTCGGTGAAGAACATGGCGGCGGGCTGGCTTTGCTGGAACATCGCCTGCTGGTAGGTTTTGGCCGCCGGCTTGTCGTTGAGCGCCAGCTGCAGCTCCGTGCCGTCCGGGTCCTCTGATGAGACGACGGTGAGCCAGCGAAACGGCCCCTGGCTGAAGTCAGCCTTCTTCACAAAGCCCAGGACGTCGGTATAGAAGCGCAGAGCCTTCGCCTGATCGTCGACGTGCACGCTGGTCAGTTTGATCTTCATCGGTTTACTCCAGTCTTATCCGAGGGGGTTCGCCCCGCGGACTCCCCTAAACCCGCACTCCCGCGCCGCGTCGCCGGCGAGCTCCGATCGCGTGGCTCGCTCGCAATGCTCGCTCGCACCTTGGAACCGGCGCTGCCGCGTTACTACCATGACGAAACGTGATGAGGAAGTGTGACCGACGCGGGCGGGCGCCCGAGAACGGCCAGGGCCGCAATCGGAAGCAACAACAGCGTCAGTACACCGGACAAAGCGAGGCCTCCGGTGCTTCCGGCCAGTTCGATGAGTGGTCCGCCTGCCATCAGGCCAAGCGGGGCGGCGACCATGGAGCCGGTGGTCCAGAGCGTGACGACCTGCTGCTGTTCGTCAGGCGCGAGCCCAGACTGGAGGAAGCTGTACGCGACGGGGTTGAACGGCGCCCACACCAGGCCGCCCAGACCAAACACGATCATCGCAAGCGTCAGATTGTCGACGACTGCCAGTGCGATCGGGCACATTGCCCAAAGACCGATGATCGCGATCAGTAGATGACGCTGCGGAAGGTGTCGCAGCTGATTCACCGAGGCGGCGCCGACGAACGCGCCAACCCCTAGCGCACCCCACGTGAGACCCAGGGCGGAGGCGCCGGCATCCAGCGTCTCGCGTACGTACAGGGGCAGCGCGACCTCGATCGGCATGTAGAAGAAGTTGAAGAAGAACTCCACGATCAGCAAACGCGCAGCAACCGGCCGGCGACGCAGGATCCGCCAACCGGATTGGTGGGACTGTGGACGACGAAGCGCGTCAGGGTCTGTGGCGGCCCGGGGAACGGACATCAGAACGGCGGTGAGCAGGATCAAGGCACCGAACGCGTCGAAGAAAAGTGCGACGCCTGCATTGGTCGACGCGACGATGACGCCGCCCAGGACCGGCCCGGCGATGTAGAGCGCGAAGGTGGCATTCAGCCCGAGCAGCCCGTTGACGGCGAACCGGCCCGTATCGCCGGCCAGGGACGTGGCCAGCAGGCGACGGCTGCTCGATCCGGCCATCCGGAAGGCAGCACCGAAGAGCAGACCCGCAATCAGGATCGGCAATGTCAGCCGGCCGGTGACGGCCAGGATGCCAACGGTGGCGAGCGTCAGCGACCGCAGCACACAGTCGGCGATCAGGAGGGTTCGGGGCGGTACCCTGATGCGTCCCAGTCCGATTGCCAATGCCAGGATCGTGGAGAGGACGAACGGCGCCGCCTCGACCAGCCCGATGGCGATGGCCTTCGGCATACTGCCGTGGATCGAAAGGGTCTGCACGGGCATCGCCACGATGAGCATTCCCGTGCCGGCGTTGGCGAGCAGATCACCGAGTAGAAGACCAGCCACATGCCAGTTCCGCAACACCTCCGGTAAGACCGATTGTCCTCGTGGGGCACCATACGTTCCTCCGCCCGGTTGATGTCCTTGACTCCGAGCGTCCTGACACGCACGTGCGGCTTTATTTATTTGCCGTCGTCACGTTTCGTGCCGTTCGACCGTCAGGGGTATGACGGAAGGCGACGAGGAAGTGTGACCGATGAACGAACGCGAGTATCTGGCTGAGCGGTTCGAAGAGCACCGAACCCACCTGCGCGCGGTGGCGTACCGGATGCTCGGCTCGCTGAGCGAGGTGGACGACGCCGTGCAGGAAGCGTGGCTGCGGCTCAGCCGCGCCGACAGCGCGGAGATCGACAACCTTGGCGGATGGCTGACCACGGTCGTCGCGCGCGTGTGCCTCGACATGCTGCGGTCGCGCACCTCGCGGCGCGAGGAGCCGTTCGCGCCGGACGCGCATGAGCCGGTCGCGACGGGCACGCAGGGGAGCAGCCCCAAGCAGGAAGCGCTCCTCGCGGACTCGGTCGGGCTCGCGCTGCTCGTCGTGCTCGACCGGCTGACACCGGCGGAACGCGTCGCCTTCGTGCTGCACGACATGTTCGCCGTGCCGTTCGAGGAGATCGCGCCGATCGTCGGTCGTTCCGCAGAGGCGACGCGGCAGCTCGCCAGCCGTGCGCGACGGCGCGTGCGCGGCGGCGCCGCGGCGCCCGACCCCGATCTCGTGCGGCAGCGCGAAGTCGTCGAGGCCTTTCTTACCGCATTACGCGGCGGCGATTTCGAAGGCCTGCTCGCCGTCCTCGATCCGGATCTCGTGGTTCGTACGGATATGGTCCCGTCCGGCGCGCCGGCCGAGGTCCGCGGTGCGGCGGTTTGGGCGAAAGGAGCGGTCGCCTATGGGCACATGGCGAGGGTCGTGCAGCCCGCACTCGTCAATGGAGCCATCGGCCTCGTGATGGCGCCGCGGGGACAATTGTCCAG
>JBKPCD010000270.1:0-28610 GCA_046727175.1 Acidobacteriota bacterium | reverse complement strand
GCGAACTCCTGGTTCACGACAATCACCCGCGGCGAGTCACGACGATCGCGCGCATCGAACGTACGTCCCCTGACGACCGGAATCCGAAGCGTCTTGAAATAATCGCGCGACGCAATCGTCGTTCGCGCTGTCGGCAGCGTCGTGCCGGTTGCCGGCATCCCTTCCACCTCGATCTGACCCGTGAACGCTTCCTGCGGTGGATATTGAGAGGCCATGGCAACCGAGGCCACACCGGGTATCGCCTGCGCTCGTTCGATCAGCTGCTCGAAGAATGTCGTGATGGCTTCACCCGATTGATACACGTTGCTCGGCAGCGTCAGCCTCATCGTCAGTACGCCGCGCGGATCGAAACCTGGATCGACGTTCCTGATGTTCGAAACGCTCCGAATGAACAACGCGGCGCCGAGAAACAGCGCAACCGAGAGCGCGATCTCGGCAACGACGAGGACGTGCCGAAGTCGCTGCCCCCCTCGCGCCGCGCCGGCGCGGCCATCCGCCGTCAACGAGTCATGAGGATCCGTGCGCGTCGCGTGAAATGCCGGCAAAACGGCCACGAGGACGGCGGATGCCAAGGCAAGGCCGAGACTCCAGAGGAGCACGCGCACGTTGATGGCCGTCTGAAGGCCGAGCGTGCGGAATTGCGGCGGGATCAGAATGGTCGCCGACTCCAACCCGAAGTACGCAATGACGAGACCGCCAGCGGTTCCTGCAATCGCGAGGATCAGGCTTTCGGTCAGCAGTTGCCGCGCGAGCCGCCATCGCGCGGCGCCGAGCGCGAGCCGGACGGCCAGCTCGCGCTGGCGTGATGTCGATCGCGCCAGGAACAGGTTCGTCAGGTTCGCACACGCGATGAGCAGCACGAACGCTACGGCGCCCAGCAGCATGAACGCAGCGCCACGCACGTCGCGCATGAGCGCGGCTGCCCACGGCGTCGCGGTCAGCCGCCACCCCTCGTACTCTTTGTATTGCGACGATTCCGCCTGTGCCGTGCGACTCGCAATCGCAGCGAGCTCCGAATTCGCCTGTTGAATCGTCGCCTGCGGCTTCAATCGGCCGACGATGCTGAACTGACGAACGTTCCGCGGGACCTCCGACGTATTGCCGCCCCACGGCAGCCACAGATCCGTACCAAGCAGGAGGAGACCTGGTGGCATCACACCGACGATCGAGCCGGCGAGCCCTCCGACGTGAATCGTCCCATTGAGGATCTGCGGATCGCCGCCGAAGCGCGTCTGCCACAGACGATGGCTGATGATGGCGACTGGTGCGCCGGGTGATGTCAGTTCCTCGCGAGTAAATCCCCGCCCGATTGCCGGCTTCAGGCCGATCACGGGAAAGAGATCATCCAGGAGCAGCGCGGTAAACACACGCTCGGGGACGTCGCCGCCTGACACGTTGCGGTTGCCAAGATCGAACGCCGCCGTGCTCGCGAACGCACTGGCGCCGCGGATGTCGGCGTATTCCGCGGGGGAGAGCACCTCGATGAAGTTCGTGTGCGCTGCGACTTTGGGGAAGCTCACGCCGACGGCGACGAATCGATCGGGATCTGGATACGGAAACGGGTGAACGACGAGCCCGTCGATCAGGCCGTACATCAGGCTGTTTCCACCAATGGCGAGCGCGAGCGAGATCACGGCAACCGCAGTGAAGGCCGGTCTGCCGACGAACTGACGGATCGCGAATTTCACGTCCTGCAGCAGAATGTCCATTTCGCTCCTCTTGTTTCGTGGTGGAAGCTGCGGCACGTCGGCGCGCGACGTGAGACCGCCCAGAATCGGACCGACGCGCAGCCGGATCGCACTTCCGATGACGTCGCGGCCCATAAACACCCAGAACGCCACCAGCGCACGAAATCCGCGGCGGCGAGCGATCGTCAAATCCAGCTCAAAGGCGGCGACCATTTCGGCGCCGAACGCTCGCCGGAAGTCTGCGGGATACAGCACCAGCAGCACGCGATACAGGTGGCTCATCATTCTCCGGGGGACTTCGTCCCCCGTAGCCCCCTTGCGCCATCGCTCGCGGAGGCCCTCTTGCCCCGCTCCGCTCCGGCGGGGTCCCCGCCGCGCGTCTTCTGCGCGGGGGGTGCGGGGCGGCTCTCTCGCTGCGCTCGTTCGCTCACTCGGGCCTCAGACGCAGCCGTCGATTCGCCCGCGCTGCATCGACGACATGGCCGAGCTGCCGAATCTCGATTTGCAGCGTGCGCCATCCCTCGTCGGTCAACCGGTAGTACCGCCGCTGGGCTTCCTGCCCGTTGGTCGGCTCGAACGCGTCGGTCTCTTCGATCAGACCGCTCCGCTCGAGCCGTTGAATCGCCTCGTAGAGCGTCCCGGGCCCGAGCCGAATGGCCCCGTCGGTGCGCTGCTCGACTTCCTGTTTGATCGAATAGCCGTGCTTCGCGCCTTCCGCCAGCGCGAGCATGATGTGCAACACGGGTAACGAGAGCGGCTTCGAGGCGCGTCGATGGGCCTTGGACATAAACGTATCGTTAGACGATATATCATGCCTCCAGGTTTACCCGGTCGTGGGCCTTCGTGAACAGAGCGACACACGGAGCGCGGCGCTTTCGCGCTGCGTCGTTGGGCTGGGAGCTTTAGGACGCGGAGCTCAAGCTCCGCGCTCCGCGTGTTTATGTTTGTCGCCGCCTGGGAATGCTCAGCGTCTTCCACTCACCCGATCGCAAATGTTTGGCGAGAAAGACGATCTGACCCACGTGGTAGGCGTGATGGGTCATCTGGCGATTGAGCGCCTGCACGACAGAGAGGCGCTCACCGCGAACCAAGACGTCCTTCTGAAGGTCGCCGGGCGTGAGCCCGTCGAGCGTGGCGAAGAGGATCGACCACCCTTGCTCCCAATGCGCCATCGCCGCCGCGCGATCCGGCTGGCCTGGAATCTCGAACTCGCCGTCGCGATTGCGATCCGGCTTCTCGCCGTCAGTCGTGAGGAAATCCGTGAAGCGCGAGCGGAGGTTGCCGGCCATGTGCTTCGTGATCACCGCGATGCTGTTGGCCTCCGCGTCGAGCGACACGTTGAGCTCGTCGTCCCGCACCTGCGCCAAGGCCTTCTCCGCGAGCTCCTTCAGCTTCGCGAATTGAGCGCGCACGTCCGCGAGGTATACCGCTTCAGTTGACATCTGTCTGAACCGGACGTCCTCTCAACAGGAGATCAAGAGGTCAGGAGAAACCATCACTTCCCCTGGTCTCTTGACCTCTTGTTACTTCCCCAGCTGCCCGAAGCAGTACAGCGTGCTGCGGGTTCGCAGATAGATCCGACCATCCACCAGCGCAGGGGTAGCGTAGATGTCGTCCTGCAGATCGTTGACGGCAATCGGCTCGAGGCTGCCGTCTGGTTTGAGCACCGCGACCTTTCCCTTCTCGCTCGCCATGTAGAGCTTCCCGTCGCCGGCAACGGGCGATGCGTAATACCGATCGATCGCGCCCTTCAATCGTCCCTGCTGGATCACTTCGCCCGTATCCGGCTTCAGGCTCGTGACAATCCCGCCGTCGTTCACCATGTACAGCACGTCGTGGTAGATGAGAGGCGACGGAAGCTGCGGAACCGATCGTTGATACTTCCACCGCACCGCCTTGTCCGTCATGTCCCCCTTGCCGCCGAGGCGAATTGCGAGCATCCCGTTCTCGGAATCGGCGGTCGCCTTGTAGTAATCCCATTCCTCGCGGCTGAGGGATTTGTCGCCGTCCAGATCGATGAATTGCAGGATCGCCTTCACACGTGGATTGGGCAGTTCGGCCTCCGACAGCTTGCCATCACCATTGGTGTCGCTCTTCGGAAACACGTCGGAGGCAGGCGCCACGTCGACGTGGCGGCCGGGATCGTTGTCCGCCGACCCGAACCCGTTGATGTAGAGCGTGTCTCCATCGATCACGGGCACCGATTTCAATTCGAACGACAGGCCCCTCACCCACCACACGCGCGTGCCGTCTTTCGCGTCATACGCGATGAGGAGGAACGATCCGGGGACGATGATCTGCGTGCCACCCTCTGGCGGCTTGTAGACAATCGGCGTCGAATGGCCGCTGTGCGCTTCCGGGCGCGGCGTTCGCCATCGTTCCTTCCCCGTCTTCTTGTCGAATGCGACGATGAACGAGCCGAGATTCTGATCGCAGTTGAGGACTACCAGGTCGTCGACGATGAACGGCGACGCACCCATGCCGTAGACGTTGTTGAAAGGTCCGAGCGCCTTCCGCCACAGCTCCGTTCCATTGACGTCGTACGCCAGCAGGCCGTAATCCGCGAAGAAGAACGCGACGACATTCCCGTCGGTGGCTGCACTGGGCGACGCGGGATGATTCCGCGAGTCGAGCTTCTCGACGCGATCGCGCGGCGCCTGGTTCTGCCAGAGAATCTTTCCGCTCCTTCGATCGACCGCCATCGTCCAGAGCTTCTCGTCCTTGAAGCCGGTCAGGAAGATTCGGTCGCCTGAAACCACGGGCGACGAGAATCCCTGCGGCAGCTCGGTCTTCCAGAGGACGTTCAACGAGGGCCCGAACTCGGTGGGGAGCCCTGTTGTCGTCGAGAGGCCGGAACCGTTGGGGCCGCGGAACCGGCTCCATTCTTCGGGCGGCCCCGCCGAGAGCGTCGCAGCAAGGATGACGACGATGGTTGGACTCAGCATGGCGGCGACATTATGACAGGTGTTTCGGGCAGGGAAAACGGGAGCGGGACCAACAGGAGAACGGGAGAAGGGGAGAAAACATACCCGCGGTTTGCCGACCTGCTCCGGCGCATGGTCATCCCGCCACCGCAGAAGGCATCCGGATGAACACACAGCAATGGCAACGGCTTCGCGAGAGCGCGTCGGACGCCCTCGAACGCAAACTGTCCGTGCCGTTGCCCTTCGGATCAACGGGATGGAAGACCATGTGGCTGGATCACCTCTCGTTTACGGTGACCAACTACAAGGAGAGCGTGTCCTTTTACACGAACCTCCTGGGGTGGACGCCGACGTACGACGAGGGCAGCCAGAATGAGTGTCTGATTGGTGACGTGGGAGACATCATCATCCGCGGTGGCAATCCGCTCGACCCCGACTTCGGAAAGACTGGCGGCCGTCGAGGCGCCCGAGTCGATCACATCTCGTTCGGCATCCAACCGTAGGACACGGACGGCGTCATGACGGCGCTCGAAACACGCGGGCTGAGCGCACACATCGATACGTCGAGCAGGCATCTCTCGTCGGAGGGCAAGTGGGTGCCCGATGACATTCACGACGCGGCGTTCAAGAGCTATCACACGGACACGCCCAACGGGTACGACCTGCAGATCAGCTACATCACGCGCGCCAATCGTCTGGCGCTGTCGAACGCGGTGAAACCCAAGCCTCTGGACCGCAAGTAGCGCCGCCATTCCTCGCGTCGTCTTTCCCAGCATGTCGGTCGTGCTGAATCGTACACAAGTGCCTGGAGAAAGATCGCGAACGGTTCGTACTCCTCGTCGACGCCGCCGCCAGATGTACCGCGGCATCTCCGGGACTCGAGCGTTCCGGCCATAGCTGAGTCTGGTCCGCGTCACAACGCGCGAGGCTATCCGGTCATACGAGTATGAGACTATTCGTGATAGGCGCGACCGGACGGACCGGATCCGAGATTCTCGACCTCGCCCGCAAGCGAGGCCACCACGTCACGGCCTTTGTCCGGTCGCCTCAGAAGCTCGCGGCTGACCGTTCGTTGACGATTATCCAGGGCGATCCGCGCCGGTCGGAAGCGATTGCGGCGGCGCTGGCTGGCCACGACGCAGTGCTGTCCGCGATCGGCCCGCACGCGAGGGATTTCCTTCGACCGAGCACGCTGCTCACGGACTGCGCCCGCGCCACGGTCGAGGCGATGGCCCGGACCGGTATTCGTCGTCTTGCTGTCGTGTCCGCTGCCTTGCTGTTCCCGGAGAAGGGGCCGCTCTTCGCCTTTTTTCGATGGTTTGCAAGACACCACGTTCGCGACCTCCGCGCCATGGAAGACCTCGTGAAAGCGAGCGGCCTCGATTGGACGATTGCGCGACCGCCCCGACTGACGAAGGCGTCCAGCTCGAGCTTTCGCGCGGTGTCGGGTGCGCTGCCGCCTGGCAGCTTGATCATGTCGTTTCGATCGGTCGCGGCGTTCATGCTCGATGCCGTGGAGCGGCGAACGCACGTCGGCGAGATCGTCGGGTTGGGGCGCGGATTGGGTGCGGCATCGTGGATGCAATCATCTGCTGTGGATCGGGGCCGCGTGTCCTCCTCGACGGCCTCGCAGTGACGAGAGTCGATCCGTTCTGATGCCTCGCTCCACCGACGACCTCGCTGTCTTCGAAACTCACCGTGCGCTCCTCGTGGCGCACGCGTACCGGATGCTCGGCGACCTCGGGCGCGCCGAAGACGTCGTCCAGGAAGCGTGGCTGCGGTGGGACGGCCGACAGGTCGACGTCACGTCCCCACGGGCGTACCTCGTGACGCTCGTCACGCGCCTATGCTTCAACGAGCTGGAGTCGGCGCGAGCGCGGCGGGAGGAGAGTCGGAGCGATCGACTGCCGGAACCGGTGGACCTCGACCAGGGTGGCCTCGGCCGTCTGGACATGCTCGACCACGTCTCGATGGCCTTCCTGGTCGTGCTGCAGCGGCTGACGCCGGCCGAGCGCGCCGTCCTGCTCCTTCGAGACGTGTTCGATTTCGACTACCACGACATCGCCGCGGTCGTCGGCAAAACCGAGGCGGCCTGCCGAAAGCTCCTCGAGCGCGCCAGACAGAACGTCGCGACTGAGAAGCGATTCTTTTCTGCTTCACGCGACTCGCATGCGCGGCTGCTCGCGGCATTTACGAACGCCGCCACATCGGGCGATCTCGACGCGCTCGTCGCACTGCTCGCGGAGGACGCCGTCCTGGTCACGGACGGCGGCGAGGAGGGTCGACGGGTCGGAGGGATTCGCAACCTGCAGGCGCCGCTCCACGGTGCGGCTCGGATCGCGGCGTTCATCACCGCGACAACGCGCAGAGTCCGGCTGGACGGCGAGACTCACGAGCTCAATGGTCAGCCGGCGCTCGTCCTCTATGACGAGAGCGGCCCGTTCGCGGCGCTTCTGCTCGTGGTCGCCGACGATCGCATTCATCGCATCTACTTTCACGGGAACCTCGATCGCCTCAGATACCTCGGCCCTCGAGTCAGCCGCCCCTGATCGACGGATCACGTCGCTCAGCGGATAACCCCGATCCGGGCGGAGTGCCCTGCCGCGGCGGCGAGCCGCCGATCGCGGACGGGCAGAGCGTCGAGCGCCTCCGCAAGCGCGATGTACATCGCATCGTAGGCAGTGGTGTTGTCTCGGAATCCATACCTCGTCGAACCAGATCGATATTGGCCGTGCCGGCGGATGATCAGCGCAGGGCGTTCGCGAGGCGAGCTGCGAGCGGCGGTCCAGCCTGCCCTGCACCGATGATGATCGCGTCGAAGCGCGTCACGACATGGCCACCATGATCAGATATGCGCCTCCGATGGCAATCGCATCCTCGATGAAAGCGGCAGGACGATCCTTGCCGAACGCCGACGACAGGCGTGCCCTGACGGCGCGTCCGCCGAGGGTTCCAATCACGGCACCGCCGATGCCGGCGATGAGCCCCATGATGAGGGCGCCGCTGCCAGCCCCGATGGCGGCGCCTGACAGCGCACCCATGAGGATGCGCGTACCGAACTGGATCGGCACGGTCCGGCTCGGCGTCGATGGCAACTGATCGGTGACGAGCTCGCCGAGCGCCAGCGCCGTGAAGATCCACGGCGTGAAGGCATATCCGAGAAAGGCGAGACCGGTCGGCGCCACCTTCAGCCACCCGGCTCGTGCCGCCCAGCTGACTGCCGCCGGCGCGGTCATCGCGCGCAGGCCCGCGATAACGCCGATGAAGAGGGCGTGGACAACCGCAGTTGTGACACTCATGCTGGCAAGACTCTATATGAAAACCGAGACGAGCCTGTTCCGGTTCTCCGGTGTTTCCCTCGCCTCACCGCTTTTTCTTGCTCAGCTCCTCCAGCGTGCGCTTCAGGTGTTCCAGCTTCTGCCCGGCCTCTCCGAGCTTTCCTTCAGCAGTGAGCCGCTGGTAGTCGGCGAGATCCCTGGCCGCCTCGGAGATGAGCACGTCGACTTCCGGCGGAGCCTCCGGAGGCGTCGGCGCGCGAGGAGCAGGGGCGGCCGCGCTACTCGCGGCGGTCGTCGACGACGCTGCCGCACCGAACAACGATGTCAGCGCCGCCTCGAACGTCGGGCCGTACCCCAACCGATCCTGCAAGGCGAGCACCACGAGCCGCAGCTCCGGCATCGGGCTTCGTTCGGCCTGAAGGTAGATCGGCTCCGCGTAGAGCAAGGCGCGCCCGATCGGAATGACGAGCAGCGCCCCGCGCCTGACGCGCGAGCCTTCCTGGTTCCACAGTGACAGCTGGCTCGAGAGCTGCGGGTTCTGATCGATTCGCGCTTCGATCTGGAGCGGACCGTCCACGAGTCGCGTCTTCGGGAAGTCGTAGACGACGACCTCCCCATAATGCGGCTCGTCGCTTCGGCCGGCGATCCATCCAATGAGATTGTTGCGATTGGCCGGCGTGAACGGGAGGATTTCGACGAACTCGACGTTGTTCTCGCCGGGGAGCGTCATCAGCACGAAATTCGGCTCGATCGGCTGCGCGGTCTGCTCTTGTCGCTGATTCATGCCGACCTCGGCCGCCACGGTCCAGAGATCCTCGCGGTTGTAGAACACCTCGGGGCTCGTCATGTGGTAGAGCCCGTACACCTGCGCCTGCAGCTCGAGGAGCAGCTCCGGATACCGCACGTGTTCGCGCAAATCCGCCGGCATGGCCCCGGCGTCCTTGAAAAGGGAGGGGAACATGCCCCGGTACGCCGCGATGACCGGATCGGTGGGATCGAAGACGTAGAACGCGGTGGAGCCGTCGTACGCGTCGACGACGGCCTTGACGCTGTTACGAATGTAATTGACCGCGCCCCTGTTTCCGGGGAGGCGGTAGGCGCGAGAATACGGGTACGAGTCCGACACGGTGAACGCGTCAACGATCCACGACAGGCGGCCGTCGTGCCCGACGACGATGTACGGATCGGCGTCGAACGTAAGGAACGGCGCGAGCGTTGCGACGCGATCGTTGACGGTGCGCCGCATCAGTAGCCTGCTCTCGGGCGTTATGTCGTCGCTGAACGGCAGCTTCGTCACGTCTCCGCGATCGAGCGCGATGAGAATCCGGCGGAGGAATCCACCAAGGACGATCCCGCCAGTGCCTTCGTAGGAGGTGAGGCTGTTGGTCTCTCCCTGCGGGTAGTTGAACTCCTTCTGCCGCGTCCTGACGTAGACATCCGTGTCGGTCAGCTCGCCGAAGTACACCTCCGGGCGCTTCACGGACAGCTCCGGAACCGTGGTCTGCACGGGCATGTTGCTGAGGATCAGCGCCGGCAATCCTTCGGGCGTGAAGCCGTTGACCAGGTTCATCGTCACGCCGTAGCCGTGCGTGTAAATGAGCTTCTCGTTGATCCAGTTGCGGCTGCTCTCGGGCAGTTTTCGCACGCTCAGCTCGCGCGTCGCGAGCATGACCTGACGCATTTCGCCGTCGATGGCGTAACGGTCGATGTCTATGTCGGGGAAGTCGTAATACGTGCGGATCTCCTGAATCTGACGGAGTGTGTCCTGAAGCGCCCGCCAGTCCCAGAGCCGGATGTTCCGAAGCGTCGCCTGGTTGCTGGCCGGATCGGCTGCTTCGATACTCGACTCCGCAGGAAACGGACGGGGCGAGACGCGGTTCAATCCGTAAGCCTGCCGTGTCAGCTCGATGTTGTGCGCGATGTATGGACGCTCCCGAACGAGCTCGTTCGGCTTGACGATGAACCCGCTGACGTAAGCCGCAATGACTCCGACGACCAGATAACACACTGCAGCCGGTGCTGCCGCTGCGAGCAGCCAGTGCACGCGTGGCGTCCGAATCGCGGTGGCCGCCGCGAAGATCGCACCGCCGACGAGAGCGACGGCCACAACGACCAAGCCTGTCAGCCACACGTGCGCATCGGTGTACGTGACGCCCGTGAAGATCGTATGCGCTTCGAACAACCGCTCGAAGCGCGCGAGATACACGCGAACCGCGAGCATCAGAAGGACGGCGACCCACGCAAACGCCAGGTTGCGAGCGTTCGGCTGCGTGGCTCCGCGCCGCACCTGCCAGAACAGCGCGCGCCCGCCTGAAACGACGAAGAAGAAAAGGGCGGCACCGCAGCACAACACCGCCAGCGTCATCAACCAGGCCGCGACGAGCTGCCAGGCGGGCAGAGTGAACAGGTAGAAGCCAATGAGCCGGCCGAGGATCGGATCGGCCATACCTGCGCCCGGCACGGCCGCCTCGCTGCCATACCACCAGAGGCCGAAAGTCGCCCACTGAGCCATCATGCTCGCTCCCGTCACCACCGCGACGATGAGCGAAATGATCAGCGCGACGATGCGCATGACCGGCTCTACCGGCAACTTGACCGGACGGCCGTTGACGAGGATGACACCAGCGCCGAAGTCACCGAGGTGCGCGGGCTTCAGGAAGAGGTACGCGCCATACAGAATCACGAACGTGCTGACAGCGAAGACCGTAAAGACGAGGCCCTGAACGTTCAGCGTCTTCCAGAACACGTCGGCGTACCCCAGCGAGGCAAACCACAACGCCTCGACGTAGTACGACAACGCCGACCTGCCCCCGATGAATATCGCGACGAGCAGAACGAGAATGAAGCGGCGGACGCGCCGTCGGGGCCGGGACCGCCCTTCAATCTGGTCAATCACCGGATTGCGGCGCTTCGGGAAGCGCCCAGACGATTTTCGTGAACTGTCCGCGCTGCAGGAGCTCGCGCCCCTTGCCGCCGCGGCTGGTGACTTCGTACTTCGCTGTGCTGATCGTCTGTTCGGCACCGCGGCTGGTTTCGACCGTCAGCAGGTCGCGGTCGCCGCTCGAGGCGATGAAGCCGAGGACGCGGTCCTCGTCGGACGTCAGCTTGATCAGAATCACACCTCGGCCGGGGCCGGACAGGAAGTTGATCTCGTCGACCTTGCACAGGAGCGCTCGAGCCTCACGCGTCGCGGCGATCACAACCTCGCCGCCTGTGACTTTGGCTGCGCCAACGATCTCCGCTCCTTCCGCCGTTCTCGCAAATCGGCGGCCCGCCCGCGTGCTCGGCTCGGCGAACGGCTCGAGGCTGAACCGCATGCTGTAGCCGTCGCTCGTCACCGCGACGGCGTGGACTGGCGGAGTCTCTCCTTCCCTGCGAGGTTTGATGTCGCCGACGACGCGTGGGTCGAGGCTCAGCGCCGCCACGATGCGCTCGCCGTCCTTCAGCTTGAAGAAGCGCTGAATCGGCTCACCGTACCCGCTCGATGCAGGGATGTCGATGATGCGAGCCGCGTAAGCGACTCCGAAGTTGCTGAAAAACACCACTGATGCACGGGTGCTGCCCGGAAGAACCGCGAGCACCTCGTCCCCTTCGCGAACGCGCGTCGCCGCCACGTCCTTCACTTCCTTCTGACGCTTCACCCAGCCGTCTCGCGAGACGAGGACGACGTTGTCTTCTTCGACGATGAAGTCTTCCGCGCTGTATTCGGTCTCACCTTCGTCGGTGGCGATCGTGGTGCGCCGCGGATCGCCGTACTTCTTCTGGATCTCTTCGATCTCGACGCGAACGACGCCCCATCGGCCGGGTTCGTCCTTGAGCAGCGCGTTGATCTGACGGATGCGCCGCCGTTTGTCCTCGAGCTCCTTCTTGATGATCAGGATCTCGAGGCGGGCGAGCCGGTAGATCTTCAGCTCGAGGATTGCGTCGGTCTGCTCGGCATCGAGGCCGAAGCGCTTGATGATCTGCTGCGCGGCGTCGGGCTTTCCCTCCGACTTGCGGACGATCTTGAGAATCTCGTCGAGCGCGTCGAAAACCTTCTCGAAGCCCTCGAGGATGTGCACGCGCGTCTTCAGCGCATCGAGCTCGTGCTCGAGCCGCTTGGTCACCACCTCGAGACGGAAATGGAGGAAGTGCCAGAGCATCTCGTGTAGGTTCATCCGGTTCGGGCGACCCACTTCCGGGTTCGACTCAACCGGCTCGAGACACGTGAGATTGACGATGAAGCTGTTCTGGAGCGGCGTGTGCTTGAAGAGGTACGCCATCACCATCTTCTCGTCGGCGTCCTTCTTCAGCTCGAGTGCGATCCGCACGTCCTCGGTCGACAGATCCTTCACGTCGACGAGCGGCGGCAGCTTGCGGCTCAACGCGACTTCGGCGATGCGCTCGACGAGCGTCGCCTTGTTCACGGTGTAGGGAACGCTCGTGATGTAAACCGTCTTGCCTCCGCGCGTGACGGGTCCCTCCTCCCATGTCGCGCGAAGTCTGATCGCGCCGGATCCGGTCTTGTAGATCTCCTTGAGCTCCTCCGATGAGTTCAGCATCTGGCCGCCGGTTGGAAAATCCGGTCCTTTGATGTACCGACACAGCTGAACGCTGCTCAGATCGGGGTTGTCCAGCAGCTTCAAGAGCGCCGTGCACACTTCGTTGAGGTTGTGCGGCGGGATGTTGGTCGCCATCCCGACGGCAATGCCGGTCGCACCATTGATCAGGAGATTCGGAATACGCGCAGGCAACACTACCGGCTCGGTCTTCGTGCCGTCATAGTTCGGTCGAAAGTGCACGGTTGTCTGATCGATCTCGCCGAGCATCTCGTCGCTCAGGCGGGCGAGACGGCACTCCGTGTAGCGCATTGCCGCCGGACTGTCGCCGTCGAGCGAACCGAAGTTGCCGGACCCGTCGACCAGCGGGTATCGCAACGAGAACGGCTGCGCCATGCGCACCAGCGTCTCGTAAAGTGCGGCGTCACCGTGCGGGTGATAGTTGCCCATCACGTCACCGACGACCTTGGCGCACTTCCGGTGCTTGGCGTCGGCCGTCAGGTTCTGCTGCCACATCGTGAACAGGATGCGGCGCTGGACGGGCTTGAGCCCGTCGCGCACGTCGGGGAGCGCGCGCGACGTGATGACCGAGAGGGCATAGTTCAGATATCGCGCCTGGGCCGCCTCGTGCAGCGCCACCGCATCCGGTTCGCCGCCTCCGCTGCCATCGTCGCCTGTTTTCACAACGATCTCGCCGTTCGTTGCGTCGAACAGCGAACCGCTCGAATCCTTCTTCTTTCGCTTTGCCATCGATGATGAGGATACCAATTTCGACGCCCGCCGGTAGCCTCGGTCGCTCGGCTCGGGTCTTGCCAGCGGCAGTGGTAATTACATAGGAGACCAGGAGATAAGGAGGTTTTTGGTTGATCTGCTGCCTCCTGGCCTCCTGTGAGAGCGGCGGGGTGTTTGGTACCGCGCCGCCATTCGATTCGTAGAAGGACCAACGCCGAAATGCATCTTGTGTCGTGCAGAAGATGACTGACACACTCGCCCAGAGCCCAGAGCCCAGAGCCCAGAGCCCAGAGCCCAGAGCCCAGAGCCCAGAGCCGAAAGACCAAGACGATGAAGTATCGATACCTCCACCTGGACGTCTTCACCGATCGCGCACTGGAAGGCAATCAGCTTGCCGTCTTCCCCGAGCCCGCCGGTCTGACCGCAGCGCAAATGCAGCGCATCGCGGCGGAGATGAACTTCTCCGAATCCACGTTCATGTTCCCGCGCGAAGGACCGGGCGATGTGCGCATGCGGATCTTCACGCCAGACACCGAGCTCCCCATGGCAGGCCACCCGACGATCGGCAGCACGTTCGCGCTCGCAGCAGAGGGGACGATCGCCAGGGGACGCGATCAGTTCGTGTTCGAGCTGGGCGTGGGACCGATCCCTGTCTCGCTCGAGTGGGACGAGCGCGGCCTCACGTTCGCGTGGATGACACAACTCCTTCCGACGTTCGGCGCGACGATCGCGGACCGTCGAGGTCTGGCGGACGCGATCGGCGCCAGTACGGAGGACCTCGTCGCGTCGCTCCCGGCGCAGGAGGTCTCGTGCGGCGTGCCGTTCGTGTTCGTGCCACTCGTCAGCCGCACCGCGGTGGATGCGGTGGCGATCGATCGCAAAGCCACGGCGCGATTGTGTCGCGAGTCGGGGATCGAAGAGCGCGGGATGTTCTTCTTCACGACGGAGCGCGGATCGGGAGACGAAGCCGTGTACAGCCGCATGCTCGCGCCTGGCTTCGGCATCCCTGAGGATCCGGCTACCGGCAGCGCGTCCGGTCCGCTCGGATGTTATCTGCTGCGCTATGGCGTCGTCACCGCCGAACAGGCCCGCACGATCCTGAGCCTCCAGGGAGTGGCGATGGGCCGCCCCAGCCGGATTCACATTTCAATCGAGAGCAGCGATTCAGCAATAACGAAGGTGCGGGTCGGGGGGAAGTCGGTCTTGATCGGACGAGGAGAACTCGATCTGACGTGAGCCTGGCTTGAGGCCGAAGGCTTTGGGCTTGGGGCCAATCCGTGGCGACGCCAAAACCAAAAGCCATGGGCCCAAAGCCTGCAGTCACGTGCACAGACGCCTGACGACCTCCACGAGATAGTCGACGTCGAGAGGTTTCTGAATGCACTCGGCGATCCCGAGCGCCGCGGCGTGAGCGTGCGCCGCGTGATGTCCAGAGAGGCAGACGACCGGAATAGCCGCGTACTCAGGGTACGCGCGCTGCGTCTCCCGGAACTCCCACCCGTTCATGACCGGCATCATCAGATCGAGGACGATGAGATCGGGCAGCGTCTCGCGCAGGACCGACAGCGCGGCAGCGCCGTTCTCCGCAGTGAGGACACCGTACCCTTCGGATTTCAGCACCGCCGCGAGCAGCTCGCGCACATCCGCATCGTCGTCGACCACCAGGACGGAGTGGCGCGGTTGACCCTTCGCGGCCCGGCTGCGTGGCGCCGAATTGGCCAGGGGTGCCTTGGCGGCGCTGCCCTGAGACGGCCGCACAAGGAATAATTCGATCGGCGCCTCGATGGGCGCGATGGGGTTCATCAATCAACGAACGCCTGACCCGGGGGCGTCAGCTCGCGGAACGGCCACCGGAGCGGCGAGGTGAACACATTATCGGCGCCCGCGCCGCCATCCTGCAGTCCGTTGCGGGCATTTCGCCTCCATCGGGACACCATAACACTTCGTTCAGGCCGTCGGGTTACGAAAATGACAGGCAATCGTTGCGGAATGTCTCCCCGAGTCGTCACAGCAAGGCGGCGTCAGGCGGCAATGGCGTTCCTGTCGGTTTCTCCCCATTCGGGTGATCCAGTCGCACCCGGCGTGACGCGAGAATCGGGGCATGGATACAACAACACTCGGCTCATTCTCGGAAGCACTAGCGGATATCGTCGCGACCGTCGCGCCTCAGGTCGTGCAGGTCCAGGGACGCCGACGACCCGCGAGCGGCGTCGTCTACGCGACAGACGTCGTTGTCACGACGGCGCGAGCGCTCGGACGCGATGACCAGCTGAAGGTCCGCACGAGCGACGATCGGACGCTCGGCGCCGAACTTGCCGGATGGGATCCGGCAACGGGACTGGCCGTGCTTCGTGTGGCAGATCTCGGCGCGTCGCCGGCGCCGCACGGCGAGGCGCGTCCGCGCGTCGGACACGTCGTCGTCGCGCTGGCCCGATCATGGAGCAATGCGATCACCGCTAGCGCGGGGATCGTCGCGGTGATCGGCGGTCCGCTCAGTACCGGTCGCCGTCGTTCGATTGAAGAAGTCATTCGCGTCACCGCTCCGATGCACGACGGCTTCGCGGGAGGCGCACTCGTCGACACCGGGGGTCGCATCATCGGGATTTCGACTGCCGCCGAAATCCGCGGCCTCGGCGTCGTCATCCCCGCATCGATTGCGTGGAAGTCGGCTGCGGACGTCCTGCAACACGGGTCGCCGACGCGCGGATTCCTCGGTGTTGCCGGTCAGCAAGTACGATTGGCGGAACGACAGGCAAAAGATGGCGGACGTGAACAAGGTCTGCTCATCCTGGGAGTGACGGCAGGAAGCCCAGCGGAACAGGCCGGTTTGCTCGTTGGCGACATCCTGCTGGCGTTCGACGGTCGCCCGATAGAGTCGCCGGAAGAACTGCTCGATCTGCTGGTCGGCGATCGTGTCGGCCGATCGATTCCGATGCGGCTGCTGCGTGGCGGAACGATCCAGGATCTGACAGTGACGGTGGGCAAGCGACCGAGCTAGCGAAGAAGGTGGAGATCATCCGGATCTCTCCGTGAACGCCGTGGCGCCGCGGTGAGCGACTTGTCCGTGATCTCCGTTCCCACCGTGATCTCCGTTTCCACCGTGATCTCATGCGGGTAGTACTCGTCGGCACGCCGGTCGAAAGGAATCGCCTTCGCGCACGACTGCCGGCCGATCTCGAGATCGTTGGCGAAGTAGAGACGATCGCGGTGGCGCAGCGGGCGCGTTTCGATGCGGATGCGATTCTCATCGCACCGGGCACTTCCGAAGAAGCAATCGACGATGACGATGGGCTCATCGAGCCGCTGACGCCGCGCGAGATGGAGGTGCTCGCGCTGCTTGCCGACGGGCTCTCGAACAAGCGCATCGCCGGCGAGCTCGGGATAAGCGACCAGACGGTCAAGTTCCACGTCGCGTCGATCTGCGGCAAGCTGTCGGTCGCGAATCGCACCGAGGCTGTACGACAGGCAATCCGGAGGGGGATTATCCCAGTCTAGAAGGCCCTCAACAGGCGATCAGGAGTTCAGGAAGGATTTGATTGTCAAGAAATCGTCTCCTGATCTCCTGGTCTCCTGTGAAGTGCGGTCAGCGCGCGGAGACGGCTTCAAGGCTCAGTTTCGTCGATTTCAGGATCTTCAGCATCGCGTCGCGACTTCGGTTCTGGACGGCAGACCGCACCATCGTGCGGAAAAAGCCGGTCAATGCCTGACACAGGTAATCTCGCGAGAAGCGGCAGCCCAAAACAAAAGAAGAGGATTGTTGCGATTGCGCCGGCAGCGCTCATTCGTGGGACGCGGTCTTCTCGAGACCGAATTTCTCGACGCGGTACCGAATCTGATCGCGATTCAAATCGAGGAGCGCCGCGGCCTTGGTGTGGTTCCAGCCCGTTCGCTCGAGCGCCTGGAGCACGAGCGCACGCTCCACGGCTTCGAGGCTCACTCCGTCGTCGGGCAACTCGAATAGCTGATGGCCCGAGCGTCGCGTAACGCTCATCGGAAAGTGCTCGGGCGCAAGCAGGTCCGTATCCGCCAGGAGCATCGCCCGCTCGACGGCGTTCCGCAGCTCGCGATTGTTGCCGGGCCACCGATAACCACGCAAAAGCTCGGCGGCTTCCGGTGTTACTCCTCGCACGTGCTTCCGGAACTCGCGATTGAACTGATCGATGTAGTACCCAGTCAGGAGCGGCACGTCGGACGCATGATCGCGAAGCGGCGGCAGAACGATCTGCATCACGTTCAGACGGTAGAAGAGATCTTCGCGGAAGCGTCCTTGCTTCACGGCATCTTCGAGCTCGCGGTTCGTCGCGGCAATCACTCGCACGTCGACGCGAACATCGCCGGCAGCGCCGATCCGCTTGAATGCCTTCTCCTCGAGGAACCGCAGCAGCTTCGCCTGGAGGGCCGGCACCATCTCGCCGATCTCGTCGAGGAACACGGTCCCACCGTCCGCCGACTCGAGGAGGCCGCTCTTCTGCTGTCGTGCGTCCGTGAATGCGCCGCGCTCGTGACCGAAAAGCTCGCTCTCGAGGAGCGCCTCTGGCAGCGCCGAACACGTGATGTTCATGAACGGCTTCGCGGCGCGCTCGCTGCAGTAGTGAATGACCTTTGCCGCGAGATCCTTGCCGGTACCGCTCTCGCCCATGAGGAGCACCGTCGACGTGGGGCTGGTTGCGACCCGTTGCAGCAAGGCGCGCAACGACTGCATCGCGGGTGAATCGCCGACGATCCGCCCGAACGCGTAGGGCTCGGATTGCGTCGCGCGGAGCGCGCGGACTTCGCGTCTGAGCGCGGTCGTCTCGAGCGCCTTCGCGACGACCACCGAGATTTCATCCAGATTGAACGGCTTGTTGGCGTAGTGGTAGGCCCCCTGTTTCATCGCCTCGACCGCAGTCTCGACGCTCGAGACCGCAGTCAGGAGAATCACCGGGACGTCAGGCTCGCGGCTCTTGATTTGCTTCAGGACGACGAGGCCGTCGGCATCAGGCAACCGGAAATCGAGGAGCACGAGATCGATGTCCGGGCCGCAGTGTGCAACGGCTTCCTTCGCCGTGCCCGCCTCGATGATCGTGTACCCATCGCCGGTCAATCGCTCTGCCAGCGACCAGCGGATCAACTGCTCATCGTCAACGACCAGGATGGTGGCCGACACAACGGGGATTATAAGAAAGTCCGAAGTACGAAGTAAGAAATATCAAGTAAGAAGTACGAAGCGAGAACTTCGTGCCTTTACTTCGGGCTTCTCACTTCGGACTTCTTACTTTTGTGCGAGCGCGTCGTTGACGAGGCTGACCATGCGGGCCATGTCGAATGGCTTGTCGAGGACGCCATGGGCGCCCGCCCGGAGCGCTTCGTCCAGGAGCTCTGGCGTTCCGTACGCCGTCATCAGGATGATCCGGCACTGCGGTGCGACTTCCCAGATTCGACGCATCAGGCCGAGGTCGCTCGAATCGGGCAGCCGCAGATCGAGGATCGCAACGTCGATGGGCTGTGCCGTTTGGTCGAAGCTCTGAAGCGCCTCCTTCGCCGTTCCGGCTTCGAGGACCTCATGGCCCGCCGGCTCGAGGCTTTCGGCCACCGACCAGCGGATCAGCGGTTCATCGTCGACAATGAGCACACACGCCATTGAGGAAAATTTCGACGGTGCCGCGGAATTTTCCCCGGCAGAAGGGACGAGATCCATTGAGAATATTGCGAATTTTGCGGCTAACGCGCTAGCATCGCACCGCTTCCGCCGCGTCGTTTCAAACATCGATCCAGATGCCTTTCCGGTCTTCCCCCGTAGCGGGTTGGAGCGATCACCGGCTGATTGCGACCGCGACGTTGATCACGGCGGGCATCTTCATCGCTGATCTGCAGAGTCCCATCGATGTCACGATCGCCGCGCTCTACGTGATCGTCGTCCTGCTCGGGCTGTTCGTGCAGACGCGCGGCTTTCCCGTCTGGTTCGCAAGCGTTGCGACCCTGCTGACCGTCGTGGATGTTCCCTTGTCGCCGCCCGGCGGCAATCCGACGCACGGCCTCGTCAATAGAACGCTGACCACGGTCGGTCTCTGGGTGACCGCATGGCTCGTCACGAAGTACGCCAGCACCGTGCGAGAGCTCGATCGATCGGTGAAAGACCTGGAGGACACGACCTTCGCACTCGATCAGGCGGCGATCCTGGAGATCACCGACATCCAGGGACGGATCAGCTACGTCAACGACAAGGTCTGTGAGATCTCGAAATACTCCAGAGAGGAGCTGCTCGGACGCGACCACCGGCTCGTGAACTCCGGGTATCACTCCGAGGAGTTCATCCGCGCGCTGTGGACGACGATCGCGAGCGGCCGGATCTGGCGGGGCGAGTTCAGGAATCGCGCAAAGGATGGAACGCTCTACTGGGTCGATACGACAATCGTTCCGTTCCTCGATGAAAGCGGACGCCCCTTGCAGTACATGGCCATTCGGTACGACATCAGCGAGCGCAAACGATCGGAGGCGCTGCTGAGCGATCAGGCGGCGCTCGCGAGGCTCGGTGAGATGGCGGCCATCGTGGCACACGAGGTCAAGAATCCGCTGGCCGGCATTCGCGGCGCGCTGCAGGTCATCAGCGGGCGCATGCCCGAAGGCAGCCGCGATCGCGCCGTAATCGGCGACATCGTCGGCCGACTCGATTCGTTGAACGAGATCGTCCACGAGCTGCTCGTCTTCGCGAGGCCGCGGGAGCCGCGGATTGCTCCGGTTGCGCTCGCAGATCTGCTGGAAGAAACGGCCGCGCTGCTGCAGAAGGATCCGGCCAATGCGGGCGTCAACCTGGAGATGACCGGTGATCGCCCGACGATCCAGGCCGATTCGGAGCAGCTTCGAACCGTCTTTCTGAATCTGCTCCTCAACGCGGCTCAGGCCACGAGCAACGACGGGCACGTACACATCACGATCGCAGCGGAACGGGAGTTCTGTCGCGTGTCGATCGCCGACGACGGACCCGGCATTCCGATCGAGACGCTCGAAAGGATTTTCGAGCCGTTCTTCACGACGAAACACCGGGGCACCGGCCTCGGCCTGCCAACCGCAAAACGAATGATCCAGCGGCACAACGGCGGCATCGAGTTCGAGTGTCCGCCAGAGGGAGGCACAATCGTCACGGTGACGCTGCCCATCGAGAGCGGATTTGATCGAAGACAGGGTCAGACCCCGACCCGGCTGTGAAGGACCTGGGGAGGCCGTCTTTCTTCGGCGGCCTGCCTAGGTCAGGGCACCAGAGGCAGGGGCTGTTCGAGGAACTCGTGATGCAAGGCGCGGACAGCGACGTCGAGCTGCGGGTTTGGTGTCAGCCATGTCGCGCGGAACGATGACGTCGCGACCGCCTGCGGAATGATGCCGTTCTCGCGAAGACGGTTGTATCCCCGACGCACGTTCCGATAACTCGCATTGATGCCGGCGCCGACGATGCTGACAGCGCCCAGATTGTCGATCAGGCGCGCATCGATCGTGAGGCTCGTAAGATCGTGGCGCAGCCGCTCCTCGTCGTGCAAGTTCTCGCGCGAAATCACGAGCGTCATGCCGTCCCCTGCGGCGCCGAATCCGGCGACGTGCAACTGTTTGCCCGACACCTCGCGCCTGTCGAGCAGCTCGAGCAGCTGTGCGCTGTCGCCGGCGCCCTGCAGGACGAGCACGTCGCGCTCGCTCGCGACGCCAGCAACGGTGCCCGGTGTCCGTGGGGCGTGCTTTCGAACGACGGTCCCGTCCGACGCGGGATCCGGTCCAGGAAGCGCAGACGCTGTCGCTCGCGCGTAGATCGCGATGTTCTTCTCCTTCGCGAACTCGACGGCCTGTGCGTTGAGCACCTTGGCGCCAGCCTCGGCGAGCTCCTGTGTTTCCTCGAACGAGAGGACGCCGATCCGACGCGCCGTCGATACGACGCGCGGATCCGCGGTGTAAACGCCGTCCACGTCCGAGCAGATCTCGCACCATTCGGCGCCGAGCGCGGCCGCCATCGCGACCGCGGTCGTATCGCTCCCGCCGCGTCCGAGCGTCGTCACCTCGCGGCGATACGAGACGCCCTGATAACCAGCAATCACAACGACGCGGCCGCGCGCGAGCTCGTCCTGGACACGAAACGGCCGCACCTCGATGATCCGCGCGTCGATGTGGCGGTCGTTGGTGATGATCCCCGACTGGCTGCCGGTGAAGCTGATGGCATCTCCACCCAGCTCGCGGATGGCCATCGAGAGGATCGCCATCGAGATGCGCTCGCCCGCCGAGAGCAGCATGTCGAGCTCGCGGCGCGGCGGGTTTGGGGAGACTCGCTTCGCGAGCGCAAGCAACTCGTCGGTCGTGTCGCCCATCGCCGAGACAACGACGACGACGTCGTAACCGGCCGCCTTGGTGCGCATGACGCGCGCGGCGACCTGACGAATGCGGTCGACGTCGGCGACGCTGCTGCCGCCATACTTCTGGACGACGATTGGCACGTTGCTGATCGTAACCCGGGGTTCGGGATTCGGGGTTCGGGATTCGGTAGCTCGGTGGCGCGGTCGCTCGGTAGCTCGGTGGCTCGGTGGCTCGGTGGCTCGGTAGTCAGGCCGTCAGAGGCAGGTTCATCATCCGCGCCAGCCTAGGCAGCGCGCACTCTGGCGGAGTTCCCGGCAATCGGCGCGGCCGCGAAGACCACGGCAAACGGATCTCGGCCGAGGATCATCTTCTCGTACCAATCGGCGGCGGCATCGATTTCCGAACACAACAGGTGGTACTCGACCCTTCAACAGATCGGGAGCGGCGTGTCTCCCATCGCACTGAGGAGCTCCTGAGCCCTGGCAGATGTGCGGGTGATTCAGCGCCGCAATCGCCCGCGCCTCGTCTTCGAACCGGCCCAGGTGCTCGCTCCTCGGGCGCTCGATCGCGACCATCCTGCCGAGTCGAGGGTCGCGCGCTTTCCACACCTCCCCCATGCCTCCGGCTCCAACCAGCGCGAGGAGTTCGTACGGGCCGACTCGTGCGCCATCCGGCGGCGTCATCGCGTGTGATTATGCGGGTGATTGTATGGAAACCGGTTTTCGCGAAGAGCTGATACGTGGAGTCGAGCAGCTGGAACGTCACACGATCCGACATTCTTGTAGGACTATCGGCCCTGTTCATTCGTTTTTGTCCGTTGCGTGAGGGTACCCGGGAACCGCGCCTCTGGCAGGCTAAGCATCTCGCGTCAAACGAATTAGCACGCATCGACCGCTTTGCTTTGCGGCTGCACGCTTCTTGCTCCGCCTCAGGTTGGCTCGAGATGCGTTCGACGTCTGTCCAAATGATTCCGGAGGCTCCCCGGTGAACGGAAACGATATCGCCTGGATGCTTGTCGCCACTGCGCTGGTGTTGTTCATGACGCCGGCACTCGGTTTTTTCTACGCCGGGCTCGTCCGCACCAAGAATGCGCTCAACACGCTCATGATGAGCCTCGCCGCGCTCGGCTTCGTGGGCATTGCGTGGGCGCTGCTGGGATATTCGCTCGCGTTCTCGCCGGGATCGTGGCTGCTCGGCAGCCTCGCGAACGCCATGCTGCGTGGCGTCGGCCTGGAGGCGCACGGCACCATCCCTCACATTCTGTTCATGGCATTCCAGGCGACGTTCGCAATCATCACGGCCGCGCTCGTGTCCGGGGCGATCGTGGAGCGCATGCGGTTCAGCGCCTATCTGGCGTTCCTCACGCTGTGGTCGCTGATCGTCTACGCGCCAATCGCGCACTGGGTCTGGGGCGGCGGATGGCTGGGCACGCTCGGGGCACTGGACTTCGCGGGCGGGACGGTGGTGCACATATCCGCAGGCGCCGCGGCATGCATTACCGCGTTCGTGCTCGGCCCACGCAAGGACTACGCGCATCAGGCCATCGTTCCGCACTCGGTGCCGTTGACGGTCCTCGGCGCCGGCATTCTCTGGTTCGGGTGGTTCGGGTTCAACGGCGGCAGTGCGCTGGCCGCCAACGCACAGGCTGCGCTCGCGTTCGTGAATACGATGCTGGCGCCTGCCGCGACGCTCGTCACATGGACGCTGCTCGATCTCCGCCGAACGGGCAAAGCGACCGCGGTTGGCGCCGCGACCGCGGCCGTGGTCGGCCTCGTTGCGATCACGCCGGCGGCAGGTTACGTGAGCCCGCTCGGGGCGATGGCGTTAGGGGCCATCGCGGCGTTCCCGAGCTACTATGGGGTCCTGTGGCGCGCCCGGACGCGGCTGGACGACTCGCTCGACGTCGTCGCCGCGCACGGGCTCGGCGGAACCGTCGGTGCGCTGCTGACCGGCGTCCTCGCGGAGAAGGCCTGGGGCAGTTCGGCGGATGGCCTGCTCTTTGGCAATCCGGCGCAGCTCGGGATCCAGGCGATTGCCGTCTTGGCTACGGCGATCTACAGCGGGCTCGGAACGAGAATCATCCTTTGGTTGATTCAAGCGGTCGTCCCGCTGCGCGCCGCAGCCGGAGAAGAAGGGCTGGGGATGGATGTCAGCCAGCACGGCGAGGAAGCGTACGGCCACGCGGAGGGCGCCGTCCTGATCCTGGAGTCGCGATCCACGCCACCAGCCGCTCACGGCGCGCTCTCGCCGTCGTTGAGCGTTCAAGGAGATAGAGGATGAAGCTGGTCGTCGCAATCGTCCGACCCGAGCGCCTGAACGACGTGCTCGCGGCGCTGTTCCACGCCGAGGTTCGCGGACTCACCATTACCCGGGTCGACGGCCACGGCGGCGAAACCGAGCACGTCGAAACCTATCGTGGCACGACGGTGAAGATGGTGTTGTCGGAGAAGGTCCGGCTGGACATCGGCGTCTCCGACCATTTCGTCGAGCCGACCGTCGCCGCTATCCTGAAATCGGCCCGGACTGGGGCAGTCGGCGACGGCAAGATCTTCGTCCTGCCCGTGGAGAAGGTCTATCGGATTCGTACCGGCGAAGAAGATCAAGCCGCTGTCACGCCCGTCTCCGAGCCGGTCGAAGTGTCATAGACCGGGGTTCGGGATTCGCATCGCACATGCGACTTCGAATAGCGATCTCGAATAAAGTTCGAAAACCGAATCCCGAGCCCCGAACCCCGGAACGATGTCACCCGCGAAAGCGGGTGACGTCAATCTTGTATTTGCGGACTTTGTAATTGAAGACGCGTTCGCTCGTATCGAGGGCTCGGGCAGCACGCGCGCAGTTGCCGCGCGACGTCTTCAGCGCATCCTGCAGCAGATCCCTTTCCAACGCTTCCACGCTCTCGCCGAGCGACTGCCGCGGCGTCGTATCCGACGCCTCCGCCGTCTGCAGCGTCGGGGGCAGGTGATGACCGTGGATCACGCCCGCGTCGCAGACGAGCACTGATCGTTCCATCGTGTTCTCGAGCTCCCGCACGTTGCCGGGCCAGTGATAGCTCGTCAACATGTCGATGGCCGGCGTCGACACGCGCCGCACGCGCTTGCCATGCTCGCGTGAGTACTTCTCGAGGAAGTGGTCGGCGAGCAGCATGATGTCCGGCTTTCGCTCACGCAGCGGCGGAGCAAAGATCGTGAACACGGCCAGCCGGTAATAGAGATCCGAGCGGAACGTCCCTTCCTCGATCAGCTTCTCGAGCGGCTGGTGTGTCGCGGCAATCAGCCGTACGTTGATGCGAATGGACGTCGTCCCGCCGAGGCGCTCGATTTCCCGCTCCTGAAGCACCCGCAGGAGTTTCACCTGTGTGGACGGATTCAGATCGCCGATCTCGTCGAGGAACAGCGTCCCCCCTTCGGCGAGCTCGAAGCGTCCTTTCTTGGTGCCCTGCGCGCCCGTGAACGCCCCTCGCTCGTATCCGAACAGCTCCGATTCGATGAGCGACTCCGGCAGCGCGGCACAACTGACTTTCACGAACGGTTTCTTCGCCCGCGCCGAGTTGTAGTGAATCGCGTGCGCGATCATCTCCTTGCCGGTTCCTGACTCGCCGCGAATCAGCGCCGTCGTGTTCGATCTCGCGACCTGGGCGACCTGCTCGTAGACCTGCTGAATCGGCGCGCTGTTCCCGATGATGTTTCGAAACGCGTAGCGCTCGCGCAATTCGTCGCGAAGGTGCTCGTTCTCCTCCGCGAGCCGATTCCGGTCAGCCTCGACCACGCGATTCACCTTGATCGCCTGCGCCACCATGGACGCCACGACGCGGTAGAACTCGAGCGAGCGGTCGTAGTCGCGATCGCGCTTGTACGGAAGCGCCACCTCGAGCGCGCCGGCGGGACGGCGGTTGAGCACGAGCGGCACCGCGAGATACGTCAGCTCCTGCCGATCGCTCCTCGCGCGTTCGCTGCCGTTGTGCGCAAGGCTCGGCTCCTGGCTGACACGCGGGACGACGAAGGGCTTGCCGGTATCGGCGACACGGCTGACCAGCCCGTCCGCGGGCGCGAGGCGGCTCCGCTGAGACGGCAGTCGGCCGCTCGACGCCTCGGTGTGCAGCGCCTTCGTCTCCGTATCGAGGACGGTGACCGCGCCCCCGGCGAGCTGATGCCGCTTCTCGAGAATGTCCAGAACGGAATGAAGGGCGCCTCTCAGGTTCAAGACACCCGAGAGCGCCTGACTGATCTCGAGCAGGGTGGCGAGCCTGCGGATCTCGTTCGTGTGATCGCTGGTGAGAGCTACATTTGTGTGTGGCATTCTCTGAAGTCCTACATAATTGTAGGCGATCGCCGACGGTCTTGGCGAACTTTGCAGTCATTGAGCTTGGGCTGACGCGAGTGCGAGAAACTTGTCTGAAACCCGCACGCAAAGAGGCTGCCGAAACGTGGCCGTATCCCCCCATTGCTGAACAAGGAATGAGCGAACGAGCGCAGCCGGGGTCCCCGACGCGCGTTTTCTGCGCGTCGGGAAGTCCCCCCGGACATTATTTGATGAACAGCATCTCCCGATAGGTCGGCAGCGGCCAGACGTCGTGAGGGACGACCGTCTCGAGCGAGTCGCCGGCTTCGCGAAGGGCCGCCATCGCGGGTACGACCTTGTCGCGGAAGAACTTGGCGTGCTTCTCGATTTCGCCGTTGCCCTCGTGCTCGAGCAGCTTCTGCAGCGCGGCCGCGCGGGTGCGGCATTCGTCCGTGAGCTGCGTCAGTTCGTCGAGCGCGCGCCGTGACTCCTTCGTCGATGCGCCGGCGCTCTTCACCGCGCTGACTGTCTGAGCGAGCTCCCCCTGATAGCGGTACGCCGCGGGCAGGATGTAGCGGTTCGCCATCAGCACCATCAGCTGTCCTTCGACGTTGACGCTCTTGTTGTACTGCTCCAGTGCAACGTCGTATCGCGCCTTCAGCTCGCGCGCATTGAGGACGCCGTACTTCTCGAACGCGGCCACGACCTCCGGTTTCATCGCTTCGCCGAAGGCGTCGACGGACGTCCGCAAGTTGAGCAGAGCGCGCCTGGCAGCCTCCTTCTCCCAATCCGCAGAATAGTTGTTGCCGTTGAAGATGATCCGCTTGTTGTCCCTGATTAACTTCGTCAGCAGCTGTTTGACTGCCGCCTGCAGCTTCTTGCCTTCCTTCAGCCCTTTTTCGAGCTCCGAGGCGCAGTAGTCGAGCGATTCGGTGACCGCCACGTTCAGCGCGATATTCGGCCAGGCAATGCTCTGGTTCGCCGACACCGCGCGGAATTCGAACTTGTTGCCCGTGAACGCGAACGGGCTCGTGCGGTTGCGGTCGCCGGCATCGCGCGGCAGCTTCGGCAGGACAGAGACGCCGATGTCGAGCATTCCGCCGGACTTCGTCGACTTCGCGCTGCCCGCCTTCTCGATCTGCTGAAAGATGTCGGTCAGCATGTCGCCGAGGAACACCGAGATGATGGCGGGCGGCGCCTCGTTCGCGCCGAGCCGGTGATCGTTTCCGGCGCTCGCGATGCTGAATCGCAGCAGCCCCTGATACTTGTTCACTGCGCGCAGCACGCCGGCGCAGAAGACCAGGAACTGCATGTTGTCGTGCGGCGTGTCGCCCGGATTGAGCAGGTTGTTCCCGAGCTCGTCGCTGATGCTCCAGTTGAGGTGCTTGCCCGATCCGTTCACGCCAGCGAACGGTTTTTCGTGGAACAAACACGCGAGACCGTATTTCGGCGCCATCCTCCGCATCATCTCCATCGTCATCATCTGATGATCGGTCGCGACGTTCGCGTTCTCGAAGATGGGCGCGACCTCGTACTGGCTCGGCGCGACTTCGTTGTGCCGTGTCTTGACGGGGACGCCGACCTTGTAGAGCTCGCGCTCGACGTCGAGCATGAACGCGAGAACACGATCGGGAATCGACCCGAAGTAGTGATCTTCCATCTCCTGCCCCTTCGGCGGCTTCGCGCCGAAGAGCGTCCGGCCGGCGTTGATCAGGTCAGGACGGTTGAAATAGAACTGACGATCGATCAGGAAGTACTCCTGCTCGGGGCCGCACGTCGTCACGACGCGCTCTGCCTTGGAGCCAAAGAGCTTCAGAATCCGGACGGCCTGCTTCGAGAGCGCCTCCATCGACCGGAGCAGCGGCGTCTTCTTGTCGAGTGCCTCGCCGGTCCAGCTCACGAACGCGGTGGGAATCACGAGTGTCGTCCCGTTCGGTGTCACGAGCAGCCACGGCGGACTCGTCGGATCCCAGGCGGTGTAGCCGCGCGCCTCGAACGTCGACCGCATGCCGCCCGACGGAAAGCTCGAGGCGTCGGGCTCCCCTTTCACGAGCTCGCGGCCGTTGAACTCGGCAACGGCGCGCCCGTCGGCGGTCGGCGAAAGGAACGCGTCGTGTTTTTCCGCCGTGATGCCCGTCATCGGCTGGAACCAGTGCGTGTAGTGCGTCGCCCCGTGCTCGACCGCCCAGTCACGAAGCGCACTGGCGACCGCGTCGGCGAGCGAGGGATCGAGCGCCTCCGCCTGCGCCACCGCACGACGCAGCGCTCGGTAGACGTCCTTCGGCAATCGTGCGCGCTGCACTTCCTCGTTGAACGTGAGCGATCCGAATTCCTCGGTGGCTTTCTTTTCGTTGACCGGCCGCCGGCCGAGTGTCGTGCTCCACCGAGTGATGCTGCGAATGGCGGCGCGTGATGCTGAAGAACCCATGTCCTGCGCGTTCCTTTCTGGCTGTGGAGTGCGAGAGCGCGACTGCTGATTGTCGATTGCTGATTTGCGGATTGACAATTCGCGCGTTGGAGTCATTGATTATCCGCGACCACAGTCACGAGGGCAACAACGCCAATCGACCAGCGGACCGGAAATGACGATATGGCTGCGAAATCACGCGCGTTTTTGCGGCGGTTATATGTCATACAATGTTACGCATATGAAGCCCGCTGCGAGTGGATCCGCTGTCGGCGAGTTCGAGCAGCTGGTGCTGCTGGCGTTGCTGCGGCTGGGCAACGGCGCGTTCGGCGCGGCCATCTACCGCGAGATCGTCGACCGCACCGGCCACAAGATCCCCGCGAGTGCCGTCTACGTCACGCTCGATCGGCTCGAGGCAAAGCGAATGGTCTGCTCGTACATCGGCGAGCCGA
>JBKPCD010000269.1:0-14731 GCA_046727175.1 Acidobacteriota bacterium | reverse complement strand
CGCCAGGTCTTGCGATCCCCAGCTTTGATCGCCGCTTTTCCAAAAGCAGGATGTCATGCGGTATTAGCGTCCCTTTCGGGACGTTATCCCCCACTCGAAGGCAGGTCACCCACGTGTTACTCACCCGTTTGCCACTCTACTCAGGGCCGAAGCCCTTTTCGCGTTCGACTTGCATGTGTTAGGCACGCCGCCAGCGTTGATTCTGAGCCAGGATCAAACTCTCAAGTTAAAGTGGCCGGCCGCATCATGACCGCTGGGCCCGAAGGCCCAGCGCCACACTACGGCACAATCCTCTAACGTTGATCGCCCGTTGACTTGGCTCTCTAACGTTGTTCAGTTCGTCAAGTGTGTAGGTGGTTCGCTGCCCGATGCCGCTGGTGAACCAGACCAACGACCCCGGTTTGTCGCGCCGGGCCTTCAGGCCCGGCGTACAACGCCACCCGCTGATACTCGACGGGCTTCCCTCCCTCGCTGCGCCGGACGGCGCTTCGACGAGAGGAAAGGTGCTTGCACGTTCTATCTAGTTTTCAAAGAACCGGATGTCGCGAACGCTCCCCCGTCAGCTTCTTTATCGTCAGGGGAACCTTTCAATATTACCGGCGCGCCTCTCTCGTGTCAACCCCCACCGACCCTTTCGCGAGAGAAAACTGACGGCTGTGGGATCGCGGAGGATTTTGGCGACAAAAAAATTTGCTCAACCAGCAGCGCTGCTGAGAGCAAATCGTCCGGCCTCCCAAGGCCGGGACACGCTTGACTGACGAAATATACGCGCCCGTGACAGGGGTGTCAACCTCCACCGTTACCCGCCCCCACAAACCGACGCGGAAGGCAAACTATACGATGTGCTCTCCAAGCTCTTCATTTCACATCTTCCCTGTTCAGGTCGAACGCCCCGCCAAATCAGCCGGCCAGGTGGTGACGCGGTCGCCTGCGTAGACGAAGACACGGCCATGTCCGGCCTGTGCGACCTCGACCGCTCTGGACAACGCAAGCTCTCGCGTCGCGTGCGGGACGTCGACCTGCCCCCGATTCTGCATGAGTATCCAGCTCTGCCTCTGCGGTTCGGCGCCCGGCAACGGAGTCACGATGACGTCTGCCGGCTCGACGACGACGACGCGGCAAATGTGACGGCCGACCTGAAGGAGAAAGGCATCGCGACGATCGATTGGCGCGCGAACGTGCGTGAATTTCTCACCGTCGATTCGCACCGCTCCTTGCTGCACTTTCCGGCCCGCATCGCTGCCCGACTGCGCCAGGCCAGACTCGAGCAGCACGTGCTCGATCACCGTGCCGTACAGCATTGGCCGTTCGGGGATATCTTCGGGGACCTCCCGTCGGGTGAACCGACGGTCGAATGCGTCCGCCACCCGCGCGGCCTCCTCGGCGCTGTGAAAGTCCGTCACGATCGACCGGGCGAGATCCACTTTGGCCTGCTTGGGGTGCAGCTCGCCGCGCGAAACCGCTGACCGTCTTTCGAGGATTTCCTCCGGTGTCAGGTCCGTGAGCAGCGAGTAGTACCGCCACATCAACTCGTCCGAGATGGACATCAGTTTGCCGAACATCTCCGACGGGGACTCGGTCACCCCAACGTAATTGCCGACGCTCTTCGACATTTTCTCGACGCCGTCGAGACCCTCCAGCAAAGGCGTGGTCATGACGACCTGCGCCTCGAGGCCGTACGCCGGCATGATGTCGCGCCCGACATTCAGGTTGAACAACTGGTCGGTCCCGCCAAGCTCCACGTCCGCACGCAGGAATACCGAATCGTAGGCCTGCGCAAGCGGATACAGAAACTCGTGCACCGCGATTGGCTGACCAGCCTCGTAGCGGTTTCTGAAATCGCGGCGCTCAAGCATCTGCGCGACGTTGTACTTGGCGGCCAGCCGCACCCAGCCGTCGCTGCCGAGCGCCTCGAGCCACTCGCTGTTGAAGCGCACCTCGGTCTTCACCGGATCGAGGATCTTGAAAATCTGCGTCTTGTAGGTCTCGGCGTTGCGATCGATCTCCTCACGACTGAGGGGCGGCCGCGACTTGGATCGCCCGGTCGGATCTCCGATGAGTCCCGTGAAGGATCCCACGACGTACACCACGCGATGACCGAGATCCTGAAAGTGCTTCATCTTGCGAATAAGCACCGTGTGGCCGATGTGGAGATCCGGCGCAGTCGGATCGAATCCGACTTTGACGACAAGAGGCGTCTGCATCTGCACGGAGCGTTCGAGCTTCGCTTTCAGCTCGGCGGCCCGAACGACGTCGACACAGCCTTTCGTGAGGTAGGCCAGTTGCTCTTCCACGGTCATGGTTTCCGGAAAACTATACCCCGAGCGCGCTAACATATTTTTCGGATGGGCTCGGCCTGGTGGGCCACAGATGCATCGCAGGGACGTATTCAAAGGGATCGCGGCAGCAGGCATCGGTGCATTGACGGGTGCCGGCGCCCACGGCTATCTCTTCGAGCGTCATCGGATCGACGTCACGCGAGCGACGCTCGAGGTATCAGGCCTCCCGGATGCACTCTCGGGCCTTCGCCTTGGATTCCTCACAGACCTCCACCGCAGTGAAACGGTCCCGCATGAGCTCGTCGATCGCGCGGTCAGGCTGCTGCTTGCCGAATTGCCGGATTTGATTCTGCTCGGCGGCGACTATGTGACAAACAGCGATAGCCGCTATGTCGGACCTGCCGCCGACGCGCTCGCTCCGCTGACCGCCCCGCTCGGCGTTATCGGCATTCTCGGTAATCACGATGACGATCGCGAGATGCCCGCAGCGTTGATGGCAAAGGGGTTCACTATGCTGCGCGACGCGCGGACACGCATCAGCGTTCGTGGCGAAACGCTGGAGATCGCAGGCATTCGATATTGGACGAAGCGTTTCGGCGAACTGACCAGGATCCTGCGGGGAGCGTCGCCGAATATGATCCTGCTCGCCCACACGCCGGCACGCCTGATCGAAGCCGCTGCCCTCGGTGTTCCGCTCGTGCTCAGTGGTCACACCCACGGAGGTCAGATCGTTCTCCCCACCGTAGGGCCGATCGCTGCCAGAAAGTTCCCGATCGTCGCCGGAGCGGGTCGCAAGGAGAACACAACGATCTTCGTGAGCCGCGGCGTGGGGACCGTCTACATACCGGTCCGCATCAACTGCCCGCCTGAAGTTGCTCTGTTGACACTGCGGCCGACGGCTTCGGCTTAGTCTCGGGAAGGACTATTGACGGATGATGGGACTTCGCGTAGGATTTTGATTATTCAAAAATAACACTTCTATGACGATAACACTCCGGCGACTGACCCCCTGGGCGATCTTGACTGTTTCTGCAGGGGCGCTCGTTCTCGGCTGTTCAGGCAGGTGGAGCGACCCCTGGCTCTGGAGCTATCTCGCCGTCCTGTCGGGCACGTCGTTTTACGCGATCGCCAGCATCGACGACAGCGTCGCGCGCGAACGATTCAGTCCACCCACGCAGGGCGCCGACAGGCGATGGCTGCAGATCATTCGCATTGTCGCCATCGCGCACCTTATCCTCGCGGCGCTCGACACGGGACGATGGCACCTGACCCACGTTCCGGCGCCCGTCCGAGCCGCCGGACTGTTGGGCATGCTTGCCTCGTTCCTTCTCGTGTTCCGCGCGCTGATCGTGAACCGGTTCTTCTCGGCCGTCGTCCGCGTCCAGAGCGAGCGTGGCCATCACGTCGTCGATCGCGGTCCGTACGCACACATCAGACACCCGGGGTATCTGGGAATGATCGCGGGAATTCCGCTCGGCGCGCTCGTGCTCGGATCGTGGGTTGGGTTCGCGGTTGCGGCAATCTACTCAGCGCTGATCATCAGGCGCGTCCTCTTCGAGGACGCGTTCCTAAGAGTGCATCTCGAGGGATACGCCAGTTACGCACAACGCGTACGCTATCGGCTCGTGCCTGGATTATGGTAGTGCCTCGAACGAATCAATCGCCGGCCCTCGAGCCGCCAGGCTCCGTCCAGAATCAACCTGACCGCCTCAGGGTAAATGCGGTGCTCTTCGACAAGGATCCGCGCCGACAAGGTTTCCACGGTGTCGTCATCGCGCACCGGCACCGCGGCCTGAACGACGATCGGCCCGCTATCGAGCTCGCCGGTGACCAGATGGACCGTCGCCCCGGCAATCTTCACGCCGTGCTCGAGCGCCTGGCGCTGCGCATTGACGCCGGGAAATGCCGGAAGCAATGACGGATGAATGTTCAGGATTGCGTTTGGAAAGGCATCGAGCAGCGGCGCGCCAATCAATCGCATGAAGCCTGCCAGACAGACGAGCGCGACGTCCCGATGGAGGAGGGCGCTCGCGACGCACGCGTCGAACTCATCGCGTGATTCGAACGCGCGGTGATCGATGATCAGCGTCTCGATGCCCGCAGCCGAGGCGCGCGCGAGACCCGCGGCGTTCTCTCGATTCGCAATGACGACGATAATGCGCGCGTCGAGGCGGCCCTCCGCGATCGCGTCTATCAATGCCTGAAGGTTTGTGCCGCGACCCGAGATCAGCACGCCGATGTTGCGGGTTCTGAGTTCAGTCATCTGAGGGAGGTTTGGTCAGTGGTCAGCGGAATAGGTGCTGAGCGTCCGGGTCTGACCGCATCTGGCGTCAGCGGCCGTACACGACGCGCCGGGAACCGTTTCGGAGGAAGCCGATGACCATCGCCGACTCTCCGGCATTCTGCAACCGTCGGATGACGCCCTCCGCATTAGCCTCGCTGACCACGATGATCAAGCCGATCCCCATGTTGAACGTCCGCAGCATGTCGTCGTCGGGAACGTTGCCAGTGTGCTGCAGCCACCGAAAGATCGGCGGGACCTTCCAAGTTGACCGATCGATAACAGCTTCGATCCCGTCCGGCAGGATCCGTGGAAGATTCTCCGTGATGCCCCCGCCCGTGATGTGTGCCATGCCCCCGATCACGCCTTCGACGAGCAGCGGTCGAATTGCAGTCAGATAGGACCGATGCGGAACGAGCAGGGCTGCTCCGATCGTCGTTCCCAGCTCAGGCACGATGGAATCCGGAGTGAGTCGCGCCACATCGAACGCGATTCGCCGCGCAAGCGAGTAGCCGTTCGTGTGCAGGCCGGAGGAGCCGAGACCGATCAGCACATCAGCTGACCGGATGCGAGAGCCATCGATCAAACGCTCGCGTGCGACGACGCCGACGATGAAACCTGCGACGTCGTACTCACCGTCGGCGTAGAACCCGGGCATTTCCGCCGTCTCACCACCGAGCAAGGCGCACCCATTGGCGCGGCACGCGTCCGCGAGCCCTTCGACGATTTGAACGGCGACATCCGGATCGAGCCTTCCCGTGGCGAGGTAGTCGAGAAAGAAGAGCGGTTGAGCCCCCTGGACGAGGACGTCGTTTACGCAATGGCTGACGAGATCCACACCAATCGACCGGTGCTGTCCGGTCATGAACGCGACGCGAAGCTTCGTGCCGACGCCGTCAGCGCTCGCGACGAGCACGGGATCCGAAACCGCGGCCTCGTCGAGCCGAAACAGGCCTCCAAAGGATCCGATGTCGGATAGTACGGCCGGTGTGAACGTCCGCCGGGCGAGCGAACGAATGCGTCGAACGACCTCGTTGCCGACGTCGATGTCAACGCCTGACTGTCTGTAGTCCATGGACGGATCGATGTGGTTCGTCCGCTCCGCGCGATCCGCGAGTTTCGCGGATCTGCGTATCAAAATTCCAACTGCTGGATGAGTGTTTCGGCGACCTTTCTGGCGGGTGAACCGGCCGGCGCCTGCCAGTACGCGCGCCGCACCGCGGCAAAGAAACGTTCCTCTTCGAAGTCTTCCTCGAGCATGTCGAACGCCTCGCGGAGCAAGTCCGCGCCCGGCGCCAACATGCCCTCGCCTTCGAGCACCTTCAGCGTCAGCGGCGTGTTACGCAAGGCAACCGTACCGATGCTCAACGCAATCGCAGCACGAGCGGGATCCTGCGTCGGCGCTCCTTGAGTGATGAGCTCCGCAGCCGCTTCCGGGTGCCCCGAAAACGCCACAGCCGCAAGCGCCGCCGAGGCCGCGCGCAGCAACTCCTGGTAGCCAGGATTGGCAATCGCGAACCGCAGCGTCTCGACGAGGTAGCGCTCGTGCGACTGGCAGTTCACGCCGAGCAGGCAAATGGCGGCGGCGACAGCGGGCTGTGCTTCGCGCGGAGCACTTCGTTGAAGCCCCGAGAGCGTCGAGAGCGAAGACTTGTCTCCAATCTTCCCGAGCGCCAGTGCCGCATCGTCTTGCAACGGCCCCTCGATCTTGGCGACTTCCACGATCGGCTTCACCGCGTACGCGGCGTGGTAATCCCCTAGCGCTTCGATGACGACGCTGCGGAAGAATGCCTGGCCTTTTATGACGAGCCCGGTCATGACTTCGCGTGCCTGAGGGTCGTCGCCGTACGCTGCGAGCGACCGCATCAATGCAGGACGCACGAACTCGGAGCTTTCCCGATCGACCGCTGCGAGCAGCTTGGGCAGGATGGTCTTGTCCGGATTGTGTTCGAAATACGTATACGCGACGGCACGCAGACGATCGTTCTTTTGATCGAGCGCGTTCCGCATCACATCGCGCGTGCGCTCATCGTTGAACCCCGACAGGATGACGAGTGCCCGGAATCGAACGTAGCTGTCCGGATGTTCCGCAATGGCCTTCAACAACGCGGGCGTGGCGATCGCGGGCGCCGCGCGGCGGGTCGTTCTCGCGGCTGCGGTTCGCACCTCGAAATCCAGCGTCCCGAGCTTGTCAATCGCGTCAGCCAGTTGTGCGGCTGTGACCGTCGAGGCGTTCTCCAGAGCGGGTGGTTGCTGTCCGCGGGCGATCTGCTGCGTGGAGAGCCAGGTGCTCGTGGACAGCATCAGGAGGATTGGCGCAAAGCGGTGCATCGAGGGGTCAGTCGACGACTTTCAGCGCGAGCTGCAGGTACGCTTGCTCGTTGCGTGGAAACGCCACTGGATACACACCGGTGTAGCACGATGTGCAATACGCACCTGATTGACTCCCCACCGCGGCGCGCAAGCCGTCCATGCTGAGGTAGGCGAGGCTGTCGGCCTCGACGTACTTGCGAATCTCCTCAATCGTGTGCGTCGCCGCAATCAGCTCGGACCGACTCGGGGTATCCACTCCGTAGAAGCAGGGCGACACCGTTGGCGGGCAACTGATACGCAGATGGACTTCACGAGCCCCTGCGGCCTTTACCATCTTCACGATCTTTCGGCTCGTGGTGCCCCGGACGATCGAATCATCGAGCAGCACGACACGGCGTCCTTCGAGGATGCTGCGGACGGGGTTCAGCTTGACCTTGACGCTGAAATGCCGGATGGACTGCTGCGGCTGGATGAACGTGCGGCCGATGTAGTGATTGCGGATGAGCCCCATCTTCATCGGCAGCCCCGCTTCCTCTGCAAATCCGATCGCTGCGCAGACTCCCGAGTCGGGAATCGGCACGACGACATCAGCGGGCCCGGGAGCCTCGCGCGCGAGAATGCGGCCGAGATCCGTGCGTACCTCGTTGACGCTCCGCCCGAAGACGTACGAGTCGGGCCGCGCAAAGTAAACGTGCTCGAAGACGCAATGCGCCAGGGGCTGCGCGGGAAAAGGCTTGATCGAGCGCAGGCCCGCCTCGGTGATCACGGCAATCTCGCCCGGCTCGATGTCACGCACGTACGTGGCGCCGATCAGATCCATCGCGCAGGTTTCCGAGCACACAATCCACGCGTCGCCGAGTCGTCCGACCGCAAGCGGACGGAAGCCGTGCGGATCCCGCGCGGCAATCAAGCGGGTCTTCGTCAGGAGCACCAGCGAGTAGGCGCCTCGGATTTGCGCAATGGATTCGACGAGCGCCTCCTCGACCGACGAGGCCCTCGACCGCGCATACAAGTGCAGGATAACTTCGGTATCGCTGCCGGTCTGAAAAATCGAACCGTTTCGGACGAGCTCGTCGCGCAACTCACCAGCGTTGACGAGATTACCATTGTGCCCGACGGCGATCTGACCGTGCGCACAGTCGATCAAGAACGGTTGCGCGTTCTCCAGCTTGCTTTCACCCGCCGTGGAGTAACGCGTGTGGCCAATCGCGAGATGGCCCGGCAGCCGGCCGAGCGACTCCTCGTCGAAGGCATCGGCCACCTGCCCCATTGCTCGTGACACGCGGAGCCGTTCGCCGTCGGCCGCGACGATGCCGGCGCTCTCCTGACCGCGGTGCTGGAGCGCATAGAGACCAAGATAGGTGAGGTTGGCCGCCTCGGGATGACCGTAGATCCCGAAGATCCCGCACTCATCTTTGAATTTATCCAGCATTATCAATCGGGGGACTTCGGCCCCCGAACCCCCTTACGCCGTCGCTCGCGCCGCGGTCCCCCGCGCACGTTCTGTGCGCTCGTTCGCGAACATCTGCACACCCATCTTACGCTGCTCGTCCAGCGAACTGACGCCCAAGCGCGGACGACCAAATCTGCTCTGCTTCGGCAACCGAGCAATCAATCGCGACAGTCCCGTTCACCGCAATCTGGATCCGCGATCCGCCGCTGCGCCCAATCACCGTGGCGGGAACGCCAGCCTCGGACGCGAGCGCCAGCATGCGGCGGGTGTTCTCGGGAGCGCTCGAGACGATCGCTCGCGACGCGGACTCTCCGAAAAGAGTCGGCACCGGAGAACCCGACGGAAAGGTCGACCCTTGATCTGCCGGGACGTCGACGGTCAGCCCGATGCCACCGCTGTCGAACGAGCACTCCGCGAGCGTAACCGCAAGCCCGCCGTCGGAACAATCGTGCGCGGACAAGAGGAGTCCGGCCGCCGCCGCTCGTGTGACGACGTCGATCAATGCACGTTCGCGTTCGAGGTCCAGCTCCGGCGGCTCGCCCTGCACGACTCCGTGCGCGACTTTCAGATACTCACTGCCGCCCAGCTCTCCGCGGCCCTCACCCAACTGGACGACGTCCGCGTCAGGTTGTGTGAACGCACGCGCCAGCACTCGTTCCGCGTTCTCGATCAAACCGACCACGCCGATGATTGGCGTCGGATAAATCGCTGCGCCGTCGGTTTCATTGTAGAGGCTCACGTTGCCGCCGGTGATCGGAATGTTCAGGAATCGACACGCTTCGGCGATTCCTTCGACGGCTTCGACGAACTGCCACATGATCTCCGGCCGTTCGGGATTGCCGAAGTTGAGGCAATTGGTGGCGCCGATTGGCACGCCGCCGGCGCATGCGACATTTCGCGCGGCCTCCGCGACAGCAAGCGTCGCGCCCCGTCGCGGGTTCAGGTAGCAGTAGCGGCCGTTACCGTCCGTCGAGATCGCCAGCGCTTTCGAGGTTCCCTTCACACGCACAACGCCCGCGCCCATTCCGGCAAGAACGAGCGTGTTGGTGCGGACCATGTGATCGTATTGCCGATACACCCAGCGCTTGCTCGCAATCGTCGGAGATGCGAGCAGTGCGCGCAGCGCATCATTTGCCGATGGTGCCTTGGCGAGCAGGGCGCCATCGAGCCGATTGACCTGGTCGAGATATTCGGGTCTCGCGCTCGGACGATCGTAGACTGGCGCATCGTTCACAAGCGCGGAGTTCGGGATCTCGGCAACGACGGCGCCGTGATTCTTCACGCGCAGCAAGCCATCATCGGTGACGACGCCGATCCTTGCCGCGTGCAGATCCCACTTCTCGAAGATCTTTTCGACCTCCGCTTCGCGTCCCTGCCTGACGACGAGGAGCATCCGCTCCTGTGATTCGGAGAGCATGATCTCGTAAGGCGTCATGGCAGTCTCGCGTTGCGGAACATGGCGAACGTCGATCTCGGTCCCGCTTCCGCCGCGTGCACCCATCTCGCACGTCGAGCAGGTCAGCCCGGCGGCGCCCATGTCCTGCACGCCGATCAGTGCGTCGGTCTTCATCAGCTCGAGGCACGCTTCGAGCAGCAGTTTCTCCATGAACGGATCGCCGACCTGGACGGCCGGACGCTTCTCGGCGGATTTGTCGTCGAACTCCGCCGACGCCATCGTCGCGCCGTGGATGCCGTCGCGGCCCGTTTTGGCGCCGACGTAGTAAACAGGGTTACCGGTCCCGGACGCTCTTCCCTTGATCAGCGCGTCGGTTTTCGAGATGCCGAGACAGAGGACGTTGACGAGCGGATTGCGGCCGTACGGCGTATCGAACGCGATCTCGCCTGCGATGGTCGGAATTCCGATGCTGTTTCCGTATCCCGCAATTCCAGCGACGACGCCCTCGACGATCCGCCGCGTGCGCGCGCCATCGGGGCCGTCCAGAGGACCGAAGCGCAACGAGTTCAGGAGCGCGACCGGTCGAGCGCCCATCGTGAAGATGTCGCGGATGATTCCACCGACGCCGGTCGCTGCGCCCTGGTACGGCTCGATGAACGACGGGTGGTTGTGCGATTCGATCTTGAAGACCGCCGCGAGGCCGTCACCGATGTCCACGGCACCGGCGTTCTCGCCAGGTCCCTGCAGCACGCGCGGCCCCTTCGTCGGGAGCTTCTTGAGATGGATTCGCGAGCTCTTGTAGCTGCAGTGCTCCGACCACATCACGGAAAAGATCCCGAGTTCGGTCTCCGTGGGCTCGCGTCCCAGAGTCTTCACGATTCGGGCGTGTTCATCGGCGGTCAGGCCGTGACGTTCCAGAACGGCGGGATCGAACGCACTCATTGCATCGAGCTCAGTAGCGCCACGGGGACGGGCCAGGATTCGTTTTTCGGCATCCGTCTACCGGGACTGTCCCCCTACGGCGAGCGCGCCTACGACGGATTCGAAAAGCAGCTTGCCGTCGGCGCTGCCCAGGACCGACTCGCATGCGCGCTCGGGGTGCGGCATCAGGCCGACGACATTCCGCGACTCGTTGCAAATCCCGGCGATGTTGTGCAGCGCGCCGTTGGGATTCGCGTCGCTGGTGATTTGACCGCGCTCGTCGCAGTAGCGGAACACGACGCGACCTGACGCTTCGAGATCGTCCACAACGTCCGGCTCGGCGTAGTAGTTGCCCTCGCCGTGCGCAATCGGAAGGCGCAGCACCTGCCCAATCGACGCGAGCGACGTGAACGGCGTGTCCGTGCGCTCGACCTGGACGCGCACGTGCTCGCAGTGGAACTTCAGGTCGCGATTGCGCAACATGGCGCCTGGCAGCATGCCGGCTTCGAGGAGAATCTGAAACCCGTTGCAGATGCCGAGGACCGGACCGCCCTCGCGGGCGAACGCCGCCACGCACTTCATGATCGGCGAGAACCGCGCGATGGCGCCCGTGCGCAGGTAGTCGCCATGCGAGAAGCCGCCGGGCAGAATCACGACGTCAGCGCCCTGAAGGCTGGTTTCCTTGTGCCAGACGAACTCCGCGTCCTGGCCGAGGACGTGCTCCGCCGCATGATAGGCGTCGTGATCGCAATTGGAACCGGGAAAGACGACGATCGCAAATCGCACGGTTACTCCACTTCGACTCGGTAGCTTTCGATGACCGGATTCGCGAGCAGCTTGTCGGCCACTTCTGCTGCCAGGGTCTTTGCCTGATCGGCCGATGTGGTACTCACATCGAGCTCGAAGTACTTGCCTTGCCTGACGTCGCCGACGCCCGTGTATCCCATCGAATGCAACGCATCGGCAATCGTCTGGCCCTGGGGATCGAAGACCGACGGCTTCAGCATCACGAACACTCTGGCTTTCATCGGGTCGCGTTTTCCCTCATTCCGTGCCTCAGTTATACCGCAGCGGGCACCGCTGCGAAGACCCTTTCGAAAATGGCATCGACGTTTCGGAACTGATCCTCGAGGTCGAACGCCTTCTCGATAGCGGACCGATCGAGCACGGAGATCACATCGGCGTCCGCGAGCAGCAGCGACTTGAAGTCGACCCGCTCGTCGTACGATCGCATCGCGTTCCGCTGGACCCACTCATAGGCCTGCTCGCGCGGCACACCCCGCCGGGCGAGCTCCAGCAGCACGCTGCCTGAAAACACGACCCCGCGGGATCGTTTCAGGTTCTCCAACATCCGTTCGGGGTGGACGACCATCCCGCGGACGATCCGCGTGAAGCGGCGCAGCATGTGGTCCAGCGCGATGAAGCTGTCGGGGAGAATCACGCGTTCGACCGACGAATGCGAGATATCGCGCTCGTGCCAGAGCGCGACGTTCTCGAGCGCCGCCATCGCATTGGCGCGAACGAGCCGCGCGAGCCCGGTGATCTGTTCGCAACCAATCGGGTTCCGCTTGTGCGGCATCGCGGACGAGCCCTTCTGACCTTTGCCGAACGGCTCTTCCACCTCGCCGATCTCGGTTTTCTGAAGGCCCCGGATCTCGAGCGCGAACTTCTCGAGGGACGCAGCGGTGATGGCGAGCGTCGTGACCAGTTCGGCGTGACGATCTCTCTGGATCACCTGCGACGAGACCGGAGCCGGTCGAAGCCCCAATCGCTCGCAGACGCGCGCCTCGATTTCGGGATCGAGATGCGCGAAGGTCCCCACGGCGCCCGAGATCTTGCCGACAGAGATGACGTCGTGAGCGCGCAGCACGCGGTCGAGGTCGCGTTGCAGCTCGGCGTACCAGAGTGCGAGCTTGACGCCGAACGTCATCGGCTCCGCATGGACGCCGTGCGTTCGGCCGATCATCGGCGTGCGACGATGCTCCTCCGCCCGCAGCCGAACGGCTTCCATCAGCCCTGCAACGTCGCGCACGATGACGTCGCACGCCTGACGCATCTGCAGCGCCTGCGCCGTGTCGACGACATCCGATGACGTGAGGCCGAAGTGGAGCCAGCGAGCGGCAGGCCCGACGTGTTCAGCGACCGCAGTCGTGAACGCGATCACGTCGTGCTGAGTCGTCTGCTCGATTTCCTCGATGCGGGAGATTGTGAACGTTGCTTTCGCGCGGAGCTCGCGCGCGGCGTCCGGCGGGACGATGCTGGCTTCGGCCATCGCGTCCGCCGCAGCCAGTTCGACGTCGAGCCATGTTTCGTAACGGCGCTGATCGCTCCAGATCGCGCCCATTTCAGGGCTCGTGTAACGAGCAATCATGATGGTCGAGAACTGTCTGTCTCGGAGATCAACCGCGGAGAACAGGAGAGCAGGAGGCCAGGAGACACTTTCCCAAAAACCTTCTCCTGATCTCCTGATCTCCTGTCTTTAGAGCCGCTGCTGATAATGCTCCTATTCTCGCTCACCGCTCCTCTTCTCCCTACCCGAGATCCAGGCGTTCGTGCGACAGCTGGGGAACAGTCGGACCGAGTATTGTCGCCGCGAGCGAACCGTTGACGAACAGGTCGCTCGCGACACGCAGAAGATCGTCGCTCGATACGCGCTCGACGCCGGTGAGCGTCTCGTCCAGTCCAAAGTGTCGATCGAAGTAAATCTCCTGTCGGGCGAGATGCGACATGCGGCTCGCGGTGTTCTCGAGGCTGAGCATCAGGCTGCCCTTGAGATGATCCTTGGCACGCCGCAGCTCCGCCTCGGGGACGCGCGCTTTCTTGATCTGCCGCAGCTCTTCCACGCACAGGTCGATGACCTGTTCGACTGCCTCGTTCGCGCAACCCGCGTAGATCGTGATGTTGCCTGCGTCACGATACGCGCTCAGCCCGCTGAAGACGGCGTACGCGAGTCCGCGCTTCTCCCGCACGTTCTGAAACAGCCGCGAACTCATTGAACCGCCCAGCAACGTGTTCAGAATGTAGCTGACGTACCGATCGTCATGACTTTGAGGGTAGCTGTTCGTCCCCAGGCAGATGTGGCTTTGCTCGAGCTCCTTGGTCCGGGTGATGACTTGCGGCACGACCCGCGGCGGTTCCTCGGACAGCGACTCACCCTCGATCCGCAAATCGTCGAACGCACGAATGAGGAGATCCCGGACAACAGCGTGATCGAGGTTGCCCGCCGCCGAAATCACCATGTTCGGTGCGACGTAGGCGCCGCCGAAGTACTCGCGCAGCGATTCGGTGGTAAACGATTCGACGGTCTCGGGCGAGCCGAGGATCGGCCGACCGAGCGGATGGCCTTCCCAGAAATGCTGCGTGAAGAGCTCGTGGACGAGATCATCGGGTGTGTCCTCCACCATCTTGATCTCTTCGAGGATCACCTTCTTCTCGCGCTCGATCTCCTCGGCGGCAAAAGCGGGACGCAGCACGATATCCGCCAGCAGATCGACGGCGAGCGGCAGATGCTCGTCCAGAACCTTGATGTAGTAGCTCGCGTACTCCTTCGCGGTGAACGCATCCAGCTGACCGCCGATGGAGTCGATGGCTTGCGCGATGTCCTCCGCCGTCCTCGTAGCGGTGCCCTTGAAGAGCATGTGCTCGACAAAATGAGCAATGCCGCTGCGCGCATCGCTCTCGTGGCGCGATCCGCGCATCAGCCATACGCCAATCGTCACCGATCGGACCTGCGGCATCGTCTCGGTGATGAGGCGAAGCCCGTTGTCGAGCACTTCGCGGACAACCATGCGTTGAGAAGAAGTCGTCGTCACCTACGGTGCCTCCCGCGCCGCGAGGAAACGGCGCCGCAAGTGCTTACAAGTGAAGGAATTACAGGAAGAACACGAAAGTAGAATGATATCACGGCGTGCTCTGGAGTTCAAGGCTGAGCGCCCGGACGCGCACAAATGCGCGCGCGGGAGACCCCGCTGACCAGCCGAAACAGTGTGGTGCGGTACAATACGAGGCTTCCTCTCGCCGAGCAGGGCGCCATGCTGACCCACAGCCGAACCGACATCGCTGAGCTGGAGCTGCACGAGCTCGAACAG
>JBKPCD010000268.1:0-15839 GCA_046727175.1 Acidobacteriota bacterium | reverse complement strand
CCTCGCATCTTCAGGCCTGCCACACCGCCCTCGTCGGCGACTACATCGTCGAAGGCCACGTACCGGCCGACGTCGTCCGGCAGATGCTCAAGGACAAGCCGAAGATTGCCGGCATCTCCGTACCCGGCATGCCGATTGGGTCGCCCGGGATGGAGGGCGCGTACGTGCAGTCGTACTCGATCATCGCGTTCCGCAGCGATGGAACGACGTACGAGTTCGCGCGACGCTAGCCGGGCGTCGCTTCCTCACTTGCGGGTGTGGGCGTACTCAATCGCCCATGTGCGGAGTTCCTGATTGGTCTGGCCGAGCGCTTCGGCCTCCTTGACGGCTTTGTCCACGTCCCATTTGTCGACACTCAACCGTTTGATCAGCCACATCGTGGCCGCGCGGTTTCCGCCAGCGCAGTGTATGAAGGCGGGTTCTGCGCCTGGCGTGGTGATCGCTGTCAGGAACTGATCGGCCGCCGCGGGATCTGGTTTACCGGTGAACGGCACGTGGAAGTACCGCAGCCCGGCAGCCTTAGCCGCCTCCTCTTCCTTCTCGACCTCGGCGCCGGATTCGGTCGCAAGCCTCAGATTGATGACCGACACGAACCCCATTTCCTTGATCGCGGTCAGCGCCTCCGGACTGGTGGCGCCTGCGCACGCGACCGTCGTCTGGAGCCTGGCAAAATTGCGCACGCCCGGAACCACGTCCTTTGAAATCTCCTGACCGACGAGGCTGCTGCCTGCGAACCAGAGACTCGCGCTCATCGCAACCGTGAAAGCTCGAAGATGCATCGTGCCCCCCTCGGCTAAAGTAAACCAAACGAGTACGCAATGAAATACGTGGCCTTATTGCGCGCGGTGAACGTCGGGGGCAGGAATGCGATCAATATGCGCGCCTTGAAGGAATGTCTCGAGCGGCATGGCTTCACGGCTGTCGCGACATTCATTCAGAGCGGCAACGTCGTGTTCGAGACGGGCGAGAGAAGCTCCACACAGCTGGCAGGACGCATAGAGCGGGCGCTGTCGACCACGTTTGGCTTCGACGTGCCGATCGTGCTGAGGTCGTGGGCTGAGCTGAAGACCGTCGTCGATGAGGCGCCAGCGAGCTGGAAGCGCGCGAACGATCTTCGACGCAACATCGCGTTTCTCAGGCCTCCTCGGACGGCGAGGCAAGCGCTCGAGGAAGTCGAAACGAAAGATGGTGTCGACACCGTGACCGCAGGCAAAGGCGTTCTTTACATGTCCACGGTAATGACAGCTCTGGGCAGCAGCCGCCTGAGCAGGCTCGTGACGAAGGACATTTACCGCGACATGACCATCAGAAGCTACAACACCTGCCAGAGAATCCTCGATTTGCTGACATGAGCTCCCCCAACTCCATCCGTTCCAGCTCCGTCTAACAGGACGCTGAAAAACGCATCCTGAATGGAAAAGGGGAGATAGTAAATGGGACACCCTATGCATTTTGCCATCTCCCATTCGCCATTTTCCATCAGGCCGTCTTTTGTTCAGTGGCCTGCCAAGGAGCGGTATGGGTAACTGGCTCGCCGACATTCGTCACTCGACCCGCGTGCTGCGAAACACGCCGGCTTTCACTCTGAGCGTTGTCGCGATCCTCGCACTCGGGATTGGTGCAAACGCAGCGATCTTCAGCGCACTGGACCAGACAGTCATCCGGCCGCTGCCGTATCGAGATCCCGATCGACTCGCGATGCTGGCGGAGGATTTCTCCGCGTTCGGGATGCCGAAGGACCGCGTCTCTCCCGCGACGTTCTATGACTGGCGGCATCGGACGGCCTCATTCGTCGATCTCGCGGCGATTCGCGTATCGGTCATGAATCTCGCCGAGGCAGGGGCGCCAGAGCAGGTGCTCGGCGCAGCCGCGACTGCCAACTTGCTGCCGCTCGTCGGGGTTCCGCCAATGCTCGGCCGCGTGCTCGCGCCGAATGAAGAAGGTCGCGACGATCGCGTCGTCGTTCTCAGTGAGCGCATCTGGCGGAGGCGGCTCGGCGCAGACCCGGCTGCTGTCGGCCGGACGATCAGGATGAGCGACCAGCCGTACACCATCGTCGGCGTCATGCCCGCCGGGTTTCATTTTCCCGATGCGAAGACCGACTTCTGGATACCAATCGGGTTTCGACCGGACCAGCTGACCGCACGCAACAGTCACTACCTTCGCGTCATCGGCCGGCTGCGTGACGGCGCGAGCTGGGCCGCCGCGCGCGACGACATGCGGGAGATCGCGCGCCAGCTCGCACGGGAGTTTCCACAGACCAACGCGCGGACAGGGATCGTCGTGACGCCGTTGAAGGACGAGGTGACTGCTGACTCGCGTCACGCGCTTGTGCTCCTCCTGGGCGCGGCGGGGTGCGTGCTCCTGATCGCCTGCGCGAACGTCGCGAACCTGCTGATCGCACGCACCTCGCGTCGTCAGCGAGAGATTGCCGTGCGCATCGCGATTGGTGCCGGCCGCGGACACATCGTGCGTCATCTGCTGACCGAGCACTTCCTCCTGGCGGCGGCCGGCGGCTGTGCCGGTCTCATCGTCGCGCGATGGAGTCTGACCGCGCTCACGCGATTCGTTCCGCCGCCGCTCTCGACGTCGATCAATCTGCACCTCGATCATCGTGCTGTGATCTTCACTTTTGCTGCAGCGGTTGCGACCGCGCTCCTTTTCGGCGCGGCGCCGGCGCTGCAGGCTGCATCGCGAGACATCACAGAAACGCTGAAGACGGCGATCGGAGCGAGCGTCGGACGCAAAGGCGCTCGCCTGCGACATTCGCTCGTCGTCGCGGAAGTCGCGATCGCGGTCGTCCTCCTCGCAGGCGCGACGCTGTTGATTGATTCGCTGATCCGCCTGCGTGCCGTGGATCCCGGCTTTCGTGCCGACCACGTGCTCACGGCCGACATCGTCGTGCCATATCCGAAGTACGCGGACACTGCGCGCCGTCAAAGGTTCTACTCGGACGTGGTCGCACGCGTGCGTGCCCTTCCCGGCGTCGAGGGCGTGGGGCTCACCTCAGATCTGCCGTATACGTCCCGAGAAAACTACATGAGCCTCAAGATCGAGCACCGCGCCAGGCCAGGCGGACTCGAACAGGACGCACTGTTCCGCCTCGTCAGCCCCGGGTACCTGCAGACGATCGGCGCGAAACTCCGCGCGGGCCGATTCCTCGACGAAATGGACGGGGCTGTCGCGGTGCCGGCGGTGGTCGTCAACGACGCGCTCGCGCGTCAGTACTGGCCGGGCGAGAGTGCGCTCGGACGACGCATCGATACAGGTACAGGTGACGGGTCGCCGCTCTGGATGACAATCGTCGGTGTCGTCGAGGAGATCAAGGAACGCGGCCTCGATTACGGACCGAAGCCTGCCGTGTACGTGCCGTTCACACAGACGACGATTGCGTTCTTCCAGCCCTCGGAGATCGCGGTGCGAACCAGAGTGCCGCCCACCGAGCTCGCGAGCGCACTGCAGCAGGCCGTGTGGTCCGTCGATCCGGAGCAGCCGGTCTCGACGATTCGAACGATGGACGACATCGTAGACGAAGAGCTTGCCAACCGGCAGCAGGTGCTTTCGCTCCTGGGGACGTTCGCGGCACTCGCGCTGGTCCTGGCGGCAATGGGCATTTACGCCGTGTCGTCGTATCTCGTCGCCGAGAGCAGGCGCGAGATCGGGCTGCGCATCGCGATTGGCGCAACACCGCGCGCCATCGTCCGCACAATTCTCACGCGTTCTGCGTACCTGACGGCAATCGGCCTTGCCGTCGGCCTCGCGGGCGCCGGCGCGACGACCCGATGGCTTGGGTCGCTGTTGTTCGGCGTGTCGCCGGTCGATCCGTCCGTGCTCGTCGGCGTCTCGGTGCTGATGACCGGCATCTCGCTCGTTGCGTCGTTTGTCCCAGCGCGACGTGCAGCCGCAATCGATCCGATCGTCGTCCTGCGAGCTGAGTAAACCGGCGAGGTTCTCGGTTCACAGTCCTCGGTTTTCAGCTCAAGGTTCTCGCGGTTTTTCGGTTCGGGTTTCGTCAATGAGAGCCGGCAAACAGAACCGGTAGGAATCAAAGCCCAGCCTTCGAGGCTGCAGGGCTCGAAGCCTAGGACGCGTCGCTTCGATCTCGTGATTCCCGCCTGCGATCAACGTGACTTCTCGACGAATTTCAACTGAGCTGTTCGAGCGATCCGACTCGTCCCCCCGTTCGTCAACGGATCTGTTGGGAAGAATGTGATACGCGCTGCGCGATCGTCTGTGACAGACTACTTGATCGCGGCCCTTCGCGTGTGTGCTCTCGTGCGATGTGCTCCGATCCAGGAGGTTTTGCGATGACGACCGCAGTTTCACCATTGCTCGGACGCCCGGTTTGGTACGAATTGATGACAACGGACACGGCAGCCGCCGAAACGTTCTACAGGAACGTGGTTGGTTGGACGTCAGCGCCGTTTGACGCCTCGCCCAATCCCTACACCGTTTTCAAGCGGAGCGGTCAGGTTCAGGTCGCCGGCCTGATGAAGCGGCCCCAGGGCATGAACATGCCCCCGTTCTGGGCCATGTATGTGGCCGTGCCGAAGCTCGAAGATGCCGTGGCTCACATCAAGCGACTCAAGGGAAGCGAGCTCTCTTCGGTCATCGAGGTGCCCACGGTCGGCCGCATGCAGATGATGAAGGACGCGCAGGGCGCCGCGTTTTACATCCTTCAGCCTCTTTCAAGCGAAGAACGGCCCGAAACGGCGCCGGAAGTCGGCGCCGCCTCGTGGCACGAGCTGATGACCACCGACGCGCCCGCGGCGATGAAGTTCTACAACGAGATCTTCGGGTGGCAACCCAGCGAAGCGCTGGACATGGGGCCGCTCGGCAAGTACCAGATGTTCAATCGCCCTTACGGCATGATCGGCGGCATGATGAACAAGCCGGCCGAAATGGCGAACGTGCCGCCGCACTGGATGATCTATTTTCGCGTGCCCGACATCAACGCTGCCGTCGAGCGCATCAAGGCTAACGGCGGCAAGATCCTCAACGGGCCGATGGAGGTTCCCGGCGGGGACTGGGTCGTGAATGCGATGGATCCGCAGGGCGCCGCGTTCGCACTGCACGCGAAGAAGGCGCAGTAGCGTGCAGGAGGCAGTCATGGCGACAACACTCGACACTCGTTTGCAGGCGAAGACGATCTCGCCGACGCTTACCGTGAACGATCTTCAGCGGAGCGTCGCCTTTTTCGAGGGACTGGGCTTTGGGGTCGAAGAACGCTGGGAAGAGAACGGGATCCTGCTCGGCGTGATGTTGCGAGCGGGCGAGGGCCGGATCAATCTCAGTCAGGACGACTGGAAGAAGGGCCGCGACCGGGAGAAGGGCGTGGGCATGCGGATCTTCATCAGCACGACGCAGGACGTCGATCAGCTCGCCGCCCACGCCAAGAAGGCGGGCGTCGCACTGGACGCGGAGCCGCACGACACACCGTGGGGCAGTCGGGCGTTCGAGGTCACCGAGCCGAGCGGGTTCAGACTGACGATCTCCTCCGAGCCGTGACGATCCGGTATTCACAGTAGCTGGTGCAGTTCTCGCGAGCCGAGGTTCAGTTGCCTCGGCAGCAGCACTGGTGATCGGGGTGTGCTGAACGCAGAATTCACCTGAGTTGACAACATGGCGGGTCCTTGCGCCCGGCAGCCCCATCCGTCCTCGGCGCCCAAACACGCTCACAACGACGGAGGGCGCCTGCGCGGCGGACGGGCCCCAACGGATGCACGCGATTGAGCCACAGTGTTGCGCAGCGTGGGGCCCCGCCCCGCCGTGCGCCACCGCGTGGATTGTCAACTCGAGTGAATCGCGGTTAGATGCTCGATTTCTTCCGGCGGTACCCCATCGTCATGAACTGCTCCCACGTGCCGTCCGACTTGCGCACACGGGCGGTCAGCGTCCGGTGGTCGTTGCTCTTGAGCTCAATCACATCCTGATAGGTCGACAGCGTGCCATCGCCAGCCATGCTGGGACCCTCTGAGTTGAGCGTCAGCATACGTTCGGCAGCATCGAGCTCGCCGTCGTACACCCACATGTAAGTCATCATTGAGCCAATCCACGAGCCGACGAATCGCTTCTTCTGCGTGTCGTAGCCGAGCGTCATCACACTGGTCGCGGGGCCGTCACCAGGCATCTCGCCGCGGGCTTCGGCCTGTATCCAGAGACCCCCGATCGAACGAACGGTTTCGGTTCCAGTCAGCTTCGATGCGGGCTGACCTGCGTGAGCGGGCGACTCCGTTTCGTAAATCCACTCGCCAAGCAGCTTCTCCAGCCATCGGTGTTGTTTCTCAGGCTTTGCATTCATCAGGTCCATGACAGGCTCGGTATTTTTCACCTGCTGACTCATCGGTTGCCTCCTCGAACGAGACGTTCCCGGCCCCACATTACCGATATCCAGCGATAGTTCACAAACTCAACCGGCCTGAGAACTGTCGACCATCCATGTCATTCGAGCGCAGGAGCTGAGAAGGAACTGCAGACGTACGCCGACATCGATCTCACGGGAGTGCGCTTCCCGAATTCGTTCGTCCGCGGAGTCCGGTTCAGCCTCGCGACGGGTCTGCACGTCATCGCCGCACACGAGCGGCGTCATCTGTGGCTGGCCTGGCGAGTGCGTCAAGCGTTAGAGCGATCGACAGCCGCCTAGCCCGAAGTTCACTTCAGTTCCAGAGCCATTCCCCTGTTCAGGTGCGGCCCTACAATATCCGCCCCCACTCATTCGTCTACAACGATAGATAAGAACGTGGCGAGCCTGGAGCGGATGGCGCGCGAACAGGATCTGCAGATCTCCAAAGTCGTCAAGCGGGAGCAATCGCGGCTGCGCAACTTCATTCGCCGGCGTGTACCCGATCCGCGCGACGCAGAGGACATTCTGCAGGACGTCTTCTACGAGCTGGTGGAAGCGAACCGCCTGCTGATGCCGATCGATCACGTCACCGGCTGGCTGTTTCGCGTGGCGCGCAATCGCATAACCGATCTTTTCCGCAAGAAGAAGCCGGAGCGCTTTAGCGATACCGCCGTTGCGGACGAGGAGGACGAACTGCTGCAGCTGGAAGACCTGCTGCCTTCGCCTGGTGCCGGACCTGAGGCGCTTTACGCCCGCAACGTGCTTCTCGACGAACTCGAGTTGTCGCTCGACGAACTGCCTGACGAGCAGCGCGCGGTGTTCGTGGCGCACGAGCTCGAAGGACGCAGCTTCAGGGAAATAGCCGCCGAGACCGGCGTGAGCGTGAATACGCTGCTCTCGCGCAAGCGCTATGCGGTGCGGCACCTGCGCGAGCGATTGCGACGCATTTACGACGAATTGACGAAACCGTGAGGAACCGACATGAGAAGGAATTGGGTGTTCATCGTTCCGGCAGCGATTCTTGGGATATTGCTGTTCACCTTTATCGGCGGCGAACTGGTGAAGCTGCTGTGGAACTGGCTGCTGCCGCCGCTCTTCGGCTGGCCCCGGATTACCTTCTGGCAGGCGCTCGGGCTTCTGGCGCTGTGCCGGATCCTCTTCGGCGGATTTGGTTCCCACCGTGGCTCTCGCTCCGACCTCCGCCGTCGGATTGCCGATCGCATTGCCGAGCGAGTAGCCGTGCGCTGGGAGCACATGACGCCCGAGGAGCGTGAACGATTCCGGCAACGCCTGCGCGAACGCTATGGCTTCGATCCAGCCAGCAGCGAAAGCAAGGGGCTATGAAATCCTGTCGAAAGCAGCGCGCGCGGCACGGTCGCGCGTTGACATCGGCGACGCCACGCAATACCGTTTGGCTCCCGCGGAGGACCGCCAATGATCGACACCAAGATCACGCTACCCGAGTCCGAAATCCCCACTCACTTCTACAACATCGTCCCGGATCTGCCGTCGATGGTTCCGCCGCCGCTCCATCCTGGTACGCGGGAACCCATCGGGCCCGACATGCTCGGTCCGATCTTCCCGATGGAGCTGATCGCGCAGGAGGTCTCTCAGGCTCCTGCCGTGGAGATTCCTGACGAGGTCCGGGAGATCTACCGACTGTACCGGCCCACTCCGATGTTCCGCGCCAAAGCCTTTGAAGCAGCGCTCGATACGCCGGCGCACATTTATTACAAGTCGGAACACGTCAGCCCGGTGGGCAGCCACAAGCTGAACACCGCACTCGTGCAGGCCTACGTCAACAGGCAGGCTGGTGTGAAACGGCTCTCGACGGAAACTGGCGCCGGTCAGTGGGGCAGCGCGCTGGCCTGCGCGTGCCGGCTGATGGGGCTCGAGTGCATGGTCTACATGGTGAAGGTCAGCTACGAGCAGAAACCCTACCGGCGGATCATGATGAAGGCTTACGGCGCGGATGTCGTCGCGAGCCCTTCGAATCTCACCGAGGCAGGTCGCCGAATCCTGGCCGAATCGCCGGACTCACCGGGCAGCCTCGGGATCGCGATCTCCGAGGCGATCGAGGACGCGGCCAAACGCGACGATACCAAGTACTCCCTCGGCAGCGTGCTGAACCATGTTCTCATGCACCAGACGATCATCGGCCAGGAGGCAAAGAAACAGATGGAGATTGCCGGCGAGTACCCGGACCTCGTCATCGCGTGTCACGGAGGCGGCAGCAACTTCGCGGGCCTGGCGTTTCCCTTCCTCAAGGACAAGTTGAACGGCAGCCGGAAACGCTTGCGGGTGGTCGCCGCCGAGCCGTCTGCCTGCCCGAGCCTCACGGCCGGCAAACGGGAATACGACTTCGGAGACACGGCGGGCACGACGCCGTTGATGATGATGCACACGCTCGGCCACGGTTTCGTCCCGGCGCCCGTGCATGCCGGCGGCCTTCGATACCACGGCTCCGCGCCCCTCGTCAGCCACCTGCTCGCCGCCGGGCTGATCGAAGCGGAAGCCTACGAGCAAGGCGAGGTGTTCGAGACCGCACTGACGTTTGCGCGTTGCGAGGGGACCATTCCAGCGCCGGAGTCGGCGCACGCGATCCACAGCGTCGTCAGGCACGCGCAGGCAGCGCGTGCGGCAAACGAGAAATCGGTCATCCTCTTCAACCTGTCAGGTCACGGCATTTTCGACTTCGCTGCCTACGACGCGTTTCTCTCAGGGAAAATGGCGATGACGACGTGAGAGCGCCCGGGCGCTCGCGTGGAGGCAGTGGAACGTTGGGTCAGCAGTATTCTCCTGGCGGCTCATCGTCTGGCGAGTGAAGCCGATCGCCGCTATTTCACGGGCCAATCGACGTCAAGAGTCCCTCCGGAACATGCCGTAGACGGCCTACGTCTAAGGCCGTAGACTGTCTACAACAATGGCCAAGACACCCGAAGATCAGCGCCTGGAGCTTCTCCAGGGCACGCTCGACATGATCATTCTTCGAACCCTCCAGTGGGGGCCCCAGCACGGCCACGGCATCGGCCAGGCAATCCGCGCGCAGTCGGACGACCTCCTCAAGGTCGAAACCGGCTCGCTCTACCCAGCATTGCACCGCCTCGAGAAGCGTGGATGGCTGAAATCCGAGTGGGCCCTGAGCGAGGCCAACCAGCGGGCGAAGTACTACCGGCTGACAGCCGCGGGGAAGGCGCAACTGTTACGGGAGCAGGATCGCTGGTCGCAGATGGTGAACGTGATCGGCCGGATCATGAACCCCGCGCCGGCAAAGGAGTAGCTCATGCGGCCCGACGAGCGCGAGCTCGACGAGGAAATCCGCGGCCACCTCGCCCTCAGCGTGAAGGAACGGATCGAGCGCGGCGAGGATCCCGAAGCCGCCCGTCTGGCAGCCCTCAGGGAATTCGGTTACGTCCCGGCTGTTCGCGACTCGATGCGGCGGGTCTGGTACAGCCGCTGGTTCGACGCGGCGCAAGCCCTCGGGCAGGACATGCGCATCGGCCTGCGCTCCCTCCGGCGCGCCAAGGGTCTGGCCGCCACCGTGGTCGTGACGCTCGCGCTCGGCATCGGCGCCAACGCCGCGATTTTCAGCGTGGTCCGCGGGGTGCTGCTGCGCCCTCTCGTCAATCGCGATGAAGATCGCCTGATCTACATCCGCCAGAGTGCGCCGGGCCTCGGCGCCGAAAACATGACGTTCTCGGTGCCCGAAATCAACGACCTTCAGTCACGCGTCAGCACTATCAGCGCCTTCGGCGACTTCTCGACGGTCGACTTTGTGCTGAATGGTCTCGGCGGCGAGCCCCGCATGGTGAAAGCAGGCGTCGTCGGCGGATTGTTCTTCGACGTGATGGGCCTTCGTCCCGTGCTCGGCCGGCTGCTGAACCCGCAAGACGACGGTCCCAAAGCGGCGGCCGCGGCGGTCCTCACGTACCGATTCTGGGCCAACTCGCTCAACAGCGACCCGAGCGTGATCGGAAAGACCATTCGCCTGGGTCCGCGCCTCGCTACAGTCGTCGGCGTCCTCGAGCCATCGGTTCCCTATCCGGCGGACACCGAGATCATCGCGAACGTGGTAACCAGTCCGCATCACCTCGATGCCACGATGGTCACCAACCGCGTGCATCGGATGACTGAGCTCTTCGGACGCTTGGCGCCAGGCGTGTCGCTGGAAGCCGCGCGCGCAGAGCTGACCTCGGTGCACGCCGCCCTGATGCGCGAGCATCCCGAGGCCTATTCGCCGAACGCCAACGTCCAACTCAGGGTCTCGAGGCTTCGCGATCAGATCGCAGCGCCCGCGCGGACGATCCTGCTCGTGCTGCTCGCCTCAGCGGCGGTTGTGTTCATCATCGCATGTTCAAATGTCGCGAATCTGATTCTGGCGCGCTCCGTCCGCCGCGAAGGCGAGCTGGCGGTGCGCACCGCGCTCGGCGCGAGCCACGGTGCGCTTCGGCGCACGCTGCTGGCCGAGAGCGTGGTGCTCTGCGGCGCCGGCGCCGTGCTGGGTGTGATACTGGCTCGGCCGCTCGTCTCAATCGTCGCGCGTTTTGCCGCTCGCTTCTCCGTCCGCGCGCTCGAGGTCACCGTCGACCCGACCGTGCTGTGGGTTGGTGCCGGCCTCGCTATGGCGGCGGCCGTACTACTCGGGTACGTCCCCCGTCTTCCATCCCCGCACGCGTCGGCAGGTCTCGGTCTGGCGAGCGGCAGCATCCGGATCACGCCGGGCACCAACCGTCGCCTTCGCATTTTCGCCACGACCCAGATCGCGTTCTCGTTCGTGATGCTTGCGGGCGCGGCAATGCTCCTCGCCACGCTCGTCGCCCTTCAGACGGCGAACACCGCTTTCGACATGCGCCATGTGCTGGCATTCGACATCCCGACCTCCGCAACGGGAGTCGGTGACGCGAAGGTCCTCGACTTCTATCACGAGGCGACCGAGCGCATTGGCGCACTGCCGGGCGTAGACGGCGTCGCGGTGGGAAGCTTCGTGCCCTGGCGGGATGCCGGCAGCTTCGGTCCAGGTTTCCAGTTCACGGTCGAGGGTTACAAGCGTGCGGACGAAGAGGAGGACCCGCGCGCGCGACTGCGGATTGTTGCTCCTCGGTTCTTCGCCGTGCTCGGCATCCCGATGCTTGCGGGCCGCGACTTCACCGTCGAGGACGGCGGCCGCGGCGAGCTCGTGTCGATCGTCAGCCAGAGCGTCGCACAACGGCTTTTCCCGAACGGCGATGCGCTCAACCGCAAGCTGGTCTGGACCGATCCGCTGTTCGCGCTTTACGGCAGGCAGAGGCCGCTCCGCATCGTCGGTGTCGTGGCGGACGTGGATGATGAGAACGTCGTTCAGCAGCCCGCACTGACCGTTTACATGCCGGTCCGGCAGGTGGGCATCGCCGGTCGGTTGTTCGTGCGTGCGACAGGTGATCCGTACCCGCTCGTGCCTGCCGTGCGCCGCGTCGTCCACGAGATTTCGGCCGATCAGCCTGTCGAGCGGGCCGCGACGCTCCAGGACGTGCGAGCGGAGGTGCTGTCGCCCGAGCGGCTGAACGCCTTCGTCCTTTCCGGATTCGCCGGCATCGCGCTGCTGATCGCTGTTGTTGGCGTGTCCGGCGTTCTGGCGTTCTCCGTAAGCGCGCGCACGCGCGAGTTCGGGGTGCGGCTGGCGATCGGTTCGTCGCCGCGGCACCTGCTGATCCGGGTGCTGCTCGAAGGAATGCTGATCGTCGGGATCGGGATCGCCGCAGGGGCGGCCGGCGGCTATCTGTTTGCGGGCGTGGCAGCTAGCCATCTCGAGAACGTCAGTATGCCTGGCGCGCTGCCTTTCCTTGGTGCGGCCGGCATCCTCGTTACTGCTGCAGCCATCGCCTCGCTGATGCCCGCCGCCAAAGCGTCGCAGGTCGACGTTCTGCAGGCGCTGAGATCGGAATAGCGGTTGACGATGAGCACCGAACCCACGCCTCGCAAGCCGCTCCGGCTGTGGCCCGGCGTCCTCGTCGCGGTGATGCTGGTGCTGTTCAAGCTTGTCCTTCCGCTCGTCGGGGCCGGTGGACCGCCAGTGGCGCTGCTCGGTGGACTAATCGGCGGGCTGCTGATCTTCGTCTGGTGGCTGCTCTTCAGCCGCGCGCGCTGGTTCGAGCGGCTGGGCGCCGTCGCACTGTCGACCGTCGCGCTGTTCGCCACATCGCGCTTCATCCACCAGTCGATTGGTGCAGGCGGCAACGGGGTGCTGCTCCCGATCCTGGCCATTCCTGCCCTCGGTCTCGCCTTCGTCGCGTGGGCGGTGGCAACCCATCGCCTCTCTGACAAGTTTCGACGCATATCGATGGTCGCAACCATCCTGATCGCGAGCGGTGGCTGGACGCTCGTCCGCATTGGCGGGATCAGAGGTGACGGTAGTTCGGAGCTTCATTGGCGATGGACGCGAAGTCCGGAGGAGCGGCTCCTGGCGCAGGCCGGCGCGAAGCCCCTCGACCCCGCTCGGGGCGGGCCTGCGGCGCCAGCATCCGCACCGCCGGTGAACGCTCCCGTCGAAGCGGCCCGAGCTCCCGAGGCTCCAGTGGCGGCGCCGTCCGCATCTCCGGTGGTGAAGGCTCACGAGAAACCGCGCGAGGTCGTAGCCAACGACGAGCCGTCGGCACTGCCGGCAGCCGCAGCACGACTCACGCCGGCCGAGTGGCCTGGTTTTCGCGGACCCGCCCGTGACGGCGTGGTCCACGGCGTGAAGATCGCGACCGACTGGGCGAAGTCACCGCCGGTGGAAATCTGGCGCCGGCCGATCGGGCCCGGCTGGTCGTCATTCGCGGTCCAAGGCGATCTGCTCTACACACAGGAGCAGCGCGGCGACGACGAGATCGTCGCGGCGTACAAGGTGAGCACCGGCGAGCCCGTGTGGCAGCATCGCGACGCCGCTCGATTCTGGGAATCGGTCGGCGGAGCCGGCCCGCGCGGGACGCCGACGCTCAGCAACGGTCGCGTGTACACGCTCGGGGCGACCGGAATCCTGAACGCGCTCGACGCCGCTGATGGTGCGGTTGTCTGGTCGCACAACGCGGCGTCCGACACCGGCGCGAAGGATCCTGGCTGGGGCTTCACCAGCTCGCCCCTGGTGCTGAACGACCTCGTCGTCGTGGCGACATCCGGCCGGCTCGTCGCCTACGACGCCGCCACCGGCGATCGTCGCTGGCTCGGCCCGGCCGGCGGCGCCGGGTACAGCTCGCCACACTTGATCACGATTGATGGCGTCCCACAGATCGTGCTGCTGAGAGGAGCCCGCACGACCAGCGTCTCACCAGCCGACGGGACCTTGCTCTGGGAGTACTCGTGGCAGCCAAGCGTGAGCATCCTGCAGCCGGGTCTGGCCGAAAACGGCGATCTCCTGATCGTCTCTGCCGACGCGATGGGTGGGGTCGCCATCCGCCGCCTCGCGGCCGCGCACAAACCCGACGGGTGGAACGTCGAAGAACGCTGGACGTCAACCGGCCTGAAGCCGTTCTACAACGACTTCGTCGTGCACAAGGGTCATGCGTTCGGTTTCGACGGCAGCATTCTCGCGTGCATCGACCTCGCCGACGGCGCACGCAAGTGGAAAGGCGGGCGCTACGGCCACGGCCAGCTGATTCTGCTACCCGACGAGAACCTGCTGCTGGTGCTGTCAGAGGAGGGGGAGATCGCGCTGGTGAACGCAACTCCTGATCGGTTCACCGAGGTTGCGCGATACAAGGCGATCGAGGGCAAGACCTGGAACCACCCGGCGCTGGTTCGCGACGTCCTTCTGGTTCGCAACGGAGAGGAGATGGCAGCGTTCCGGCTGTCCATCGCCGACCGCTAAACGGACGTTACTCACCAAAGGTCCGACCTATGTCCACTCTGCAAACCGACAACTCGACTCCGCGGAAACCGCTCCGGCTCTGGCCCGGCGTGGTCGCCGCGGTGCTGCTGGTGCTGATCAGATTTGCCGTCCCGCTGGTCGTATCCGAGTCCATGCCGTTCGCGATGATTGGCGCTATGGTCGCCGCGCTGGTGATTCTCGCGTGGTGGCTGTTCTTCAGCCGGGCACCCTGGTCAGAGCGCCTCGGGGGGCTCGTGCTGATGATCGCCGCGCTGTTCGCGACGTCGCGCATGGTTCACGCGTCGATTGCCGGCGGCGCGATGGGGATACTGCTCTACGCCTGGGCCATTCCAGCCCTCGCCGTCGCACTGGTGGCCTGGGCTGTGGCGACCCGTCATTTCTCCAACGGACCTCGGCGCGCCTGGATGGTGGTGACCATCCTGGCCGCGTGCGGAGCATGGACGCTTGTCCGGACCGATGGCGTCACCAGCGATCTGCTCGGATCGGATTTCCACTGGCGATGGACGCCTACTCCCGAGCAGCGGCTGCTGGCGCAGTCCGCCGATGAACCGAAGCCGCTGCCGCCGCCAGCAGCGGTAGCGGCTCCCAACGAACAGCCCGCACCCCAGGCCAGCGACAGACCGTCGGCACCGCCGTCCGCCGCGGTCGCAGCTACGGAGAGTGCCAAGGCGCCGAGCGCGTCCAAAGCCGCCGCCGCGCCGGCGCCAGTGGCAGCGATTCCACCAGCAGCGACGCCGGCGGCACCAAAGAGAGACGCGGAGTGGCCCGGTTTTCGCGGTCCTCATCGCGATGCCGTCGTTCGTGGCGTCCGTATCAAGACCGACTGGACGTCAGCGCCCCCAGTGCAGTTGTGGAAGCGGCCGATCGGGCCAGGCTGGTCCTCGTTCGCCGTCGACGGAGACCTTCTCTACACGCAGGAGCAGCGCGGTGACGACGAGGTCGTCGCCTGTTACAAGCTGAGCACCGGCGAGCCGGTGTGGCGTCACCGCGACAAGGTCCGATTCTGGGAGTCGAACGGCGGCGCCGGTCCACGCGCCACACCGACGCTCAGCGACGGGCGGGTCTACACATTCGGCGCGACCGGAATTCTGAACGCCCTCGATGCACGTACTGGCGCGGTCATCTGGTCGCACAACGTGGCAGCCGATGCCGACCGGAAGGTGCCGGTGTGGGGCTTCTCGAGCTCGCCGCTGGTCGTCGACGACGTCGTCATCGTCGCCGCGTCGGGAACGCTGGCAGGCTACGACATCGCGACCAGCAAACTGCGATGGGTCGGTCCTCGTGAGCTTGGGAGCTACAGCTCGCCGCATCGAGCGACGATCGATGGAGTCCCGCAGGTCCTGCTGCTGAGTGGATCCGGCGTGGCAAGCGTCGCGCCGGCAAACGGGGCGGTGCTGTGGAAGCATGAGTGGCCAATTGAGGGCGCGACCATCGTTCAACCAGCGTTGACCCCGGACGGCGGCGTCCTCGTCAACTCCATCGTCATGACGGGAGGGGCCGGTATTCGTCGTCTGGCGGTCTCGCGCGGTCCTGGCGGATGGACCGTCGAAGAGCGTTGGACGTCGACGGGGCTGAAGCCGTACTTCAACGATTTCGTCCTTCACAAGGGCTACGCGTACGGCTTCGACGGAACCATTCTCTCCTGTATCGACC
>JBKPCD010000267.1:0-8257 GCA_046727175.1 Acidobacteriota bacterium | reverse complement strand
GTACTACTCGCTCGGCCTCGCACTGCAGGACCAGGTGCCGAATCCGTATGCCGGTCGAGTTCCCGGCGCTCTCGGTGGCGCAACGATCAGCCGCTCACAGGCGCTCAGACCCTATCCTTACTACAGCAGCATCACGGTCAGGGACCCGCATCAGGGGTTCTCGGAATACCACTCGTTGCTGCTCAGCGCGGAACGGCGTCTCGTCAACGGTTTCGTGCTGCTCGGCTCGTACACGTTCGCGAAGTTGATGAGCGACAGCATCATGGTTCCGATCAACTTCGGTCCGGTGGAGCAGGTCACCACCGTCGGCTATCAGGACGGCAAGTTCAATCGCCGCGCGGAACGGTCGCTCGATCCGACCGATGTCCGGCACCGGCTCGTGGTCAGCGGCGTGTATGAGCTGCCATTCGGCGCCGGCAAACCGTGGCTGACTGACGGCGTTGCCTCGAGCATTGCCGGCGGCTGGCAGATCAACACGGTCGCAACCTTCCAGGGCGGGGTCCCGCTGATCATCCGTGGCGCCAACAACAACAGAGCCGACCGCCCGAATTATCTCGGCAACGCCGCACTCGATGACCCGACAAGGGACCGGTGGTTCAACCCCGATGGGTTCGTGAACCCGCCGAACTTCGAGCTGGGGAACGTCGGGCGGACGCTGCCCGATGCGCGGACGCCGGGGGTCTTCAACGTCGACCTTTCGGTCTTGAAGCAGGTGACGTTGCGGGGACGGATGAAGCTGCAGCTCAGGGCCGAGGCGTTCAACGTCACGAATCACGTCAATCTCGGAATCCCGAACACGACGTTCCAGCCTGGCGCCGACGGACGCAACGTCAACTCCAACTTCGGCCGGATCACGTCGTCTCGCGACGCTCGCATCCTGCAGTTCGGCGTGCGCCTGGTGTTCTGATCGGAGCGGAAGACGGTTGATCTCGCAGCGCTTCGGCGTTCGTCACCGCAGGCGCGCGGCGCTGGTGCTGATCGCTGCAGTGGCAGCCTCGGCGGCGTGGCGAACTCGTGCCGTGGCTCCACAGCCGGCTTCACCGATCGTGCTCGAGGCCCCGATGTACCGCGTGCGCATCGATCCCGCGGGATTTCGTTACAGCGTCGAGCGTCGCGACGGGACCGTCATTGCCGCGCCCCACAAGGAATCCGGACTTCAAATCCTGAAGGACGGCGGCGGAGGTGGGGCAGTCGCATCCACCCACGACGCGAACACCACGCCACGCAGCTTCGATGGGACGGTCCGGACCGCCGATGGGATCGAGGCGCGTGTGTCGCTCGCGATCGAGACGACGGGGTTTCGGGTCGCGGTCAAGCCGATCGCCGAGGGCACTTACACGATCGTCGCTCGTACGGCCGGTCTCGCTCCTGCTTTCGGCCTTGCCGATCACGCCGCCTTCAATCGCACCACGACGGAGCTGACGGGATTCACCCACGAACGGCTTCGCGCAGCCAGCGAAGGTTCGGGCGCGGTGCGCCTGGTCAGCAACTTCATCATTGCCCCCAGGCAAGGCCTCGCGAATGTCAACGTTCATCCAGGCCTGAAAGTGGTCCGCGTCACGAGCGACGAGCTTGCGCAGGGGAGCCGAGGTGTCCGTGAGCTCACGGCGCTCCACTACTTCGTGGGAACGCCTTCCGAGATCTACCGACAGTTCCTGAACGTGCGTAACGCGAGCGGCTACCAGGTGTATCCGCCGAAGTACGAGTGGTTCGGGGTGGGATGGGAGGCGTGGGGCGCGCTTGCGTGGGACACGAATCAGCGCACGGTGACGGAGAACGTCTCGCGTTATCTCGAACTCGGGTTTCCCTTGCGTTGGATGGTCATCGGCTCCGGATTCTGGCCTCGACACGATCCGCGGTTTCACGCGACCACGAGCTTCGGCCTGTGGGATCCGAACCTCTATCCCGATCCAAAAGCGCTCATCTCGAATTTCCATCAACGCGGCTTGAAGGTGATCCTCGGTCTTCGCATCGCCTTCATCCCCGACGGTCCGTTCGCGCACGAGGGCGTCGAGCGCGACTTCTTTCTGACCGAAAGCGGGAAGCCGAAGCTGTTCACGATTGGCTTCCCTCGTGTGCCTGCATATTTGCTGGACGCGTTTCGCCCGGGCGCCGTCAACTGGTACGTCGGCCTGTGTCAGAAGTGGCTCGACTTCGGGGTCGATGGCTTCAAGGAGGATCTGTACGGCTTCGGCAAGTACGATCTGCGCGACGACAAGATCGACCCGGTGAACGCCGCGTTGATGGATCGCGGTGTGTACATCATGGGCCGCAACGCATATCTCGGCTCACCGGTCGACATTCACCGCTACAACGACTTCAACTACTGGGAGACGCAGGACCGCGGCCCGATCAACGGTCTGGCGCTGGCCTACAGTGGCTTCCCGTACGTCTATCCCGACATCGTCGGCGGCACGATCGCGGCAACCGAGACGGAGGGAAAGCGGAAGCTGACGGACGACGCATTGCGGCAATATCTGATGCGTTACGCGCGCTACGCGTCGGTTCATCCGTCGATGGCAGTCGGGTACGGTCCCTGGAATCTGCACGACGAGCAAGTAAGCCGCGTCACGCTCGAATCCGCCCAGCTTCATGGACGCCTGCATGCTTATTTCTATAGCGCCGCAGTGGCGACGCATCGCACGGGTTTTCCGTACACGATGACGCCACTGCCGCTGGCGTTTCCCGACGATCCAGCCGTTTACACACTCGAGAACACCACGCGCCGTGGCTATCAGTGGCTGATCGGCGACGCGCTGATGGCGATTCCGCTTTACGGCGACGATTATGCGACATCCAGCACGCGCGACGTCTACCTGCCGCGCGGCCGCTGGATCGAATACGACACGGGTGTTGCGCACGAAGGGCCCGCCACGTTGGCACGCTTCGCGATTCCCGTGACCCGGGATCCGCTGCTCGTCGGCGGGACGGGCATCATCGTCGAGGAGCGCGAAGGGCGACTGCTCGCACGCATCTACCCGGTAATTCCGAAAACGTCGACAGTGTTCCATCACGAGGATGGGCGTGAGACGTCGATTCAGGTGGACGTGGGTACGTGGAGCGGCCCTGTCGAAGTCGGCACCGAAGGCGGGCAGCGTGTGGACGCAAAGCATGACGGCGTCGCGTTGACCTTCGTAATTGAGCCGGACCGCGCGTACCGCGTACGACCAGCGGCGGAGCGGCGATAACATCCGGTCTCCGGTTACGCGGGTTCACGCGGATTACACGAAATGCGCGGGTTTTTGAGGAGATTGATATCGATGGACTGCGTGCGACGCGTGATTCGAAATCGCCACTCGCGTTGGTGCGTCGCGCAACTGCTTCTCGCCGGTGTATCGGCAACGGTAATCGGGCTACTCAACGCACCCTCGCTCGGCGCGCAGGCGGACGGTCTGGCGAGCGCGCGGCCGCAGATCGGAGGGATCTTTCCGCACCTCTCGATCCTCTCTGAGCACGATCCGCGGTCCGAAGCCGGAATCGGCGCCCTGGTGCCGTGGGCAAATCGCCTCTGGGTGGTCGGCTACGTGGCTCACATTCAGGGCGCCGGGCTCGGGCTGTACGAGGTCGACGCATCGCTGAACATGCATCGTCATCCCGCGAGCGTCACTGGCACGTTCGCAAATCGTCTCATTCACAATCCATCGAATCAGGCCATCATCGGTCCGCACATCATCGACACGAAAGGCGTCGTCCGCACGTTCCCCGAGTTGGCGAAGCATCGTCTTGCCGCGACGATGGAGCATCTCAAGGATCCGGAGAACCTCGTCTACTTTTTGACGATGGAGGGATTGTTGTTCGAGGCGAACGTCAGGACACTCGAGTCCCGACAACTGTTCGATCTCGTCAAGGTCCTCGAATTGCCCGAAGGGACTCGCCCGCACTTCAAGAGCGCGTACACCGAAGCGGGTCGCGTAGTCGTTGCGAACAATACCTACGACGAGCGTGATTTCAAGGGAGAGCTCGCCGGAGGTCGACTGGCCGAGTGGGATGGAACGCGATGGACGATTCTCGAGCGGAAGCCCTTCGTCGAAGTCATGGGCAAGGCATGGTCGCCTGAGACATTCGGCCGCCCGATCTACGCGACCGGCTGGGACAGGGCGTCGGCGATCCTCAAAGTGTTTCGGAACGGAAGCTGGACAACCTATCGCCTTCCGAAGGGGGGCCAGACGTTCGATCATGCGTGGACCACGGAATGGATGCGCATCCGCGAAATGCAGACGGAGCGCTTTCTGATGGACCTGCACGGTCTGTTCTACGAGCTGCCGGCGCTCTCGTATGACGGGCGGGTCTGGGGGATCGTCCCAATCGCGCGTCACTTGCGAATGGTCCCGGACTTCTGTTCGTGGCGCGGCTTGTTGGTCCTCGGCGGCGATCAGACGGATCGCAGCGTGGGTCAGCCGCAATCGGGACTCTGGTTCGGGCATCCCGACGAGCTGTGGAGTTGGGGCAAGCCGCAGGGTTGGGGCGGACCGTGGTGGGAGGATCGCGTCGAAGCGGGCGCGCAATCGGATCCGTTCCTGATGACGGGATTCGATCGCAAAGCCCTGCACGTCACCCAGAAAGGGGCGCCGTTCACGATCGTGACGATCGAGGTGGACTTTCAGGGAAACGGCCGCTGGCACGCCTACGCCGAATTGAACGTGCAAGACGGCGGCTACGTGCATCACGAATTCCCACCCGGCTTCTCCGCGCATTGGGTGCGGCTGAAGGTGAGCCACGCGACCACGATCACCGCGCAATTCGTGTACTCCTAGTCGGGCCGGGAGCGACGTGCAGATCACCAGTAGTGACAGGACCTCTGTGGGCGCCGGCGTCAGCCGGCGCAGAGTCCGCCTGAAGGCGGACACTACACATTTTGAAATAATCATTCTCGCGGTTTTCGTCGCCACGGTCGTCGCATCGCCGCGCGGCCCGATACAAGACTCCGCGGTGGTGCCCGCAACGATCAATTTGGGCGGAGAATGGCGCTTCGCGATCGACCCGACGAGCAGTGGCGAAACGGATCGGTGGTTCGCGGCCGACCTCGACGACCGTCGGTGGGATCGCGTCAACGTCCCGCACTGCTGGCCGCTGGATCCTCGATATCCGTACACCGGCCGTGCCTGGTACCGGCGAGCGTTTGCAACGCCGCGCGGGCTCGAGGGCAGGCACGTCCGGATCGAGTTCGATGCAGTCTTCGCTCGTGCGCGCGTCTGGTTGAATGGCTTACTGCTGGGCACACACGAGGGTGGGTACACACCCTTTGGATTCGACGTCGCCGGGGCGCTTGCGAGCGATCAGAACGCCCTAGTCCTGGAAGTCGACAACGGCTGGAGCACCAGGACGATGCCGGGTGCGCGCCCGGGATCCGAACCGACGGCGCGCGTGTATCCGTGGTGGGACTACGGCGGGATCGTCCGTCCGGTGAGGCTCGTTGTCTCTCCCGCTGTCTACGTTCAGAAGCAGCGCGTCACAGCTGTTCCCGATCTCACGACCGGAGCCGCCGATGTCGAGGCGACCACGTGGGTCCGGAACACGACGAACCGGCCGGCTGCTGCGCGACTCCGGTTCACGCTCCTGAGGCTCGAAGGCGATCGCGAGGTGCCGCTGACAATTTCCGCGGCAACGGGGCAGGCAAGCCGTACAGCGCCGCCGGGCGGGTCGACCGAGATCACGTGGCGGACGACGCTGCCGCGCGAAGCCGTGCAGCTGTGGGGACTCGATCGCCCAACGCTGTATCGACTCCGCGCGGAGCTGACGACGGAGTCAGCTGCTGCGGACGTGCCCGTTTCCACATTCGGAATTCGCCGGTTCGAGACGCAAGGCACAGAGCTTCATCTGAACGGGCGTCCCGTGCGGCTCGGCGGCGCAAATCGTCCGAGCGACGATCCGAAATTCGGTTTGCTCGAACCAACCGAGGTGGTCGAGCGTGACATCAGGCTGATGAAGGCTGCCGGGATGGAGCTGCAGCGCATCATCCACTACGCCGCCCCGCCCGTGCTGCTGGATCTCGCCGACCGTCTCGGTCTGCTCATCGTCGGTGAGCCTGGCAACTGGAACCTGCAGCCGACGCAACTGGATGACGCAGCCATGCGGGCGGACTTCCGGAACCAGATGCGCGAGCTCGTCGAACGCGACTGGAATCATCCGTCGGTGATCGCGTGGAGCGTGGGAAACGAGTATGCGTCCGATACGCCGTCCGGCGTGCAATGGACGAAGGACATGGCCGCCTTCGTGCGCCAGCTCGATCCGTCACGGCTCGTCACGTTTGCCAGCTATCGAGCATTCCGACCGGAGCTCCCAGGCCCCGAAGACGAGGGCTCGCACTTCGTCGACTTCGTCAGCATCAATACGTACGCAGCACCGGCGCAGTTGGGCGGAGTGCTTGATCTCGTTCATCAACGCTACCCACAGAAGCCCGTCGTCGTAAGTGAGTTCGGGCTTCGTGCGGACAAGGTGAGGACCGAAGAGGAAAGGCGCCGCTATTTTCGCGACGCCATCGGCATCATGCGGCAGCGATCGTTCGTCGCGGGTGCGTCGGTCTGGACGCTCCAGGACTATCGGAGCCGCTATCCCGACACAGCGCCGAATGGCTATCGGCCGTGGGGCCTCGTCGACCATCTGCGCGAACCCCGGGATGCGTACCACGTGGTCGCACTTGAATTTGCCGCTGCGAGAGTGGTTGCCTCGCCGATCTCGCGAGAAGGCCGTCGACTCATCACCCGCATCACTGTTGAAGCACGTCCGGACTTTCCAGCGCGCGATCTGAGCGGCTTGATACTCGAGGTCGCCGCGAGAGACGCCACCGCGCCGCTCGCGATGCGTCCGCTGCCTGCGCTCGTGCCTGGCCAGCGCGTGGAAGTGATTTTCGACAGCGCTGGGGACGTGGCGACCACGATTCGGATCATCAGACCCGACGGCAGCGTGATGGATCACGTCGACCGGATCGATTCCACGTCGGCTTTCGGAGCGGCGCGGCGGTGAGACTTGCCGGCAGAACAGCCCTCGTTACGGGCGGTGGTTCGGGAATCGGCCGTGCGTCAGCCGTCCGCTTTGCTCGCGAAGGCGCGCGCGTAATCGTCGCCGACCTCGACGCTGTTGCTGCAGGTCGAGTGGCGAACGAGATCCGGCAAGCCGGCGGGACGGCGGTGGGTATCGGCTCCGATGCAGCGCATGAGGACGAAATCGCAACCTTGATTGAGGTTGGACGTCGCGAGGTCGGCGTCCCGACAGTGCTGCTGAACAACGCCGCGACGTCCTCGTTCGGCACACTTGCCGATTCCTCAGCGGAGGAGCTCGATCGCGTGCTGAGCGTGAACGTGCGGAGCGTGTGGGTCTGTGCGCGTGCCGTGATTCCCTTGATGCGCGATGCCGGCGGCGGTGCCATCGTCAACATCGCCTCGATCACGGGCATTGTCGGCGCGCCGGGGATGGCCGCCTACTCCACGTCGAAGGGCGCGATCATCACGCTGACGCGGACGCTGGCGCTCGAGGAAGCCGAGCACCAGATACGCGTCAACTGCATCTGCCCGGCATCGATCGACACTCCCATGCTGCAGGCCTCTTTCGATCGGCAGTCCGACCCCGAGAGCGCTCGCGCACGAAACCTGAAACGTCATCCCCTCGGGCGATTCGGGACCGCGGACGATGTCGCGAACCTCGCCTTGTTTCTCGCATCGGATGAAGCGTCGTTCATCACCGGTGCGACGTACGTCATCGATGGCGGCGCGCTCCTCGCGCGGCGCTGGCAGGAGTGATCATGCATCAGACGGTGCATGCGGCATCTCGAAGGGTGCTGCTGTCGGCCTTGATTGCAGGCGTGACGACCGTGTGCGTCGTTCTCCTGCTCGTGCGAGCAGTCGTCGCGCAGGAAATCGGAAACGAACGCTTCAGGGTCAGAATCGAGGTCTCGAAAGACGGCCCGGTCGTCGAGATATCGCGGACGGATGAACCTGGTGTCACTCGGCGAATCGCGCCGTCGATCGATGTCTTGTTCACTGACGGCGATCCCGGCTACACGTCCACGCGGATCGCCGACGAGGTCACGCTGACCGCCGGCTGGAAGCGATCCCCTGCGGATGCAGATCCCGACCTGTTCCACGCCGCGACGCCGCAACGGCATCGAGCGGCTTCCGTCGCGCGTGGCGGAGCGCGCGATCTCGTATTCCGCTTTAATTCGGCGCGCGACTACGAGCTGGGACTGCGTCTCGAGCTGCCGGCCGGGCAGGAGGCGCCCGTGATCGAGACGTCAATCCTTCCGCGCAAGGAGGGATGGTAC
>JBKPCD010000266.1:0-5608 GCA_046727175.1 Acidobacteriota bacterium | reverse complement strand
GACGACTACCGGACGCTACACCCGTCCCCTCGCCATCGTCACGACGTTGTTCTTCATGTGGGGTTTTCTGACCTCGCTGAATGACATCCTGGTGCCGCACCTCAAGTCGATCTTCGACCTGAGCTACGCGGGCGCCATGCTGATTCAGTTCTCGTTCTTCTCGGCGTATTTCCTGTTTTCGATTCCCTGGTCGAAGATCGTGAACGCTATCGGATATCAGAAGACCATGGTGGCGGGCCTCATCAGCATGGCCATCGGCGCATTCCTGTTCGTGCCGGCCGCGTCTTCTGCATCCTTCGCGCTGTTTCTGGTTGCGCTCATCGTTCTCGCCGCCGGGATCACGGGTCTGCAGGTGTCGGCCAACCCGTATGTGGTCGTTCTCGGCACGCCGGAAACGGCCTCGAGTCGCCTGGATCTGGTACAAGCGTTCAATTCGCTCGGCACGACCATCGCCCCATCTCTCGGCGGGCTGCTGATCCTCAGCACTTCGCCGCTGGCGATCCAGGAGTTGCAACGTCTTTCGGCGCCAGCGCTGCATCAGTATCGCGTGCAACAAGCGGCCTCGGTGAACGTCCCATACGTCGTCATCGGTCTTGCGTTGACTCTGCTGGCATTGCTGATCGCGATGTCCAAGCTGCCGACGATTCAAACGCCAGCCAGCAGCCAGAACGGCAAGACCAACGACTCGGTCTGGAGACACCCCAATCTGCTGTTCGGTGGACTCGGAATCTTTGCGTACGTCGGCGCAGAGGTCTCCATCGGAAGCTTCCTGGTGATCTACCTCGGCCTACCGGGCATTGCGGGCCTCACCCCGAAGATTGCGGCCAGTTATGTCTCGTTTTACTGGGGTGGCAGCGCAGTCGGGCGATTCCTCGGAGTGGCGCTGCTGCGACGGATCAAGGCAGGGCACCTGCTGGCCATCTGTGCAATCTGCACCGGATCGCTGGTCACGACGTCCATGCTCACAAGCGGACACGTCGCGATGTGGAGCATTCTTGCCGTCGGACTTTTCAACTCCATCATGTTCCCCACCATCTTCAGCCTTGGGGAGGCCGAGCTTGGACCTCTGACCGCCAGCGGTTCCGGCATTCTGAACATGGCCATCGTCGGCGGTGCGATCCTGCCGCTCATTCAAGGGACGATTGCCGACCATATTGGCATTCAGCACGCGTTCTTCGTGCCGGTGATCTGTTATGCGTACATCTTGTTCTTCGCGCTGAGCGGCTCGAAGCCAAACAGCGAACGGCACATCAGCGCCAGAACAACGGACTGGAGGGGACGATGCTGATTGCGGGAGACATCGGCGGCACGAAAACAGATCTCGCGATCTACTCGAGTGAATCCGGGCCGCACGCACCACTCATGCAGACCAACGTGCACAGCGCGGACTATCCGAGCCTACAGGCGCTCGTCGCAGAGTTTCTCGCGCAGGCGAAGCTCTCCGTTGACGTCGCGTCCTTTGACGTGGCTGGACCGGTGATCGATGGCCACGTGAAAACGACCAACTTGCCATGGGTGCTGGATGAGCGCTCGCTTGCCAGAGATTTGAATCTCAAGTCCGTCCACCTCATGAACGATCTGGAGGCAATCGCGAGAGCCGTGCCCGTCTTGCAGGCAAGCGACCTGATTACGCTCAATGCCGGAGAGCCCGTCCCCCAGGGCGCCATTGCCGTCATTGCGCCGGGGACGGGTTTGGGCGAGTCGTTTCTCACATGGAACGGCTCGCAGTACGTCGCCCACAGCTCTGAGGGTGGTCACTCGGATTTCGGGCCGACGGATCAGCGGCAAATCCGATTGCTTCAATACCTGCTCCAGCGCTTCGACCACGTGGGCATCGAACGTGTCTGTTCCGGAATCGGCATTCCCAACATCTATGAATACCTTCGGGACGCGGAGAAGATGCCGGAGCAGCCAGATGTGGCCCAATCGATCGCCTCAGCGCACGATCGGACGAAGGCAATCGTGGACGCCGCCGTTGACTCGAACAATTCGAGCGAGCTGTGCCAGGCCACAGTCGAGATGTTCGTATCGATTCTGGCGAGCGAGGCCGGCAATCTCGTGCTGAAGGTTCTCGCGACAGGTGGGATCTATATAGCTGGCGGCGTCGCTCTGCACGTGTTGAGCGCGCTGCAGAAGCCGCCATTCATGGACGCCTTCACACGCAAGGGCCGCTTCAAAGACCTGATGACGCGTATTCCCGTTCATGTGATCACCACTCGTGCGGCATTGCTCGGCGCTGCGACATACGGGCTCGACGCGCTTAAGTCTGTCAGGAACTGGACATGAGCAAGGTCACGATTCCTTCCACTGAGTTTCGATTCACGAGCACGGATGGATTGCAGATCGCGTGCGCTCGATGGGACAGCCGCGGCCCCGTGCGCGGCGTCGTCCAGATCGCGCATGGTATGGGTGAACATATCGGGCGGTACGTCGGCGCGATCGAGGTGCTGGTGTCAGCCGACCTGACTGTCTACGGAAACGATCACCGTGGACACGGCCGCACCGCGCCCTCTGCCGCGCACCTCGGAGATTTCGGCGAAGGCGGATTTGATTTGCTCGTGGAGGACATGGTTCGGTTGAGCCGTATCGCTAAGGACGAACACCCCGATGCGCCATTCATCCTGTTCGGGCACAGCATGGGGTCCTTCGCCGCGCAACGATACGTGCTCGATCACAGTCGGGAGCTCGATGGACTCATCCTCTCCGGATCGGGCGCGCTCGACGGAATCGCGAGTCTCGCGAGCTCAGCGCCACGGGGCATCAACCTTCTCAACGCTTCGTTCGAGCCAGCGCGGACTCCGGCCGATTGGCTGAGTCGCGATCGCTCAGTCGTCGATGCATTCATCAACGACCCGCTGTGCTTTCCCAACCTTCAGCCTGCGGCCTTTGCATCGTTTTTGGCGGCTGCGCCGCGGCTCTCCGACCCGGCCATTCTTCGCAACATCCGGAACGACCTACCCATCTACCTGTTCTCGGGCAGCAAGGATCCTGTCGGCCAGCAACTCGAAGGAGTCCGGGTGTTGATGGAGCGTTATCGCAACGCCGGCATCCACGACATCGACCACGATTTCTACCCGGGTGGACGACACGAGATGCTCAATGAGATCAACCGCGACGAAGTCCTGGCACACCTGCTTGGCTGGATCTCTCGACGGTTCGAGTTGTCTCTAGAACCGGTTTCATAACCTGTCGTGTCCGCCTTTCTAGGGCGGACTCCCGATTTGCCTGGTTCTCCGGCAGGCCCTGCCGAGATCCGCCCGTGGGGTAATCCCCGTTCTCGCAATTGTCAGGATCCTCTGCCGACGTCACGTCGCTGCGTCTTCGCGAACAGCGGGTGTCTGCGAACGTACACCCCAACGAAGCGGTGCCCGTCATTGTCACTGGATCCAGCAACGGAGGACAGGGATTGTGGGCAGGTCTTCGTCACATGAACGGTGGCGCGCCGATTGCTCCACTGACCGACGTCGGATGATGAGCAATCCTCGGTGCGATACGAGGGCTCCGCTCGCGCGATCCGGCGATCCTCGACCAACGTGCACGCTGCCAGTGATGAGGAGAAGTGACGGATGGCAACAGTGAGCAACGAAAACGACCTGCTGTCCGAAAGATCTCTAAGCAGCCGGGACGAACAGGACCTGCACAAAAGCCACACCGTGCGTACCGAACTTCCCGTCCTTTACCTCGCCCGTCATGGCGAAACGGCGTGGAGCCTCACGGGTCAGCATACAGGGCTGACCGATTTGCCCTTGACCGAGCGTGGCGAGCGAAACGCCCGCGCGCTGGGGTCGCGACTGCTCGGGCTGACCTTCGCGAGCGTATTGACCAGCCCGTTACAGCGTGCGGTGCGGACGTGTGACCTGGCCGGCTTCGGGGGAGTCGCCGAAGTCGATCGCGGTCTGCTCGAATGGGACTACGGCGAATACGAAGGCCGTCGTACCGCCGAGATCCATGTCGAACGCCCGGATTGGGATCTCTTCACCGACGGGTGCCCAGGTGGAGAATCGCCGGACCAGGTCGCCGCGCGCGCTGAGGGCGTGTTGAGTCGAGTGCGAACCGCCACCGCAGATGTCCTGGTCTTTTCCAGTGGCCACTTCCTTCGCGTGCTCGCCGCCCGCTGGCTGGGCCTGGCACCCGCGGCCGCGAGATACCTGCTGCTCAGCACTGCGAGCTTCAGTGCGTTGGGTTACGAACACGGCCGCTCGCAGCCGGTGATCCGGTTCTGGAACGATACCCGTCACGTAGAAGCCTGAGGATCCAGCGCCATGAACACAAAGGCCGTGATGGCTCCGACAACCACCGGGTCCGACGTCATCGCAAAGCGTCTCCGTCAGTACGCCTCAGGCCCGATCGAATTCTCGGGCACGGACAGCGCGTTGTACGAGCGCCATCTCGTCTTCGACAACGTCGTCGATCCGGCAGCCACCACCGCACGTGAGCGTTTCGAGGCTCTTGCCCGCTCCGTGCGAGACATCTTGACGCACAGATGGATTGACACCGAGAACACGTACGCGCGCGAGAATGCCAAGCGTGTGTATTACCTCTCGATGGAGTTTCTCATCGGTCGCTCGCTCGCAAACAATGTGACGAATCTCCTGCTGGACCCGCTCGCGAAGCATGCGATCAACGAGGGTGATGTCGACTGGCTCGGGGCCCTCGAGCAGGAACCCGATGCCGGCCTCGGCAATGGCGGCCTAGGCCGGCTCGCGGCGTGTTTTCTCGAATCGATGGCGACGATGCAGCTGCCGGCCATGGGGTACGGTCTGCGATATGAGTACGGTCTCTTCAGACAAACGATTTCCAACGGCTGGCAGCAAGAGCGACCGGACAACTGGCTGCGTCATCGCGATCCGTGGGAGGTCCCTCGCCCCCAGGACAGAGTTGAGGTGAAGCTGGGGAGCTCGTTCGAGGTGAGCGGTGGGACCTTGCGCACGATCGTTGGTCGGCCGTCCACGCTGATTGGGATGCCATTCGATCGCCCTGCCGTCGGTTACGGCGGCAGGACCGTGAACACGCTTCGTCTCTGGGCCGCCCATGCACCGGACTACTTCGATTTCCAGGTCTTCAGCCACGGTGATTTCGTCAGCGCGGTAGCCGACACACTCAAGGCCGAGTCTCTGACGCGAGTGCTGTATCCGGACGACTCCACCAGCCTGGGCCAGGGGTTGCGGTTCGTGCAGGAGTACTTCCTGGTCGCCTGCTCTCTGGCCGATCTCGTACGACGCTTTCGACGCAGCAACAACGATTGGACTGCCCTTCCCGACCACGTGGCGATTCAGCTCAATGATACGCACCCGACGCTCGCCGTCCCCGAGTTGATGCGGATTCTGCTGGACGACGCAGGTCTGGGATGGGACACGGCGTGGGACCTCACTCAGAGGACGCTCGCATATACGAATCACACATTGCTCCCCGAGGCACTCGAGAAATGGCCACTCAGGTGGTTCGAGGCGTTGCTGCCGCGGCATCTGGAAATCATTTACGAGATCAACCGGCGTCTGCTCGAGACGGTCAACGCCCGGTTCCCTGGAGATGATGGGCGCGTGCAGCGCGTGAGCTTGATCGAGGAGGGACCATCGAAGCACGTGCGCATGGCCAACCTCGCGATCGT
>JBKPCD010000265.1:0-5100 GCA_046727175.1 Acidobacteriota bacterium | reverse complement strand
CGAGACCGCATCAGCCGATCGCTGATGTTACCGCAGCGATCGCGCCATCCAGCCGGTGCGCCCGTTCAATCCCTGAAGCGGTTTCGATGCGGTGTGCTGTTTTGGACTGCTGAGCGACCTCACAGCGTGTATTGTCGCGTCTATCTTCACAGCAGGCGTGGGGCTCGTCGGTCTCGTGAGGCAAACCGCCGGCACGACCGGGTCACCGCTGAAGTGGCGAATACCCTGCTAGCTGCGGCGGCTTGGCTCGCGATTGCGGCGGATGTCGCCAACGGCTTCTCTTGTTCGCCAATCCGGTGTTCGCATAACTCGTGGTCGTGGATCCGGAACGATGGGAGTTCTCGTGGCGGCCATACTTTGCACAGTAGGTTCGCAGTGGCAAGGCGTGTCGGTGCTCGAGTGCCGCCGTGTCGTTGCCGATCGGGAACCGAAGGAGGGTCAATGACGAACGTCTGTTCGACCGTGGTGAACGTAGGCCGGGTCATCGCAGGTGCGTGGCTCGTCGTGGCATCAGGCGCAGTTCTGGCACATTCGAGCGATCAATTGAGCGTCACGACGACATCCAACGACGCCCTGGCGCTCTACGAAAAAGCACTGGACTACGTCGAGAACGTCGAAAGCGAGAGCGCCCGACCCTTGCTCGACGAGGCAATCCAGAAAGACCCCAGGTTTGCAATGGCTTATGCGCTTCGCTCGATGACGGGCGGCGGGTTCAACATGGCTCGGCAGAACCGCGAGAAGGCGATGGACTTGTCAGGCACAGTGTCAGCCGGCGAGCGCCATTGGATCATGACGCTTCAATCATCGGCTGATGGAGACGTCCCGAAAGTCAAAGAACATTTGTCGGAACTGATCAAGCTGTACCCAAACGACAAACACGTGCTGTGCTTCGCGGGGAATTTCATACGTGGCGTCGACGACGGCCAGGCGCTTCAGTACTTCACGCGCGCGACGACGATCGATCCGACATTCGCAGCGCCGTACAACCAAATCGGCTACATCCATATTAGGAACGGCGACTACGCCAAGGCGGAGCAGGCGCTGAAGCAGTACGTGGCCGCTCGGTCCGACAGGCCAAACCCGTATGATTCATATGCCGAACTCCTGCTCCGGATGGGCCGCTTCGACGAATCGATTGCGCAGTACAGCAAAGCGTTGGAGAAGGACCCGTCGTTCCTTGCATCGCTCACGGGCATCGGCCACAACTATCTGTTCAAGGGCGATTACGCGAAGGCGCGGGAGACATACACGCGTATGTCGGACCAGGCCCTCACCCCTCCCGACAAGGCGGAGGGACTTTCATGGACGGCAGTTTCGTATGTTCATGAAGGGAAAACGTCCGAAGCGCTCGCAGCGCTCGAGCAGCAGAGGGCGCTGGCGGTGAAAGAAAACCTCGTGCCGAATGCGATCGGGACTCACCTGGACGCCGCATTCGTGCTGTCGGAAGCCGGAAAGCCGACCGAAGCGCGCAACCACTTCGACCAGGCCTGGACAACTCTTGACAGTTCGCAGTTGCCCGAGCGTGTGAAGGCCAACTTCAGGCGAGAGATGCACATGGGGCGTGCGCTGGTTGCTGCCCAGACCAAGGATTTCACCACTGCTCAGGCGGAAGCCGAAAAGGCCCGGTCATTGATGACGCCGGAGTTGCCGGCTGCTGTCACCCGATCCTATGAGCGCACGCTCGGCCTGATCGCTTTCAGGCAGGGAGATCTGGACCAAGCGCTGCGACATTTCAAGAAGACTGATCCCGAAGACGTCTACACGATGTTCTATACAGCCGAGGCGATGAGGATGAAAGGGGACGCGCCGGGCGCAGCAGCTCTGTACAAGAAGGTCGCGAACTGGAATCAGAACAGTTTGGCGTACGCCATGGTGCGCTCAAAGGCTGTCAAAACCGCCGGCAGCTAACAACTCTCCACCAGGCATCCATTCAACCGAAGCGAAAGGAACAAAGCCATGTCGCTCAAACGCAAGTCGATTGCCGCGTCGCTCGTCATGCTCGGCCTGATTGGCGCCGGATTGTCGGTCTATGCCGATGCCACGCGACCCTACCGCAACGGTCCGTATGGGACATCGCGTTCATCCGGATGAAACCCGGGATGGAGTCGTCGTACCTGAACTACATCGCGACCGAATGGAAGCGGGAGCAGGAAGCGCTGAAAAAGGACAGTTTGATCGTTTCGTATCGGGTCATCGCGACCGAACCACACAATCCTGGCGACTGGAACCTAATGTTGATGACCGAATACAAGGACCTGGCGTCGATGGAAGCCGCGGAACCCAAAGCCGATGCTCTCACGCAAAAACTGCTTGGGGGCGATGAGAAGATGCGGCAGGGGTACAAAGAACGGCTGGAGATTCGCGAGGTCCTGGGCAGCCCGGCTGGGGCGTGAGATCGTCCTCGAGCCGCGACAATAGATACGAGAACCACTTGGTGATCTCGAGCGCCGGACGCCGTGTCGCCCCGCGCTCGTGCCCGCGTTGACGCGTGCAGGGCGAATGCGTTGAGACGATGAATGACTCCCTTGTGGCGAATGACTGCGTGACGACCATGCAGATCCGCGTTGGGTACGAGCTGATGTACGACTGTCCGAACGAGACGCCGATGGTGCTGCTGGTGAACATCCACCACACGCGCGCCAACGACATCATTGTCCCCGATCGAATGATCACTGATCCGTTCGTCCCCATGACGTCCTACAGGGACGGTTTTGGCAACTGGTGCACCCGTATTCTTGCGCCGGCAGGTCGGCTGCGACTGTCGGCCAGTGCCCTGCTGAACGACTCCGGTGAGCCCGACACGATCGCCGAATCGGACCAGCAGCATGAGGTGCAAGATCTGCCCGAAGAAACCCTCGTGTTTCTCCTGGGCAGTCGATACTGCGAGACGGATCGGCTGACTGGCATCGCGTGGGATCTGTTCGGCAAATCGCCTACCGGCACCCGCCGCATCCAGGCCATCTGCGACTACGTGCATCGACACATCACTTTCGGCTACCAGGATGCCCGATCGACGAGAACGGCGTGGGACGCTCTCCAGGACGGCAAAGGCGTGTGCCGCGATTACGCGCATCTCGCGATCGCATTCTGCCGCTGCATGAACATTCCGGCTCGCTATTGCACGGGCTATCTCGGCGATATCGGCATCCCGCCTCCCTATGGTCCGATGGATTTTGCGGCGTGGTTCGAGGCCTATATCGGGGGGCGCTGGCACACGTTTGATCCGCGGAACAATATCCCACGGATCGGTCGCGTGCTCATCGCTCGAGGGCGCGACGCGACGGATGTGGCGATCAGTAACACATTCGGTCCCAACACGCTCGCGGGTTTCAGGGTCTGGACGGACGAGGTCAAGAGACCTCTCGAGAAGGTGGGATTCGCCAATTCGGCCGGGACTCCATGCGTCTTCTGACAGTGCGGCACGTCACGATCTACCGATATTCGGAGCCCGTGAGATTCGGTGAACATCGCATGATGTTTCGGCCACGCGAAAGTCACGATCTCAGGCTCATCAGCACGAAGTTGGATATCCTGCCGCGTCCGTCGGACTTTCGCTGGCTTCACGATGTCTTCGATAATTCGGTGGCCATCGCAACGTTTGACGACGCGGCGACCGAGCTTCGCTTCGACAGCACTGTCACTCTCGAGCACATAGAGACGGCGTTGCCCGACTACGCACTCGACATCGGGGCGCAGCACTATCCATTTCACTATTCGGATGACGAACGGCCTGATCTCATCAGCGCCATGGTACGCCGGTATCCAAGCGACGACCTCGGTCCGTGGACGGCGCGCTTCCTGACCTCGTCTGGATCGGCAACCACGATGGCACTGCTCCACTCGATGACCCACAGCATCAAGGAGGAGTTCGGATATGTGCGGCGGAGTGAGAAGGGTGTCCAGAGCCCGGGTGAGACGCTTCGGCGCCGCAGCGGCAGCTGTCGGGACTTCGCGGTGCTCATGATGGAAGCCGTTCGGTCACTCGGGCTCGCCGCACGCTTCGTGAGCGGTTACATCTTCGTGCCGGATGCGAACCGAGCCGCCGTGGGTGGAGGAACAACGCACGGCTGGATGCAAGCGTACCTGCCCGGAGCCGGATGGGTCGACTTCGACCCTACAAACAGCATCGTCGGGAATCGCAATCTCATTCGTGTGGCGGTGGCATGGGATCAGCGGAACGCGCTGCCGCTGTGGGGCACGTTCATTGGTCCGGCCTCGTCGTTCCGCGGCATGGATGTCGATGTGAGCGTCATCGAAGAGACCTGCAGCGTCCAGTAAGGCCGTGCCCTGGCCGTGACCTCTGGGTGCGGAGAACCCAGACTACGCCGCCAGGACGTACTCGCGAGGCACACTACCGAGACGATCGCGACGCTGGACAACAGGCAGTCGAACGCTCTCGGCCCGATGGCTGGAGAGGCTGAATCATCTGTTGCCGCTCGAGACATCGACTCGGAACATGGCGATGCCGGCCCAGTCGCCGTCGTTTGGCCAGTGCGCTGAAAACAGTGCAATAAAGAGCTGGCCATCGCGGAGCAGCGTCGTGAAGACCCTGACAGTCTCTCCCCGGCCGGTCACTTCCGAGACATTACCGTTCGCAATCGGATCGTCGTCGACGTAGCGCGGCGACACGAAGTCGCTCCAGGCCACTCGAGTCGCAACTTGAACGATGCCGTTGGCGCCAGCCTGCCGCGAGAGTTGAAGAACTGATGGCGATGTGGCTGTTCTCAAACGCACAGACACGCGTGCGCGCATGCAGCATGCTCTGTTGGGTAGAGGATGAGGAGAAGTAACCGCCTTTATGAGACAGAAACATGGTCGCTAGAAGCACGCCGCTCGAGGCGGAATTAGCACATGTCTTACGGTTCGCCGCAGGAGTGGGTCAGTGATCTCTAGACGCCGGCTCTGGATCTTCGTCGCAGCTTGTCTCGGGATTCTCACCGTCGGCGCGATCACTCTCGCGCTGCGCATCCCCTTCACGTCGGAAACCCTGCGCAAGCGGGTCGTCCAGACACTCTCCGACCGACTGGACGCCGAGGTCGAGCTGAGCGACCTGACGCTGCGCGTCCTGCCGGCTTTGCACGCCGACGGTACCGGTCTTCG
>JBKPCD010000264.1:0-16657 GCA_046727175.1 Acidobacteriota bacterium | reverse complement strand
AAAGCATCTCTCGGGCCGCCGTCCACACGCCACGGAAACGGGTAGTCGCTGTACAGCCGAACCTGCAAGCCGGAACCCTGCATCCCAATGCGCCTCCCAAGCTCTATGCTCAAGGTCGCCGGCAGGGGAATCGCGCCAGGTTTCGTACGGTAGTCATGCGTGACTTCAATCCCGCGTGCTTGCGCGCGGACGACGACCTCGGATGTGTAAAGGCTGCGGAATTCCATCAGCGCTTCGGAATACCGGGCGGTTCCCTGTAACGCCGACGCTTCAACGAGCGTGGACGACAGCCTCACGAGGTGCCAGAGAACGGCGGCCAATCCGACGCAGAACATGACCGCCAGCACGAGAATGGTCCGCTTGTATAGCAGCCGCAGAGCAGTTCGCCAGGTTCTCGACAAGACTCGCCAGGTGGCTCGGGGGAATGAGAACGCTGTTGCACCTTTCATGGCGACCCTCCGGCCGTTCCGTCACTCGATGTGCGACCTCGTTGGTTTGATAGGGGGTGAGGAGAAGAACGGGCGGCCCATGGCGAAGACACCTGCAATAACAGCTGGCGCGTCGGGCGAATGCTAGCATGACCCGTTCGCGCAGCATCCACGGCTGCTCAACCCTCGTTACAACCATGCCCCTCGCCAACGGAACGTGACGCTCGCGCTCGTCGCTCATTGGGCACGACCTTGACTGCCCTAGGTTAAACTGCGCTGGCGCCGCGGAGGCGACGAGACGGGTCAGCCAGCTCGAACTGGCAAAGATCGAGTCCGATTGCAATGTGATGAGGCGCGTTACCGCAGGGGATCGATCGAATGATTCAGCTGGATACGAAGGCATTCACGGGTCGGACCGCCGCGCGGCTCCATTGATCTCGGTCAGACGTTCGACTGTGACGCGGTGAAGATTGCCCGGAAGGTACGAATCTCGCTGTTCAAAGCGCCTCACGAACAGCGACTCCTCTATCGAGCCCCGCGCGCGCTGCCCGCGTGTGAACCGCGAGCGATTTGCGAGTGTCCGCAAGGTGCCAGAACAGATCACGGTCGCTTAGCTCCTGCGTTGCAGCCATTTGGCACCGCGATCACGATTCTGGCTGGCTCACCTCAGCACAATGGCGATTCAGAGGCAGGTGGCGGGCGGCGCGCAAAGAACCGCCGCCAAGTGCTTCATTCCAGACGGCTTTGGCCGCGCTCGAAAGTGCGCAATTCATTCTGGTCGGATCCTTGCTCTTTCCAGCGTATCCCGAAGGAGGAGGCCTGAATGAGGAGAATGTTTCTGGCGTTCGCGCTGGTCGCGCTGTGCGCCGGTCCTGCGTTCGCACGACAACAGGCGACGATCGAAGCCGAGATCAAGCGCGTCATGCCGTACACGCGCATGCTTCGCGAGGACCCAACGCTGACGATCAATGACTACAACGACGTTGTCCGTGCTGTAGCGAAGCGCCGCGTGGAGCAGCAGGCGAACCAACCTGAAACCGGGCTGGCACCATCCGAGCACCGTCCGTTGCAGCCCGAAATGCCGCTCGACACTCCCCTAGCTACAACGCTGCCAACGACGTGGTTCAAAAGCTTGAACGGAGAAACCGACGGAATCGACTCGAACCTCAAAACGGGGTCGGTCTGGAACAGCACGAGACCACCCGACGGCTCGATGGGCAGGTTCGACAATAAGACGACTTCATGGATTTACGACGCCCAGACCAAGACATACATCAATTTCGGCACCGGCCTCATCTGCACCGGAGAGGGGTCCGCTCGGATCTGCAGTCAGTAGCCACTGCCCTTGAAGCGAAAATTCCACCATACAACGCCCGCGTCTCAGGGCTGGAGCTCCCGCCAGCCTCTCGCCCAAGTGACTGCCCAATTCGCATGGAGGCGCCGAATCACACGCCTGAGCCACTCGGCGATTCGAGTGCCCCGGTAATGGCGATGCGTGGCGTTCTGGAATCTGCTTTTTAGTTCGTTCGCCTGGCTAACGACTGCTCGCCGATTGCTGTTCGCCCGCTGTCGAATTTGTAAGCACGGTTTCGGCCCGCCACGACGCACGCTCCAACAAGTGACATATGCGGTGAGTGTTATGCCGGTCGCGGCAATGGGCATCAGGTTTGCCGTCTTTCTGCACCTCATGACCTCAGCTCTTTTCAGGACGAACATGCTTCGAGCCGTCGTCATCACGACCGTGCTCGCTTGCATCACATCAACGCTCTCGGCTCAGAATGCGCCGGCAAAGTACGTCGTTCAGAATCTCGGCGTAATCGACGGGTATTCTTCGACGGCGACCGCGATCAACGATGCAGGGGTCGTTGTCGGATGGATCGACTCCACGACGCACAGCAACCGCGCGGCGCGCGCGATTGACGGCGGCGCCTTCCAATATGTCCCGGGCCTCGACGCGACGTCCGCGGCTACTGGCATAAACGCGTTCGGCCAGCTCGCCGGATACGTCGCCTCGGCGACCTCGCCGGGCGAGCTGCACGCGATGCGCTATACCGGCGGTGTCGCGGAGGACCTCGGCAGCTTCGGCGGCAATAGCTTCGGGTACGGCATAAACCGGTACGGGCAGGTCGCGGGATGGTCGTTCGCGCCGGGCTTCTCCTCGACGCGCGCGTTCGTGGCCACGCCAGGGGAGCCTCTGCTGGACCTGGGCACGTTGGGCGGCGGAGCGCAGCCGCAAAGCTTCGCAAGCGGGATCAACGACGCAGGACAAGTCGCTGGTCATTCCGTCACGAGCACGGGTAGATGGCATGCCTTCCGGTACACGCCGGGTCTCGGGTTGCAGGATCTCGGCACGCCAGCAGGTGCCGACTCGTACGCGGAACGGATCAACGGGACGGGCCAGGTTGTTGGAAGAATATCTTCCTCCGCTGGCATCCATGCGTTCCGCTACACCGACGGGACCGGCATCCAGGATCTGCACACGATCGCAGGAGCATCATCGAGCTGGGCTTTCGATGTCAACGACGCCGGAATGGTCGTGGGTATGTTCTTCATGTCAGGAGCGCCACGTGCATTTGTCTACACTGATGCGGAGGGCATGGTCGATCTCAACACACGGATCGATCCAGCCTCGGGATGGGTGCTGACCGCGGCGTTGGGGATCAACAGCGCAGGGCAGATCGTCGGACAGGGAACATTTCAAGGTCAGACCGCACCGCGTGCGTTCAAGCTGACGCCGCAGATGGATGTGATGCCGCCCGCCATCGCTGCGGCGGCCACGAGTCCGTCAATCCTTTGGCCTGCAAACCTGGAGATGATGCCTGTGGCCGTCACGGTGGATGTTACCGACAATGTTGACCCGGCGCCTCGCTGTCGCATCGTTACCGCAACGAGCAGCGAGGAAACGGATGACGGGGCCATCCAGGTTACCGGCGATCTGACGCTGCGCCTTCGGGCCGAACGCAATGGCTCCCGCATCGGCCGGACGTATCAGATCGCGATCGCATGCTCCGACGCCAGTGGAAACACCGCGGGCACGAGCGTCGAGGTGAGTGTGCCGCACGATCGGTCTGGCGGCTAAACGATCTCATTCGGGCCGATCCGCTGCGTGCGCGTACGCGGATGGCCACCGTACCAATCCGCAATCGCGACGACGTTTTTCGCGGTCGGGCCGCCGACGCTGATCTCCATTCCTGCCGCCGATGAAGGTCCCGCTGTTGGCCCTGATCTTGTTACGGCCCGCAAGTCCCCCGAGGATTTCCGTGGCCAATCATCTCTCGATCCGACATCTTCTGGCGTTCACGGTCGCCGCGGCAGCTTTGCCCGACGCCGTCGTCCACACATCGGGCGCGCCCGATAAAAGTGACCGACGCCCGCACCTGACGTCGGTGGTGTCGGAGTCCGCGCGCGCGGCGTACTTCCGGCTGCCCCTGCGGTTCGAGCCGGTGACGGGGAAAACCGGCGATGACTTCGTGGCACGCGGATCCGGCTACTCGGTGTCGGTTTCAGCAGCCGGGGCCGCGCTGCTGCTCAGGGAGCAATCGGGTGAAAGACCCCGCCGATTGACGATGTCGCTGGCCGGTGGCAACAGGCGCGCGCACGCGAACCCCCGTCGCGCGCTGCCGGGCGTCTCGAATTACCTGATCGGAAACGACACCGGGGCCTGGGTGACTGGCGTCCGGGGCTACGGAGAAATCGAGTATCCCGGCGTTTATCGCGGCGTGGACATCGTCTACTACGGAAACCAGCAGAAGCTCGAGTACGACTTCGTCGTCGCGCCGGGCGCCGGGCCGGAGGCGATCGCACTCGCGTTCGACGGCGCCACCCGCTGGGGCGTCAGCCCTCAGGGCGATCTCGTGATTGCCACTGATGGCGGGAAGCTCGTTCAGCACCGACCCGAGATCTATCAGAACGACCACGGCGCACGTCGAACGATCCGCGGCGGCTACATGATGCGGCGCGACGGAACGGTCGGGTTCCGCGTCGGCAAGTACGACCGTCGTCTCCCTCTCATCATCGATCCGGTCCTGAGCTACGCCACGTACCTTGGCGGTGTGAATCAGGAGCGAGGAAACGGCGTGGCGGTCGATGCCGCCGGAAACGTGATCGTCGCCGGAGTGACGTACTCGCCGGATTTTCCCGTGATGAATCCCGTTCAGCCGCAGCGAACGGGTTTCGGCGACGCGTTCGTGTTGAAGCTCAATCCAACCGGCGACGCAATCGTCTACTCGACGTACTTCGGCGGCACGCAGAACGACGTCGCGAGGGACGTGGCCGTCGATGACAGCGGCAACGCGTACGTTGCCGGGTACACGGAATCCTGGGACTTTCCCGCATCCACGAAGATCGGGCCCTCGGGCGACCGAGACGGCATTTTCGTCCTCAAGTTCGATCCCGCGGGCGGCCTCGTATACTCAACGCGAACCGGCGGGTCGGGAGGAGACGACGTCAACGGGATCGCCGTTGATACCGAAGGTCGTGCTCATATCGCGGGGATGACGTTCTCCGCCGATTTTCCCATGGTCAATCCGTGGCAGGGCTCCCTCGGTGGGTATCCGGCGTTTCGCACGCGTGACGGCGGACAGTGGCTTGGCCTGAAGTCGGGTCTCCAGGTGTCTGGCGTCGGCGCGTTTGCGTTCGATCCCTCGCAGCCGGGCACGGTTTACGCCGGCAGCGTCAGAGAAGGTCTCTTCAAGACGACAGACGACGGAGCGACGTGGACGCGCGCCAACTTGCCTCCACAGCGGATCTATGCGATCGCAGCTCAAGGCGCGACCGTGTTCGCCGCGGGGGACGGCGGTCTCTGCCGCTCACGGGATCACGGGGAGACCTGGACGGTCGTTTCGCCATACCAGCTCGTCACCGCTGTGGCCGTCACCCGGGAATCTCCATCTGCGATCTATGTGGGCATGGGGTGGTCCGCCAACGTGCTCAAGAGCATGGATGGCGGAGACACCTGGATCGATACCGGCCTCGCCGGGCCCGTGCAGCTCCTCGCGGCGAGCGGCAGTACCGTGTACGCCGTGACAGGGAACACCGTCTTCAGGAGCAGCGGCGGCGGGCCGTGGATCGCCGCGAGCGGTTCGTCGCGCGACGTCCTGTACGGGATGGTCACGGCATTGGCCGTGGATCCGGCCGACCCGCAGGTGGTCGTACGCGGGCACGACCGATGGCCTGTTCAAGACTACGTCAGGCGGTGCGGCGTGGAGCCCGGTCTGGGGATTCACGTCGTGGATCGGCGTGATCGCGATCGCCCCGTCGGATCCCTCGATCGTGTTCGTCGCATCGTCAATGGGGAGCGGCATCAGCCATGACGGCGGGCAGACCTGGTTGCTTTCGGGGCTTGGCGACGTCACCCAGCTCGCCACCGTCACGTTCGATCCAGCCGATAGTGCGCACGTGTACGCAGGCTGCTACATGGGCGCCGATGCGTTCGTGGCCACGCTGAGCGCCGATGGATCGAGGCTCGAGTACGCGACGTTCATTGGGGGGACTCGTTCGGAAGCCGCGACGGGGATCGCCGTCGATCCGAGTGGGAATCGCTACGTCACCGGCGACACCTTCTCCGAGGATTTTCCAACGGTACGTTCCATTCAGAGTGCGTTCGGCGGAGTGTGGGATTCATTCGTCGTGAAGATTTCACCGGCGGGCGTGCCGGTGTACTCGACGTACCTCGGCGGCTGGGCAACGGACTACAACGCCAGAATCACGGCGGACACCGCGGGACGCACGTACGTCACAGGACTCACCTTGTCGATGAACTTCCCGATCGTAAATGCATGGCAGCCCGCGCATGGAGGCGGATACTCCGATGCCTTCGTGACGGCGTTGAATGAAGAGGGCAGCGCGTTCGTCTATTCCACGTACCTGGGCGGCAGCGGGATGGAAAACGACACGACGCAGAGCCTTGGTCCTTCGATCGCTGTCACGCCGGCGGGCGAAGTCGCCGTCACTGGGACGACGCAGTCGACGAATTTTCCGGTCACGCCGGACGCGTGGCACCGCACACACGCGGGTGGAGTGACCGACGTCTTCGTGAGCAGGTTCGACGCCACCGGAGCGCTTCAGTACTCGACATTCCTCGGTGGCCAAGGCGCGGATTACGGGCGTGATATTGCCGTGGACGCCAATCGCGCGATGATTATCGCAGGCTATACGGATTCGACGGACTGGGCCACGCGAACGGCGGTGCAACCGGTTTACGCCGGGTCTGAGGACGCATTCGTTGTGAAGATCTCGCCGGAGACGGCGCCGCCCGATACGGTCGCGCCGACGACCACGATCGCGGTTTCAGGCACTGCCGGCATTCCCGGCTGGTACAAGTCACCCGTCACCGTATCGCTCTCGTCTGTCGACAACGATCAGGGACGTGGTGTGGCGACCATCGAGTACAGCCTGAACGGCGGGGGGTTCAAGCGCTACACGACGCCGTTCATGGTGACGGCGTCGGGCACGACGCGAATCACCGCTCGCGCGACCGATTGGGCCGGCAATGTGGAAAATCCGCTGCCATCCACCACGGTGGCGATCGACACAACGGCTCCCGCGGTGGGGTTCACAGTGTCGGGAACGATCGGCCTTGCCGGCTGGTACAAGTCCCCCGTGACGGTTTCGGTCATCGCCGTAGAGACTTCGCCCGGCACGGGCGTCGCGTCGACCGAGTACCGCATCGGTGACGCAGCTTTTCAGAGCTATGCCGCGCCCTTCATCGTCTCGACCGAGGGGACGACGCAAATCACCGCGCGCGCGACGGATGCGAACGGCAACGTCGCGACGTCGACGCGGACCATCACGATCGATACGTCCGCCCCGCGGACGAACATCGCCGTTTCGGGAACTGCGGGTCTGGCGGGATGGTACAAATCACCCGTGACGATCACGCTCTCGGCGGCAGACAACGACCCTGGCAGCGGAGTGGGGACGATCGAGTATCGCCTGAACGACGGTCCGTTCCAGCGTTACAGCACGCCGTTCATGCTCTCGACGCAGGGTACGACGCGCATCACCGCGCGCGCCACGGACAGAGCCGGCAACCTCGAGAGCGCGCCACCGACGACGACGGTTAAGGTCGACACGTCTGCCCCAAAGAGCACGGCCGCGATTTCAGGAGCGCCGGGGCTCGGCGGTTGGTTCACGTCTCCGGTGACGGTTTCACTCGCGGCGGCCGACAATAACCAGGGGAGCGGCGTCGTGTCGATCGAGTTCAGCGTGAACGACGCTGCGTTTCAGAGCTATACAGCGCCCATCAGCGTGTCGGCGCAGGGCACGACCCGCATAACCGCGCGGGCTACGGACGCGGTCGGTAACATCGAAACCCCGCCGCCAACCACCGTCGTCAGGATCGACTCCTCGAGTCCGCTCGTGACGATTGCCTCTCCGGAAGCACGCAACTACCAGCACTCCGATAGCGTAATCCTCTCGTTCTCCGCGGTCGACAACGTGTCCGGCATAGAGATCATCTCGGCCGCGCTGGATGGGAGTGCGGTGCAGAACTCACAGGCGGTCTCGTTGTTGACGATGCCGCTCAGCATGCACACGTTCGAGGTGGTCGCGTCCGACGTCGCCGGGAATTCGGCCCGGCAGTCGATGTCGTTTCGGATCGTGGCTACGCTCGACAGCCTGATCGCGAGCGTCAACATCTATGCGGGACAGGGAAAAATCGACGCCTCGAATCAGAAGAGCCTGCTCGCGAAGCTGAACGACGCCACGGCGGCGCTGGCCCGGGGCAACACATCGGCCGCGGCGGCGAAACTGCGGGACTTCATCGACCACTGCACGGCCCAGAGCGGTCGTGGCATCTCGGGGGACGCCGCCGCAGTACTGACGGCTGACGCCGAGTACGTGCTCGCAACGTTCTAACCCCGGAGTTCAATTGTTGCTGTGGGCGGCTCTTCACACCGATCGCTTCGAGCGGGTTCGGTTTGACAAGGACCGGGCTGGGGCGCTTGCCGACTTCAATCGTCACGGCCTCGCCGTCGCGCTCCATGACGCGAGCCGGGAGAACGGTCGCGGCCCGCATCGCGTACTCGGCGTGAAGCCGGATGCGACACAGAATTCCTCACGTGATACAGGTGCTTCGATTCTGTAGCTCCTCGAAAGCATCCGGCCTCTTTTGCCTGAGGATAGCCAAGCCCGCTGGCGTTGCCCGGGCCAGCGAGCGCCATCCGCGGAAGCCCTCATGACGAGCATGCGTTCACTCCGACCCGCTGTACGACCGGAACAAGTGGTTGCGAGAACTTGTCATACCGGCCTGAGGGCCATGGCGTCTCCTTCCAGACTGTCGGCGTGATGCCGGAAGGCTTCCGAGAACTCTTGGTCGGTGCGGCGGACTACTGGGCGCCGCTCTCGTTCGTCGGTCAGTAGCGTCGCCTGCGCGAGTGGTCGCCGGTATGACCTGCACATCGCTACGCGAGTCGTCGACCGACGGTATTGTGCTAACGCTCACAATTCTGAGTGCCTGCCTGTCCGGACCTGCCCACTTTTGCCGCCAGACACACACTATTCATCGGCGACGACGGCGGTATGAGCCTTGCTGAAAATCCGCGTCTACGGCCGGGGGACACATGACGCTACTTTCCCGTTTGAGCAGGCGCGACGGAACCGCAACAGCGCCGCCAGTCACCGATCTCCATCAACTTCTGACCGACGTCCAGAACGAGCGGCGCACCCTCCAGGCTGTACTTGCATCGCCGAATCTCGAGGAAGTCTCCGCTGTGCGCGCCGCGCTCGATCACGTCGAGCAGCGCGCGTCGGCGTTGGGACATCAGCTCGACGATCTCGTCTTGCGGGTCGCGCAAGTGCACCGCACCACGAGCGGTGTGGACGCGCTCGAAGCGCGCGTGGCCGCTCTCGAGGAGACCCTGCGTAGCGCCGAAACCCGCGCCGGCCAGACCCTCCAACGCGCCGCCGAAATGGAAGACCAGCGGTGGGCCCTGCAGGAGATGACCACGCACGCGCAGCAGACGTTGACCGGGCTCGAAGCGTTGAAGCACGACCCGGAAATCGAGCGCCTGTCGACGCAGGTGTCCGGAATCAGGGAAGAATGCCGGAAGATCAGCGACCATCACGCGGCGCTGGTCAAAGAGGCGGACCATCTGCACGCGAAGACCGCGGCCGTGCTGCAGGATGCGACCCTGGCTGCACAGACGTCGACAGCGGCATCCGACAGCGCGCAGGAGGCCGCCAAGCAGATCAACGAAATTGAACGGAAACTCGAGGCTATCACGCAGATCGACGCGTTGGGGCAGGACACGACGGCGCAGCTCCAGACGCTCAACGCGCTCGCGGAGCACGTGTCGATCAAGGTCAAGGCGCTCGAAGGTCAGCACCAGACGATCGAACGCGCTCTCGTCGACTCCCGGCGGGTCAACGAGATGGTCTGGGAGATGGAGGTGCAGATCGGCAAGTTGAACGAAGGAGCGACGCTGGCCTCACGGGTTGAAGCAGACCTCGACAGGCTCGAGCGGCTGCATCAGGAAATTACCGCGAAACTCGAAGAGTCGGATCGTCGCCGCGTTCAGATGACGGAGAACGCCGCCCAGCACGAGCGTGAAGCGACCGGGCTGTTGCAGGCGATCCAGGAACACCTCGAACGGCTCTCCGTGCGCAAAAAAGAAATGGACACGCTCGCTGAGCGGCTCAGGGCCGCGCACGCCGGGCTCGCGGATGCCGAGCGCCGGCTGACCAGCGTCTCTGCAACCGAACGAACGATGGCGGTGATTGCCGAGAAGGTGGATGCGCTGTCTTCGCACGTCGGTGACATGACCGAGCAAACCAAGGCGCTCGAGGAGAAACAGGGATCGCTGAATCTGCTCGAGGATCGCCTCGAGGATCTGCAACAGGCTACCAGGCAGACGATGTTGCAGGTTGAGACGCTGACGGAGCGCCAGAAGGATCTCGACGCCATGCAGGCGGCATTCGACACGATCGATGCGACCTATGCCGCGGCGCGCACGCTCGGAAACGAGCTCCGGGAGCGCCAGCAGGAATTCTCGCTGTTCGTCCAGCGCACCGCCGATTTCATGAGCGGCGCACCCCGGCTCGAGGCGGCGATCGACGCGCTCAATACCCGCGTGGCAGAGACGCAAGCGCAGGCTGCGCAGGCGATCAGCATGACGCCGCAGATCGACGGCCTTACGGACCACATCACGAGCCTGACACCGCGTCTGCAACTCGTCGAACAACTCCAGCAACGCGTTTCCGTGCTCCACGAGCTGAGCGGCGAGATCGACCGAAGACTGGCCGCGCAGCTTGCGAGACAGACGGAGATCGAGCAGATGCGCGTGACGTGCGACGGCCTCGCTACGCAGACTGTCGATGCCCATCACAAGCTGGACGCACTCGAGAGAGCCCAGGCTCGTGTGGCAACCGTCATCACGGAGGTCGCGCGGCTGGACACCGATGTGTCGACCGCGCGCGCGAACCTCGCCAAGCTTCAGCAGGATACGGACGCAATCGCTGCCCAGGAACGGCGCGTCGCGGAACTGTACGGCTCGGCGCACGCGATCTCCGTCGAAGTCGCGGGACGGATCGAGAGCGTACACGCAGTCAAGGCAGAACTGGCGAACGCAGGCGCCATGCGGCAGGAATTGTACGCAAGCTTCTCGGAGCTGCAGGCGCTGCAGCGCGCGACCTCGTCAGCCACGCGCGAGACCGACCAGCATCTGCAAGAGCTCACGTCACGATGGAAGCGTATCGAGGAGCGGCGATCGAAGCTCGCGGGTGTCGAGCAGTCGATCGCCGCTGTCGAGTCCCGATGCAACGCGCTGGATGATCTCGCCAGCGGTGTTTCGTCGAAGATCGACGCGCTCGCGGAACGCGAACGCATCGTTGACGCAGTCAAGCAGGAGCTCGAAGCCATACACACGATCTCGAAGAAGAGCCAGGAAGATCTCGCGGCGCTCGCCGATCGCCGCGCCGAGATCGCGGAAGGCCGAACCGAGCTGGAACGTCTGGCCGGGGCGCTGACCGTCATGACGGAGCGGATCGCCGAGGTCGAGCGGCGAAGCGCGGCCGTGGACGAGGTCCGGCGCAAGGCGGACGCGGCCGTCAGGTTGCTGGACGATGTGCGGGTGACACTCGACACGCTCGGCGAGCACAAGGCGATGGTGGACCATGTGGCGGAGATGCTCGTGCGTCTCGACCACGTCATTTCCGAGGCACGGGGCACGACCAGCGCGCTGCAGGCGGAGCGGAAGCTGGCGCAGCGGATCGTGGAGAACGTACGGAACATCCATGCCCGTGCCGGTGCGGACATCCGACAGGTCGGCTGATCCCGGAGGCAGGGGTGCGAATCACACGCTGGATCCGCCGCACGCTTCGCCGCTACGGAATCAATCCGCCGTTTACCGACGTCGTCTGCCCCCGGCACGTGAAAGCCATCCGCGTGGGCGCCGACGGACGGACCGAGGTGAACATCGAGCGTACGCTCGTGTTCCTCGGTGTGCCGGAGCCCGGTGATTTGCTCGATGCCGTTCCGCCCGATGCGGAAGGCGATCGGGTGAGCTACCGATCGCCGGACGCGAGAGAGGTGCTCCGGACCTCCACCCGGCGTGGCACGTTCGTGCACTGGACACCGCACGAGCCTGTCGTTCCATACGCGCTGTACGTCCACCGCTACGGCTGGACGACACCGGTAAGCGACGAGGAAGCCGCTTTGTACACCGAGTTCCGCTGCGACACACGAACTGGAGTCGTGGATTTCGAGATCAGCACGGCCGGCCGATTCGAAGCGGCGGTGGCGTTCAAGAGGCTGCGTTGGCGCCCGATGGCGACTCAAGCCAGTCTCGTCAAATATGCGCTCGAGCAGCTCGAGTCCGATGCTGAGAGGCCGTCAATCACCGAGAACGGGAGCCGCCTCGAGTGGAGACTTCTCTCGCCCAGAATGGGTGAGCGCTACGTCTGCGTCGCCTTTCATCAGGGCGGTATCGCGCTCTGGCAGAACCGTCTGCAGGCCAGCTCCCTCCTGTCGAGAATGCGGCGGCTCATAAGACCACTGCTGCCGATCTGATCAGCCGCGCGTATCGAATCGGCAGCAGGCTGAAACGGCCGTTCTGTGGTATAGTCCTGCTCCCGGTGCTGCGAGCCTGAGGGTTTAACACAAGGTGTGAATGACGGCCAGGACGAGCACCATCCTCTGGCGACAAGACCCGTGGCACTGCGAACTCTCCTTCGCCGACGCGGATGTCCGACTGCGTCTGTTCGAGGGTGAATCGCTCATCTTCGATCAGCTCGTGCAGGCTGGTCTCGAAGCCTTACAGCAGGCAAACGCCTGGCGAACAGCCATCTCTCAGGTCCACAAAGTCAAGGGCGCGTAAGCGATGACAGGCGTGAGCGTCCTCTGGATCGTCGTTCACCGATTCAGAATGCGCAGCCAGAATCTGTCAGGCGGGTACGGCGGCTGCTGATCGCGTCTCCGATGGGCAGCTCACGTTGCGCGATCCTGGCCAGCAAGTCCTCCAGAACTGCCGGGGAAAGCGGCTTCGTGAAGTGACTGTCGAATCCAACCTCTCGCGCTTTCCGACGGTCCTCCTCCTGCCCCCAGCCGGTCACGGCGGCGATGTGGACGTGACTGAATTCCGGGAGTTCGCGTAACGTCCGCGCGACGGTATAGCCGTTCATGACAGGTAAGCCGATATCCAGGAAGATCACGTCGGGTGCGAACTCCGAGGCCGCTGCGATTGCGGCGGCGCCATCGTGCGCCAGCTTGGTGGTGTGGCCGAGACGCGACACAACGAACTCCAGCATCTCGGCGGCATCCGTATTGTCGTCGACGATCAGTATGCGAAGGCTGCGCAGTGCCGCCAGAGTTGGCCGCTGGGCCTCGAGCGCGTTCGTCTCCATCGCGGTCGTGATTGGCAGACGGATTTCGACCTCGGTCCCCTGGCCAGTGCCGCGGCTTTGGATGTCGATCCGTCCCTCGTGCATCTCCACGAGCCGCCGTGCCAGCGTGAGCCCGATGCCCAAGCCACCGCTGGACCGGTCCAGAATCGGCTCCGCCTGCTTGAACATGTCGAAGATACGCGGCAGGACTTCCGGCGCAATTCCGATCCCGGTATCGCGGATATGCACCACCGCCTCGTTCGACTCCTGATGTCCGGCGAACCAGATGTGTCCCCCGCGAGGCGTGAACTTCACGGCATTGTTCAGGACGTTCGCGAAGACCTGCACCAGCCGCGTGGCATCACCATTGACCCGGACCGGTGCCGAGGGCAGATCCACATCGATGGTGTGATCCGCGGCCGTTGCGAGGGGCATGACGGATTCAACGGCAGTCGACATGAGGCGCGCGAGTGCGTGAGGTTCCCGACGCAGCTGGATCTTGTTGGCCGTGATCCGCGAGACCTCCAGGAGGTCATCGACGAGTCGCACGAGCTGCCCTACCTGACGCTCGATCACATCATGCGCACGTGCCGTCATGTTCGGAGGCGTCCCGGCCTTGAGACCCTCTAACGCGAACCGAATAGGCGCCAGTGGATTTCGGAGCTCGTGCGCAAGCGTCGCCAGGAACTCGTCCTTGCGTTGATCCGCTTCCAGGAGTCTGGTCGTACGCTCGCGGACGCGAGATTCCAAATCTCGATTGAGCGCTTCCGCCTGTTCCTTCGCAGTCTGGAGGCTCTCGACGAGGTGTTGATTCTCGAATCCCAACTGCAGAGATGATTCAATCGTCCGGTGAAATCGCCAGGTAGTGCTCACCGTGGCAACAGTGAAGAGACCGGCCAGAAGTGCCATCATCAGGTGCTCTTCATCGCCCTCGCTTGCGAGACGCATGGCGGGAAGAAGACCAGTCGGAATATGAAACGACAGGAACGCCTCCGGCCTCGCTGCCAAGGTTGAAGCAGCCCCGAGCATGACACCGCCGAGAACGAATACGAGGAAGATCTCGTTCATCGATCGGACTTCGGGGTAGAGCACGATGCCGGCGGTACCCCACCCTGCTGCTGCCATCCCGGCGCCGACTGCGAACTTGACGCTCCACCGGCCGGCCTCGGCGTCGCTCGGCGAGGCACGCCAATAGCGCCGCACGAGCATGAACCTTCCTCCGCATACGAGCAGCATGTACAGCAACCACACGAAAACAGTGAAATGCGGAACGACGTTCCACTGGCAGTAGCCCAATAGCGACGCCACGACGATTGTGACGACTATCCCTGTGGTCGCATTGCGGTAGAGCAGGCGGATCTGTGCCGCGCGTACCTGTCGTTGTCGTCGGTCTCCGCCGACGCTCGCACCTGAGGTCACGAACGATTTGGGACGATGACCGGCGAGCGTTCCCAGAAGGGCAGCAACGCGGAAGGACGGTCGGGGAGCGATCACCATAGGGCTTGGTACGCGCGTTCAACGAGCGGGGAGCCGATCAAGTGAAGAGAGTACCACCGAGCCGGCAGAGGCGGGAAGTGGCGACCTTCAATTGGCCACACGAAGTTCGTCGACCTCGACCATACCCGACTCGAGGAGCCGCCAACGGCACCGGCCAGAGGCAAAGGGGCGACTCTTTTCCCCACCTCGGGCCAGGTTTTCACGCGTTCAAAGGAAGATGATCGCCGCCGGACTGCCGACCGGCGTGTACTGATTCGCAAACTTCAAATGACGTCCGTCTCCGTCCACCTTGAAGGTGGTCACAGCATCGCTTCTCTGGTTGCAGACATACATGTAACGTCCCGAGGGATCGATATTGAAGCTGCGAGGGTAGTCGCCGCGCGTCCACTCTTCACCGATCAACTCAGGATGACCCGCCCCGTCGATGCCGAAAATGGCGATCGTGTCGTGGAGCCGGTTGGCCGCATAGATGAAAGCGCCGTTGGGCGAGACCATGATCTCCGACGTGAAATTGGTCCCGACGAAGCCTTCGGGGAGCGTGGATATTTCGTCGACGAGCTGCAGGGATCCCGTTGACGAGTTGTACACCATGAACGCCAGCGTAGACGCTTCTTCGTTGAGCAGATAGAACCATGCACCATTCGGATGGAACGCGAAGTGACGCGGTCCGGCGCCAGCAGAAGTCGGAAATGTCTGCGGACTGAGAAGCTTGCCGCTGGCCGGGTCGAACTTCCACACGATGACGATATCGAGACCCAGATCCGTCGCAATGGCAAAGTTGCCCGCGGGGTCGGTTTGGATCATGTGGGCATGGGCTGCGTTGTGGCCGCTGATAACGAAACTGCCGGGAGGCGCCTTCGCCGCTTTGGTCGGTCCTACAGGGCACGGACCGGCTGAGCAGGTATTGACATCGGCCTGTACATCGGTCGCCGGCCCGAGCGCGCCGCCGCTGAGGATGGGAATGACCGCGCAGTTCCCACCGCCGTAATTGGCGACCAGAACGTACTTGCCGGACCGATCCACGCTCAAATGCGCCGGTCCACTGCCTTGCGAGCTGACGGTGTTCAGGACCGTCAGGTCACCATTCGCCTGGTTGACTGCGAACGCGCTGACCGCACCGCTCGTTGTGTTGTTGAAGTTTCCGATTTCGTTGGCGGCGTAGAGATGCGTCTTGGAGGAATCGAACGCAATCCAGGAAGGGTTGGTCGCGGAAACGCTCGAAGGGGAGGGATTCGGAGTCGTGAACACTTTGATCTGGGTAAGCTCGCCGTTCGCCTCTACCCGGAACAGATAGATCCCTGAACCATTGGGTGTGTAGCAGCCGACATAGGCCAGGCTCGTCGCTTTACCTCTTTGTGCGAGGCCCGACCTCGGCCGCGATGCCGCGAGCGCCGCCCCTCCAAGTAACAGGTCTCGACGCGTGACTTCACCAAGCCAAGACCGCCGTGATGGGATGCTCTGTGAGTGCATGGTTCCTCCTCGAAAAGTCGAACATCGGCGCTGCGAGGCATGTATCGCCGCACGCGTGGCATACTCGCATGGTCGCTGACGGCAGGCAAGGTCGCCTTTCGACAAGCGCTGGGCGACCCCGGGCTCCGTCGAAGGGTCGAAGGGTCGGGGGGCGATCGCACTCAGGGAGACGGCGATGACATCGAGAATCGTTGCCTGCAGCATCCTGGCCGCGCTGACGGCTTCACACGCGATCGCTCAGAACCGCCCGAACGTTGTCCTCATTTACGCCGACGACCTCGGGTACGGCGACGTCTCGGCGTATGGCGCGGTTGGCCTGAAGACACCGAACATCGACCGCCTCGCACGCGAAGGCATACGGTTCACCGACGCCCACGCGCCCGCTGCGACCTGCACACCTTCCCCCTACGCGATGCTCACAGGCGAGTACGCCTGGCGTAAGC
>JBKPCD010000263.1:0-15997 GCA_046727175.1 Acidobacteriota bacterium | reverse complement strand
GTCCAGTTGCGCTGGTGGCCTCTGCCGCACGCCAGACTGTTCTAATCCGGGGGGCTTGTCCCCCGGGTCCCCTATCGCCGTCGCTCGCGGGCCGGGGCCTTGGCGCCTCAGTACCGTGGGCAACCGGGACAAAACCCGCGTGATCGTCACGCTCGCGATCAATCTCGCCGTCGTACGGTACGAAACGAGTCGCGCGCGCCTCTCGCATGTCATCAAAGATCGATTGATGCAGAAGTATCCGCAGCGGGGGGACGTGATCATCCACATCGAGCCGCCGCCCCACAAGACCGCGCGCGAAGTAGGCGGAAGACATGGAGCTCCGTCTCCTCCGGCCGCATTAGCTTGAGTCGTTATACAAAGACTCGATCGTTGCGCGATATCGCTCTTCGACGACTTTTCGTTTCACTTTGAGCGTCGGCGTCAACTCGCCGGATTCGATCGAGAACTCGTTGGGCAGGAGCCCGATCTTCTTGATGCGCTCGAATTGTGAGAGCTCGCGGTTCAGGCCGTCGATGATCTCCTGGTACAGCGCGACGACGTCCGCACGCTCGATCAGCTCGGCCCGCTCGGCCGGAGGACGGCCCAGGTCCTTCAACCGCCGCTCGAGCGCCGCAAAGTCGGGGACGATCAGGGCCGCCGCGTACTTGCGCCGGTCCCCGAGCAGCACGGCTTCAGCGATGAGCGGGCTTTGCTTGAGCGTGGCTTCGATCGGCTGCGGAGCGATTTTCTTGCCCCCCGATGTTACCAGCAGATCCTTCTTGCGATCCGTGATCGCCAGATAACCATTGCTGTCGATGCTTCCGATGTCACCGGTGTGGAACCAGCCATCCTTCAACGCCTCGGCCGTCGCGGCCGGCTTGTTGTAGTAGCCGGACATCACGTTCGGTCCGCGAGCGAGAATCTCGCCGTCGTCGGCGATTCGAAGCTCGACCCCGGGAAGAGGGCGGCCGACCGTGCCAACGCGCGGCGCATCGGGAGGATTGACGGTCAGGACGGGCGCGGTCTCCGTCAGTCCATAGCCTTCGATGATTGGAAGGCCGACGCCCTGGAAGAACTCGGCGATACCGGGCGCCAGTGGAGCGCTGCCTGAGATGAGATAGCGGAGGCGCCCACCGAGGCCTTCGCGGATTCTTTCGAAGACCAGACGATCGGCGAGCGCCGCTCGGAGTCGATCCACGACACCGACCGACTGTCCGCGGAGCGTGGCGCGACCCCTGCTGAGCCCGGCCTCCACCGCCCATCGAAAGAGCGCAGCACGAAGCGGCGAGGAATTCTGCCCCTTTTCGAGAATGCGCGCGTACACCTTCTCGTACACGCGCGGAACGCCAGTGAGGATAGTCGGCTTCACCAGCGCGATGTCCCGGGCAACAGTGTCGAACGATTCAGCAAATACAACCGTGACGCCGCAGAACAGATACACGTACGCGACCAGACGCTCGAACGCGTGGCTCAGTGGCAGGAACGACAACGCGACGTCGTTCTCGCCGACTCCGAACGCGAGCGCCGCTCCACGCAAATTCGCGACGAGGTTCGCGTGGCTCAACATCACGCCCTTCGGCTCACCCGTCGTACCGGACGTGTAGATGATCGTCGCCAGCTGCCCGGGACGGATCGCGCGCGCAGTCTCGCGGAAGATCCTGGCGGCGCCCCATTCACCGGCCAATCGAGCGTGCCCGCGCTCGCGAATTGCGGTGAGCGCGATGACCGATGGCGTTGCTCCGGCAAGCGAGTCGTCCATCGACGCGACCGCGTGCAACGACGGCAGCTGATGCCGGATCTCCTGGATCTTTTCGAGCTGGAGACGTGTCGAGACGACGGCAACTTTCGCCGCGGAATCCTGGAGGATGTATCGCGCCTGCGCGGCGGACAGCGTCGGGTAGATCGGAACCGTCACTCCACCGCACGTCAGCACGGCGACATCTGTCGTCAGCCATTCGGGTCGGCTCTCGGCGAGGATCGCGACGCGATCTCCGGCCGCGACGCCGAGCGCCGTCATGCCAAGAGACACCTCGCGGATGGTTTCGAAGACTTCCTTGCTGGAGGCCCCGCTGATCTCGCCGCCGCGTGCGCGGCCGACCAGCATAGGCTTCGCGAAGCGGCCGGCGGCGTGAAAGGGCAGGTCCGCGATCGTGTTGAGCTCGGGAACAGGCTCGGCTTCCGGGGATGGGAGCGTCACGGGCAGAATTATAGAGTGAAGGGAGCCGGATAGCCGGTCTCGGGTCGTCTTCGCTCCGCTGCTCAGTATCCAGCGAGCTTGTCCACGACGTTCAACAACGGCCTCCCTTCCTCAAATCTGCGTAAGTTGTCCACGAAGAGAGTTGTCGCGGCGTCCCAATGGTCTGCGCGAAAGCCGGACGTGTGCGGGGTGACGAGCACGTTTGGCATGTCCCACAGCGGGCTATCCGGGGGCAGCGGCTCGTGGGCAAACACGTCGAGTGCCGCGCCGCCGATACGGCCGGCACGGAGCGTGGCCACCAAGGCATCCTCATCGATCAGCGGTCCGCGGCTGACGTTCACGATGATGCAGTGCGGCGACATGGCTTGCAGTTCGTCGGGCCCTATGAGGCCGCGCGTCTCACGCGTCTGCGGCGCGCAGACGACGACGACGTCGGCCGAAGGCAGGAGCGCGCGCAAGCGTACCGGGGTCGCGATCTCACCGACGAATGGGCTGCGTTCTGACGCGGAGGTCCGACGTATCGCGGTCACCTGTGCGCCAAGCACAGACATCACTTTGGCAACCGCTGACCCGATCGCACCGAGACCCACAATGAGAATCCGCGATCCGGCGAGGGCGCGATTGCCGGGAGCCGCGCTGATCTCGTCTTGCGCCCACTCGTGTTCGCGTTGCCGCCGGAATGCCAGCGGAAGTCTGCGGAAGAGCGCCAGCGTCACGGCGAGCACGTGCTCCGCAATCGTCTGAGCCGAAACGCCGCGCGAGTTGGTCATGACGATCGGGCGTTCCACCATCTCGGGAAACAGCATCGAGCCGATGCCCGCCGCGGGGCTATGGATCCAACGAAGCAAGCGCGCCACCTCGAGCTGCTCGCAGGTGACCTGCGCCGAGAATGCGACCTCGGCATCGTGGATCAACGTTAACGCCTGATCGTCGTTCGTCGCGTGTCGAAAGGTGTGTTGCGGAAACTGTCGACGCAGTCCGTCGACGTGGCCCGCCGGGATGTTCCACACCACGAACGGGCTGTGTATGGAGACGAGGATGTTCACGCCTTGTACTCGCCGCTGCGTCCGCCTCGCTTCTCGATCAACCTGATCTCTCCAATCGTCATGGCCTTGTCGACGGCTTTCACCATGTCGTAAATCGTCAGCGCCGCGACGGCAACGGCGGTCAGCGCTTCCATCTCGACGCCAGTCTGCGCCGTCGTGCGCACGCGCGCCTCGATCTCGTAACCATCGGCGAGTGGCGTCAGCGCGACGTCGACATGCGAGAGCGGCAACGGATGGCACAACGGGATCAGATCGGCCGTCCGCTTTGCCGCCATGATCCCCGCCAGTCGCGCTGCCTGCAAAGGATCGCCCTTCTTCACGGCGCCGGTTCGAACCTGGACGACGGCATCCTTGGACATTTGGAGGCGTCCGCGCGCGACCGCTTCGCGCGCGGTCACGGGCTTGTCGCCGACGTCCACCATCCGGATCCGGCCGTGCGGGTCAATGTGGGAAAGAAGTGATCTCGCCGACGGTCGTGGTTTTTTGATCACGTCGTGTCTTCTTCTTAAAAAGGCGTGGGGCATCTCCCTCACGCGGTGGCTCGGCTCGCATCGCTGCGCGGACCGCAGGTCCTTCTCCCTGCGCGAGAAAGAACGAGAGGCTCTCGAGCGAAACGGTCAAATCCACGCTCTTCAACTTCACGTCCGGCGGAACTTTCAGCGTCCCGGGCGAAAAATTCAGAATCGCCTTCAAACCCGCGGCGACGGCCGTATTCACCACCGCCTGGGCCACTTCTGCAGGGACCGCAATCACCGCGATCGTGATGCCTCGGTCCTTGTTTCGCTTCTTCACAAGCACACGATCTTAGACGATCGGCTCAGGGCTCTGGGCGCTCGGCTGCTGGCTATGGGCTTTGGGCTCTCGGCTTTGGGCCTTGGACTTTCGGGCTTTGATTCTCGAGCAACGAAAAACTCAAGCGACCGAAATTCACCCGACCGCAGTTGCGATTCCGTCTTCATTCCCACCTGACTTCGGCAGGACTGGCCTAAGCCAAAAGCCCTGAGCCCCAAGCCGGGTACTTCGCTGACCCGCCACCTGCTAGAATCCCCGCCTTATGGCACAGATCTCGAAAGCCCCAACGCTCGATCGGCCGGTGGACGTGCGACCCGCGTTTCAGCCGTACGTGCCGGCGACCCAATCGCCCGCCGAATTCACCGCGAAAGCCATCGTGCTCGGCGCGTTGTTCGGCCTGCTGTTCGGGGCTTCGACCGTATATCTCGGCTTGCGTGCGGGGCTGACGGTCAGCGCCTCCATTCCAATAGCCGTCCTCGCGATCTCGGTGCTCAAGCGGCTCGGTGGATCGACGATCCTCGAGAACAACATCGTGCAGACGATTGGGTCCGCCGGCGAGTCGCTCGCCTCCGGGGTCGTGTTCACGATTCCGGCGCTGATCTTCCTCGCGCCGCGAGGACCCGGCTACTTCAACTACTTCCAGATCACGATGCTCGCGATCGCGGGGGGCATTCTCGGTGTTCTGATGATGGTCCCGCTGCGGCGCGCGTTGATTGTCAAGGAGCATGGGGTGCTGCCGTACCCCGAAGGCACCGCGTGCGCTGACGTGCTCGTCGCCGGCGAACGAGGCGGCGCCCTGGCGAAGATGGTTTTCCAGGGCCTTGGCATCGGCGCGCTGTGGAAATCGCTGTCCTGGATTTTCCAAGTCTTCCCGACGGCGGTTGGCTACAGCGTTGCCCGAACCGGATTCCTGCCCAACGCGACGCTGAACGTCGATATCTCGCCGGAATACATGGGCGTCGGCTACGTCATCGGACCTCGCATCGCAGGAGTGATGTTTGCTGGCGGCGTGCTGTCGTGGCTCGTGCTGGTCCCGCTCCTCAGCATTCTGGGGAACTACATGACGGTGCCGTTCCCGCCGGTTCCGGCGAGTGGACTTCGCATCGATCAGATGAGCGCGCGACAACTCTGGAGCGCTTACATCAGGTACACGGGCGCGGGCGCCGTGCTGGCTGCGGGGCTGATCACGCTCGCGCGCACGATCCCGACGATCATCGCATCGTTCCGCGAGAGCGTGCGCGAGTTCGGCGCCGGTGGTGCGACCGCTACGAAGGCGCGCACGGATCGCGACATGCCGCTCATGGTGGTTCTCGTCGGATCACTTCTTCTCGCGCTGTTCCTCGCCGTCGCGCCCGGCATGCCGCTGCAATGGAATTTTCTCGCCGCCGCCCTCATCGTCATCTTCGGGTTCTTCTTCGTCACGGTCTCGTCGCGCATCACGGGCTTGATCGGCAACTCGTCGAACCCGATCTCCGGCATGACGATCGCCACGCTGATTCTGACGTGCACGATCTTCGTCGCCGTGGGATGGGTCGGCGACTACTACGCGCCTATCGCGCTCGCGGTGGGCGCGGTGGTCTGCATCGCGGCAGCAATCGCAGGCGCAACATCACAGGACTTGAAGACCGGGTTCCTCGTCGGCGCAACCCCGATCTACCAGCAGATTGGCCTCGTCATCGGCGTCCTCGCGTCCGCATTCGTCATCGGGATGACGACCCTGTACCTGCACGACGTGATGAAGATCGGCTCGGAGGCGCTCGCGGCGCCGCAGGCCACGCTGATGTCGACGATCATCAAAGGCCTGCTGAGCCAGAATCTCCCCTGGGGGCTCGTGCTCGTTGGCGTGTTCATCTCGGCCACGCTCGAGCTCTGTGGCATACGATCGCTGTCATTCGCGGTTGGTTCCTACCTGCCGATTGCGACGACTGCGCCGATTTTCGTGGGCGGTGTCGTGCGGTGGTACGTCGAACGGCGCACCGGAATCGTGCAAGAATCGGAAATCAGCTCGGGCACGCTCTTCAGCTCGGGACTGATTGCTGGCGGGTCGCTGGCTGGAATCCTCTATGCCGCTTTGTTCGGGTATCAAATCATCGGCGCAGCCGATGACACGGCGACTGTCGGCCTCATTCCGGTCCTTCACCAGGGCACAACTGGCATCGTGCTCGGCGCACTCGTGTTCGCCGCATTGGCCGCCGTCCTCGCTCGCGTTGCGCAGAGGAAGCTTGCGTAACGCGTTTGGTCTGGCGACCGCCGTCGCCGCCGTTCTTTCAACCGTGGGCGGCGCGCAGGCGCCGACGCGCATCGCCACCACGCTCAACGCGCTCAAGACGTACGCCGTGTTCTATCACGGCAAGCAGATCGTTGTTCGCGCCGCGGTCGTCCAGACGGACGAGGTGGCTCGACTGACGCCGGCGGGCGCCAGTGGTGAAGGGGACCCGCGAAAAGCCGGCTCGGTCTTCGTGTTCTGGAAAGACCGGCCCCCCCGTGCCGACGGCGAGATCCGCGGAGAGTTCTGGGACCTCGGACGCCTGCGCGAAGACGACAGCCGCTTCACCGCGTACGATTTCCACTCGCTCGTGCAGTTGGTCACCGGAGGTCGCTGGCCCGGCCGCGACGAGATGTTCGTGCTCGTCGGCGCGTCTTTGATCGAGGCGCCGCCCCCGACGGTCCCCAACGTGCGAAACATTGCCTTGATGCCCGAGCACTACGCCGATCGTGGAGTAACCGTCGTGGGCAGGTTCCGCGGACGGAACCTCTACGGCGATCTGCCGGCGCCGCTCAATCGAACGCAGTGGGACTTCGTCATTCAGTCGGCTGACGCCGCGCTGTGGGTGAGCGCAATCCGGCCGCGAGGAAGAGGATTCGAGCTCGATCCGGGCGCGAAGGCCGATACGGGCCGTTGGCTGCAGGTCTCGGGAACGGTCCGCTACGATGGCGCGAAGGTATGGATTGACGGCGAGTCCCTTCAACTCGCCACGCCACCCTCCGAAACGACCGTCGACGTCGTCGTTCCGCCTGTCGTCACGGAAGCGCCGCCGCAGGTGATTTTCAGCGCGCCGCTCCCTGACGAAACTGACGTAGCGCCGGCGGGAGCCGTCCGCATCCAGTTCTCGCGCGACATGGACCCGCGCAGCTTCCGTGATCACGTCCGGGTGAGTTATCCGTCGCCGCCCGCGGGTGCCACCCTGGCGGTGCCGCCCGTCACCGTGGCGTACCACGAAGGCAATCGATCGCTCGAAATCAAGTTCGGCAAGCCGCTCGAGCGATTCCAGAAGGTGAAGGTCGACTTGCTCGAGGGTATCAGCGCAATCGACGGGCAGCCGCTGCCGCCCTGGACGCTGACGTTCACTACCGGTGGGTAATCGAGTTGGCGTCAGAAGCTAGAAGTTGGAAGCTAGAGCGATCGTGAACGGGTTCACTCTAGCTTCTGGATTCTAGCTTCCATTCAGCGAAGGAAGCGGAGCGCGCCGCGGCCACCGCCGCCGGACAGACCGAATTATCCAGCCAGCGAACACCACAATCAACACGACTCCAATCAGGACGACCAGCGCGGCGGCGATCGGATACTTCAGCGCGAGCGCCGAGAGCCCGACGACGAACAGGTCCTCGGAGACGCTGAGGATCCAGTTGGAAAACGGCTCGGGGCTCGTGTTCGCCACAGCACGTGTGCCCGCTTTGGTGAAGTGCGTGCCGGCGGCCAGTGTGCCACCAAGGAGCGCCGCGAGCCCCTCCATCGTCGGACTGCTGTCGCCGAGCGACGCGACTGCGATGAGCGCACCGCCAACCGGCCGGATGAACGTGTGAACAGCATCCCACAGCGAATCGAACCAGGGCACCTTGTCGGCCACAAACTCGATCGCGTACATGACAATCGCAACGCCAATGACGACGTCGCTGTCAAAAACCTTGAACTGCTGCGGCAGATCGACCCACCCATATCGCTGCGCGAGACCCAGGATGGCCACTGTCGCGTACAGGTTGATTCCCGCCGCGAACGAGAATCCGAGCGTGCGTCCGAGCGCGGTCAAGATGTCGAACATGTTTTAGTGCTCGCGGGGCCCCACCGCCTCCACCCCATCGAGCCGATTACGCGCGATGGGGGCCCCGCCCCGCTCGCGCGGCAGGACCGCGTTCGCGGCCCGCCGCAACCACAGGCGCGTGGAGCAGGTTCTCCACGCGACTCCTCGCGTCGCCAACGAGCTTGTCTCGATCGTCGAGTGTCATACCCCAGGTCTCGACCGGCTCACCGATGCGGACGGTCACGCGAACAGGATTGATGACGAAGCTGCCCTTGCGCAGTGCATTGCGCGCGCCGATGATCGCGACCGGCACGACCGGGGCCTGCGCCTTTATTGCCATGATGAAGCCCCCTTTCTTGAATGGCAACAGATTTCCGGTTCGACTTCGCGTTCCCTCGGGAAAAATCAGGAACGAGTTGCCTTCACGCAGCGCAGCCGCAGCGCGGTCGATGGCGGGCAGGCTCTGCTCGGGGTTCTCGCGCTCGAGCGGCACGAACCCCGCCAGATCGAATGCGCGCACCAGCACCGGAAGTTTGCGCAACTCCGCCTTGTAGAGGATGCGCAGCCGAGGGAACAGGTCGCTCAGCGCATCGTAAAGAATCGGCGGCTCGACGTTACTCGTGTGATTGACGGCATAGACAGCCGCGCGGTTCCGCTGGATGTGCTCGGCACCCTCGACGCGCCGTTTGATGCCGCTGAGGAACAACCCAGTCCGGATCCCGACGTGCGCGACCCGGTAGAGCAGCCGCGGATGGCCCGCAAGCAGTGCGATGACCAGAGACGGTGGACCGAGAACTGCGACGAACAGCGTTACGACGGTGTAAGTCGCGACCGAACGTAGGACGGCAACCAAGGTGAGAAACAAAAAGGGGCCGGAAGCATCGAAGCTCCCGGCCCTGCGGAAGGTGCTGTGTTGCTGCGCCCTACGAAGCTCTGGCCGTGCGTCGAACCGTAATCCTCGTTGGCGTCGCCTTGGCGGCCTTCGCGCGCGCAATCGAGCGGTTCTTCATCGTGAAACAGCGCTCGAGCGCGCGGTCGACCTTCTCCTCGACCACTGGAGTGTTCTCGCGGGACACTTCGGAGATTTCGGAGACCACCAGGAACTTGGCGCGATCGAGCATGCGCTTCTCGCGGAACGACAGGTTCTTGGAGCGCGCGAGGAACGTCAGGCTCTTCAGCACTTCGATGACGTCGTAGATCGAGCCGGTCCGCATCCGATCCGAGTTGTCCTTGAAGCGTCCCTTCCAGTTCTGGTGATTGTCGATCTTGCCGTCGCCGAGAAGCGCGAAGAGCCGTTCGATCTCCTCGTCGCTGATTGCCCGCCGCAGTCCCACGCCGTCGACGTTGTCCACCGGAACGAGAACCGTCGTTTCGTTCGCGACCATCCGGAGATGATAGAAGCCGCAGGTGGTGCCGAGGATTGTTTTGGTTTCGATGCCCTGAACGACGCCGAGTCCGTGATTTGGGTAAATGACCTTGTCACCAACCTGGAATGTCACATATCCCCCTGAAGAAAGGTGAGTAGGTTAGGGGTGCGCCCGATGAGCAGTTTTGTAAGTATAGCGGATCCATGGGCGCGAGGCAACGAAAAACGGCCAAAAATGGGGAGTTTTCGACGATCTGGGCCGTTCAACCCCTCGGGTATACGCGCCCGCCGCGCCGCGTCTCAAGCTCGGCGGTAAAAAGGTAAACGTATAACTTCTAATAATTTGCGGCCGAATGCCCGAGCCGTTGAGGGGCTATGATGGCGGGATGTGGCCCACCCTTTCAGCGGCGGCGCTCGTCGCCTCGGTCACGCTACAGCAGAGCCTGGCGCCATACGCCGCTACCCCTCCGGACGTCGTCGAACGCATGTTGGCGTTGGCGAAGGTCACCAGCGCCGACGTCGTCTATGACCTGGGCTGCGGCGACGGCCGCATCCCCATTGCCGCGGCGAGGAAGTTTGGCGCGCGGGGGGTCGGCGTCGATATCGACCCGGCGCGAATCGAAGAGGCGCGTACGAATGCCAGGGCGGCGGGTGTGGAGCGGCTCGTGGAATTCCGGCTCGAGAATGCGATGACCGTCGACGTCTCGCCCGCGACCGTCGTCACGCTCTACCTGCTCTCGTCGTCGAATGCGAAGCTTAGGCCCATTCTGACCCGACAGCTGCGTCCCGGCGCACGCATCGTGTCGCATGCCTTCAGCATGGGTCCTTCCTGGCCGGCCGATCAGATCGATCAGTTCACCAGCGCCAGCGGGGACGAGGTCACCTTGTATCTATGGAAAGCAGATGGGAGGGTGAGACCGTGATCGGTTGCAGATTGCAGATTGCCGATTGCGGATTGACGGATTGACGGATTGTTGATTGCGGAATTTTCATTGTTGATTGCGGATTTGATTGCTGATTTTTGATTGTGCGCGATTGTCATCGACCCGGCGAGCCGTAATTTCCTCCTTCAATCTGCGATGAGACCCGCAATCATCAATCCTTCAATCTACAAACCGCAATCAGCAATCCGTAATTGACAGTAGCGTTGGCGCGCTACGCGAGTCCATAGCGCGCCGATGCCAACTCGACTATCTCGCCTATGAGCTGCGTGTAATTGCGGCCGGACTTGCGCGCCGCCATGACGAATTCGGCCTTCGATGCGAGCCACGGATTGGGATTGGCTTCGATCACGGCGACGCGGCCGTCAGGTCGGAGGCGCATGTCGATACGCGCGTAATCTCGAAGCTCGAGCGCCTGGTAGACGGCGACGGCCGTTGTCTGAAGCAGCGCAACGGTTTCGTCGGCGAGACCTTCAGCAATGGCGGACTTCGTATCGCGATACGCGCGCGTGCCTTTACCCCACTTCACCTCGGCCCCCGCGATCCGAGGTGTGCCCTCGGGCAGCTTCGAGAGATCCAGTTCGACCGGGGGGAGCGCCGTTGGATTGTCGTTGCCGAGGATCCCGACGTAGATCTCTCGTCCCTCGACGTACTCCTCGATGAGCACGGGCGAATCGAAGTTGGCGTGTAACCAGTCGATGCGCTCCATCAGCTCGCGAATCGAAGACACGACGGCATTGAACTCGATCCCGATCGATCCATCTTCGCGAGCGGGCTTGACGATTACCGGAAACGTGAGGTCGTGTGAAAAATCCAGACGGCCCCGATACGATCGCGCGAAGACGGGCGTGTGGATGCCGTGGAACTCGAGGAGTTTCTTTGCAATCGCCTTGTCCTGCGCGTAGAGCAGACCGTGTGAGCCGGATCCGGTAAAACGCTTCCCGAGGAGCTCCAAATACGCAGCGATGCAGTAGTCAGCCGTATCGTTGCCCGCAAACGATTCCGCGAGATTGAAGACGAGGTCGGAATCGGTCCGCGCGATTGCATGCAGCCCCTTCGTAGAGCCATCGAGCACGTGGAGATGCGCGTCGTGCCCAAGCTTGCCGAGCGCTTCGCCGACTTCCTCTTCGACTTCCTTCTTGTCCAACGTCCGCGTCAACGGCGCTTTGTCGGACGCAGCTGCACTATCGTCGGACTCCTCCCAACGATCGTACAGAACGGTGACGTTCAGTTTGCCCACGAGTGGAGAAATTATAAACCTCAGGCCGGCTCGCCAGTTCTCGCTTTGGCACGATCTTCTTCAGTCGGGATCTCCGGCTGCGCCGAGCGCTGATACTCGCGTAACGACGGCGTGATTGCCGCGATCCATCCGGTCGTCAGAAGACATCCGATGCCGCCGCTCACCACGGAGAAAACCGGGCCGAGCCATGCGGCGACCAGCCCTGCTTCCAGCTCACCGAGCTGCGGGCCGCCCATGAAGAAGACCATGTTGACGCCCATCATGCGCCCGCGCAGATGATCGGGCGTCTCCAGCTGACGAATCAGATTGCGGTACACCATGCTGACCGTGTCCGCGGCGCCCGTGATGGCCAGACAGCTGAACGTCAGCCAGAAAGACCGCGACAGGCCGAATGCGACCGTCGCCAGCCCGTACGCCCAGACGCTGGCGATCAGGACGATGCCGCGGCGTTCGATCCATTCGACGGCGCGGACCATCACACCGCTGGCGACGACTGCGCCAGCGGCAGGAGCGGCGTAGAGCCAGCCGTATCCGCGCGCTCCGACCTGGAGGACGTCCTGCGCGAAGATCGGCAACAGCGCTGTCGCGGATGAAAAGAACGTCGCAAAAAAATCCAGGAGCATCGTCGATCGAATGAGCGGCGCTCGAAACACGAACCGGAGGCCGTCGAGTGCCGCGGCAAGCGTGAAATCGCCGCGCTCCACCGACTCGGCCATCGGGTGCGAGGGCTCCCGAACGCGCATCATCAGGAGAGCCGCAATCACGGCAAGGTACGACAGGGCGTTGAACAGATACGCCCATGCCACACCGGCCTCGGCGATGATCGCGCCGCCCAGCGCGGGACCACCGACCGACGCCGTCTGCACCATAATCGTGTTCAGGCTGATTGCATTCGGAAGATGTTCGCGCGGCACGAGGCTTGGCACGAGCGCCTGCCGCGCCGGTAGATCGAACGCTCCTGCCGCGGAACTGCACGCTGCGAGCAGGTAGACCGGCCACACACTCGACAAACCTCGGAACGTCAAAACCGCGAGCAGCGCCGCGAGCAGTGCCATCACACACTGCGTGACCAGCATCAAGCGACGTCGATCGAACGCATCGGCCGCAACACCGCTCACCAGCGAAAAGAACACGACTGGAAGAATGCGAACCAGGCCGACGGTACCAAGCGCCAGCGCGCGCCGATCTTCCGGCACCAGCAGCGAAACGTGCCAGAGCACCGCCGCTGCCTGCATGAAGCTCCCGGAGAATGAGATGAGGAGACCGATCCAGAGAAGCCGGAAGTTGCGATGTTGGAGCGCGGTGAACAAGAGAAAGGGAGAAAGGAAAAGGGATAAGGGAAAATGGAGTCGGGATCAAGTCCAAAGCGGCGCTGGCCTTCCATCGTATTCCCTTTTCCCTTTCCCTTGTCTTTTTTCCCTTGTCCCTTTCCCTTGTCGCTGCTTGCGTCATACGCAGCGCTTCGATATCGTGACTTGACGGACGTAGCAAATCATGCGGACTGTTCTTTTTCGTTCACTATTGGGAGGCACTCGGCGACATGGCGCACGTGGTAATCCCGTTGCAGCGACGGGGCTTCGGGCAGACGATGCGGCGCGAAGCGTGGTGGGCGGAGCCGCTCCTCACGTTCGTCGTGCTCGGAGCATTCGTTGTCTACGCGACGTGGGCGGCATTTCAGGGCAATCATTACGAGTACGGACCATATCTCTCGCCTTTCTATTCACCGCTCCTCTTCGGCGCAGGCCCGCACAGCTGGTTCGGTGAGTGGGCGCAGCCGGCCTGGTGGCCAGGCGCCCTTCCGTTTTCCGCAGCGCTGGTGATTCTGTGGGCGCCGGGCGGCTTTCGCGTCACCTGTTATTACTATCGCGGGGCCTACTACAAAGCGTTCTGGGCCGATCCGCCGTCCTGTGCCGTCGGAGAGCCGCGAAAGAAGTATCTCGGTGAGCACTCGTTCCCGCTGATCCTCCAGAATGTTCATCGGTATTTCCTCTACATCGCCCTTCTGTTCCTGGTCTTCTTGTGGCACGACGTGTGGGAGGCCTTCTGGTTCACGGAGCCGGCCACGGGACGCGTCGCGTTCGGCGTTGGTGTCGGAACGCTCGTGCTCGCAGCAAACACAACGCTCCTCAGCGGATACACGCTCGGGTGCCACTCCTTCCGGCATCTCGTCGGCGGGCGGCTCGATCAGTTTTCGAACAGTCCCACGCCGCTCGCGCTCTACGGCGCCGCCTGCAAGTTCAACTGCAATCACATGCGCTGGGCGTGGGCCAGCCTCTTCTCAGTCGCGCTCGGTGATGCGTACGTCCGACTGTGTTCGATGGGCGTCCTGACCGACTGGAGGATCATCTGACATACGAGACGCACGAGCACGACGTGCTGGTGATTGGGGCCGGCGGTGCGGGGCTGCGTGCCGCGATCGAAGCATCGGCAGCGGGCGTTCGGGTCGGGCTGATCTGCAAATCGCTCCTCGGGAAAGCGCACACGGTCATGGCTGAAGGCGGCATTGCCGCCGCGCTCGCCAATATGGACGAGCGCGACAGCTGGACGGTCCACTTCGCCGACACGATGCGCGGCGGGCAGTACGTCAACAACTGGCGGATGGCGGAGCTGCACGCGAAAGAGGCGCCCGATCGCGTCCGCGAGCTGGAAGCCTGGGGCGCGCTGTTCGATCGCACGAAGGACGGCCGCATCCTTCAGCGCAACTTCGGCGGGCACAAGTACCCGCGACTCGCGCACGTCGGCGATCGCACCGGCCTCGAGATGATCCGGACGCTGCAGGACCATGGGACTCACCGCGGCCTCGACGTGCACATGGAATTCACGGTCGTCTCTCTGCTCACCGAAGGGCCGCGGGTCATTGGCGCCTTCGGATACGACCGCGAACGCGGACGCTTCCGCGTGTTCAAGGCGAAGGCAGTCGTCCTCGCGACAGGAGGCATCGGCCGCGCGTACCGGATCACCAGCAACAGCTGGGAGACAACGGGCGACGGACACGCACTCGCGTACGATGCCGGCGCGGAGCTGATGGACATGGAGTTCGTGCAGTTCCATCCGACCGGCATGGTCTGGCCGCCGAGCGTCCAGGGGATCCTCGTCACCGAAGGCGTGCGCGGCGAAGGAGGCGTCCTGCGGAACAGCGAAGGCCGCCGGTTCATGTTCGACGACATCCCCGAGCTCTATCGCAACCAGACCGCGGACAACCCGGAGGAGGGCTGGCGCTACACGCAGGGAGACAAGAACGCGCGGCGACCCCCCGAACTCCTCACCCGCGATCACGTCGCGCGCTGCATCGTCCGGGAAATCAAGGAAGGGCGAGGCAGTCCGCACGGCGGCGTCTTCCTCGACATCTCCTGGATCAAGGAGAAGATTCCCAACGCGGCCGAGCACATTCGCCGGAAGCTCCCGAGTATGTACCACCAGTTCAAGGAGCTCGCCGGCATCGACATCACGACCGAGCCGATGGAGATCGGGCCGACTACGCACTACGTGATGGGCGGCGTGAGAGTCGACGCGGATACGCAGATGTCGACGCTTCCCGGATTGTTCGCCGCGGGCGAGTGCGCCGCAGGCATCAACGGCGCAAATCGGCTCGGCGGCAACTCGCTCTCCGATCTTCTCGTGTTCGGCAAGCGTGCGGGCGAATACGCGGCGCAGTTCGCCAAGACGAACGGCGCCGTCCGCATTGACGCGACGCAGGTCGATGCGGCGGCGAAGGAGTCCCTCGAGCCGTTCGAGCGTGCCGCGAACGCCGAAAACCCGTTCAGGATCCAGCAGGATCTTCAAAACATGATGCAGGACCTCGTCGGGATCGTCCGCGTGGAAGAGGAAATGCAGCGCGCGCTGGTCGGGCTGGACGCAATGAAGCGGCGCGCCGCGTCCGCAGAGGTGACCGGCCACCGCGAGTACCACACGGGCTGGCACACCGCGCTGGATCTTCGAAGTCTGCTGATTGTGTCCGAAGCCATTACACGAAGCGCGCTCGAGCGCAGGGAGAGCCGGGGCGGCCACTTTCGCAGAGACTATCCGGACAAGGATCCCGGATTTGCGACCCTCAACATCGTCGTGAAGAAAGACTCGGATGGTGCGATGGCGGTGTCACACGTGCCATTGCCGCCGCTTCCGCCGGAGTTGAAACGAGTGATTGAGGAGAACAAATAAGTCCGCGGGGTCTGAAGACCCCGCGCTACAGACGGAAACCGAAAACGCAGGGCGGTTCTGAAAGACCCCGCGCTGGCGAAATGTCGGGCGGGGTCTTCAGACCCCGCCGCCCTGAAGGTACACAAATGGCATCAGCAACGTTTCGAATCTGGCGGGGAAATCAAGCGCAGGCAGACTTCCGTGACTACAGGACGGACGTCAGCGAAGGCATGGTCGTGCTCGATGCCGTCCATCAGATTCAGGCCGAACAGGCGCACGA
>JBKPCD010000262.1:0-21758 GCA_046727175.1 Acidobacteriota bacterium | reverse complement strand
TTCCTCGGGAGTCCCCGCTGGAGCCCGTCCCCGGATTCGATTGCCTTCGACTCGATGATCTCGGGGACCTGGAATATCTACGTGGTCGGCACTGCAGACGGCCGCGTCCGAGCTGTCACGTCGGGCACTCTCCCCAACGTGCGTCCGAGTTGGTCGCGAGACGGCCGCTGGATCTACTTCGCGTCGTCACGTTCGAGTGAATGGCAGATATGGAAGGTCGCTGCGACAGGTGGAAGCCCGATCCAGATCACGAAGAAGGGAGGATATGAGGCGTTCGAGTCACCTGATGGCACAACCCTCTACTACGCCAGGCCGCCCGGGACAGAGGGAATTTGGGAGGTGCCCGTGCAGAGCGGGGACGAGAAGTTATTGATCGACCACGGCCGCCAAATGGGTTGGAGCGTTACCGAACGCGGGATCGCCTTGCTCGATCACCTCGCGAAACCCCAGCCAATCGTAGAATTCTTCAGTTTCGCATCTCGCCGGATTGAAGCAGTGCACCCGTTACCTGCCGGAGTGCGGTTGGCTCCATGGCCCGCTCCGCATTTCGCGGTATCTCCCGACGGCGAATGGATGCTGTACGTTCAGTACGATCACTGGGGCAGTGACGTTCACATGCTGCAGGGTCTTTGGTAGACGGGGTCAGTCCGGGTGACAGCGATCGAGCACTCGCCGGGTGATGGCCTTTGACGAAGGAGGGTTTTCGCCCAGACCAAGCGTGTGCAGCATTTCGTGGAGAAGAGTCGCAACCGTGTACGACTGATCCTGCCGCCAGATCCGCTTCAACTCCTCGCCGCAGAGCCGGACGGCGCGGCTCCCGGGCACCGCGCGCGCAACGACGCCTGTCCGGCACGACAGGTCGGACGTCCCGTCGAAGAACAGAACGAACGGGAGATAGCTCTGCGCGTCCATGCCCAAGGCCTCGAGTCGCTCCGAGAGCGGGCGACCGGCTCGATCGGCGAACTCGGCGACGATCCTCGCGCAGGTCGGCTGTTCCAGCCACCCCGATGCACGCTCGAGCGCATCATGCGTGACGCGTGCGGCGATCGGGTCCGCGAGATGAACGCGCCAGGTTCGCAGTTCCTTCGCGTCCGTCCGGCCGTGCGACGCATTGCTCCATTGCGAGCTTTGGTCCGCACGGCTCGACGACAGGTCGCCGGGGCCCTGGCCAGCCGCGGCGCTCATGGTGCACGCGAGCACTATCGCGGCAATAGCGCACCCAGGAACCTCTGAATGTGCTCTCGCGACCATTGACCACCTCCCGGTGGTGTGAAGGTCGCCGAGACGGCTTCTGAGCTCAATGACACGCGGGTCAGACGAAGGTCAAATCCAGGTAACACCGCAAGCTGTTGACGGCTCAAGACTTCATACGGGCGCTGCTCGACCCCGGTCACGTTATGATTGAGGGCGCTCGAAGCCGCTCGCTCATGCCGTTCTCCATTTCTGACTGTCTGAATCGATGATCTCAATGACCAAGCCCCTTCGCCTGAGCGTGCTGTTCGTCGCGACGGCCGTTGTCGCGTGTCTGGCGCCGGCAAGCCCGAACGCGGCCGACACATTCACCCTTCGGATTGGCGATCACATCTGCATCATCGGCAACCAACTCGCTGAGCGGATGCAGTATCAGGGCTGGCTGGAAACGCTGCTGCACGCACGCTTTCCGCGGCACGAGCTCGTGATCCGCAACCTCGCGGTTTCCGGCGACGAGGTCGGTATCCGCATGCGCTCGAAGAATTTTGGCACGCCGGACGAGTGGTTGAGCGGGAACGGGGGGCCGATTGGCGGATACCAGGAGAACCGCTTCGGCCGGACGGACACGAAGGCGGACGTGATCTTCGCGTTCTTCGGCTACAGCGAATCCTACGGCGGCGAAGCCGGACTCGCCGCGTTCAGGGAGCAGCTCGGAGATTGGATCGGCCACACGCTGGCGCAGAGGTACAACGGCAAGTCTGCGCCGCGGGTCGTGCTGTTCTCACCGATTGCCCACGAGGATCTGCGCACTCCGGATCTGCCGGACGGCCGCGAGAACAACGCGCGCCTCGAGCTGTATACGCGTGCGATGTCCGACGTCGCGGCCGCGCGCGGGGTGCGTTTCGTCGATCTCTTCGCGCCCACGAAGGCGCTCTACGCCCAGGCCGCATCGCCTCTCACGGTCGACGGTGTGCACTTGAACGAGCAGGGCAACCATCGCGTGGCTGAAATCATCGACCGGGAGCTCTTCGGTGTGCCGCCGCACGCGTACGCCGATCGCTACCTCTCGGCACTGCAGCGCATCGTCGCCGACAAGAACCAGCAGTGGTTCAACCGTTATCGTACGACCGACGGTTTTGCGACATTCGGCGATCGCGCATTCCTGACGTTCATCCGGACCAATCCGCGTGACGTCGATCCTTCCCGCGTGAAATTCAGCAGGGAAGACGTGCTGCCGACCAACTACGAGGTGCTGCAGCGCGAGATGGAGGTCCTCGACGTGCTGACGTCGAACCGCGACCGTCAAATCTGGCGGGCCGCGCGCGACCAGGAGCCGAGCGATGTGGTCATGAAGTCCGCCGATTCCGAGGCGCCTCGATTCATCGATGCGGGCACGAACGAGCCGGGCAAAGGGCCCAGAGGCGCGCACGTCTTCCTGGACGGCGAAGAAGCCATCGACAGGATGAAGATGGGATCCGGCTTGAAGGTCAACCTGTTCGCGTCGGAGAAAGAATTCCCGGAGCTCGTGAATCCCGTCCAGCTCGCGGTTGACACCCGCGGGCGGCTCTGGGTGGCCACCTGGAAGAACTACCCGCATTGGCAGCCGAAGACGCCAATGGACGACAAGCTGCTTATTCTCGAAGACACCGACGGCGACGGCAAGGCGGACAAGCGGACGGTGTTTGCCGGCGACCTGAACAACCCGACCGGCTTCGAATTCTGGAACGGTGGCGTCATCCTCGCGCAGGCGCCGAATCTCGTGTTCCTGAAGGACACGAACGGCGACGACCATTACGACACGAAGGAGATCATCCTCGGCGGAATGGACTCGGCCGACACCCACCATACGATGAACAGTTTCACATTCGATCCGGGCGGTGCGCTGTACATCCGTGAGGGGATCTTTCATCGCAGCCAGGTCGAGACGCCATGGGGTCCGACCGTGCGCCAGATGGACGGCGGCGCGTTTCGATTCGAGCCGCGCACGTTCAAGTTCGAGACCTACATCCCGATGAACTTCCCGAATCCTCACGGTCACGTGTTCGACGCGTGGGGGCGCGACATCCTGTTCGACGCGACCGGCGGTCAACCGTATTACGGTCCGTCGATGTCCACCAAGAAGTACTTCCCGGCGATGGAATCCACGAAGGCGCCGCGACCGGGGAGCGTTCGTACACGTCCTGTTGCGGGCGCAGAACTGATATCGAGCCCTCATTTTCCAGACGGCATGCAGGGCAACCTGGTCGTCCTGAACACCATCGGCTTCAGGGGGTTGCTGAATTACAAGGTCACTGAGGACGGTGCGGGTCTGAAGATGACGGAAGTGGAACCGATCCTCGAGTCCACTGACGAGAACTTCCGTCCGGTCGATGCCGAGATTGGCGGCGATGGGGCGCTTTACGTTGCCGACTGGCACAACCCGATCATCGGCCACATGCAGCACAACCTGCGCGATACGTCGCGCGACCACCAGCACGGCCGCATCTATCGGGTCACGTATGCGGGCCGTCCGCTGCTGACCCCGATCAAGATCGCCGGGGAGCCGATCGACCGTCTCCTCGATCTCTTGACGGAACCCGAGGACCGAGTGCGCTACCGCGCGAAGATCGAATTGAGCAGCCGCAACACGAACGACGTGCTGGCGGCGCTGCAGGCGTGGATCTCGCGGCTCGACAAGAGCGATCCGCGGTATGAGCACCAGATGATGGAGGCGCTCTGGGTACAGCAGTGGCACAACCGGGTCGACGAGAAGCTCCTGACGCGGATGCTGCGTTCACCCGAACCACGGGCGCGCGCTGCGGCGACACGCGTGTTGTGCTACTGGCGCGACCGGATACCAGATGCGCTGGCGCTGGTGAAGGTCCAGTCGAACGACGATGATCCGGCCGTGCGACTCGAGGCGGTGCGGGCACTGAGCTTCTTCCAGACGCCTGACGCGCTTGCCGTGGCCCGCGGGCTGCAGAACCAGATGCCGGCGGATCGATTCCTTCAGTACACGTTCGCACAGACGATGAACACGCTGACGTCACCGGCCAGTAGCGGCGCGACGACGCTGCCGGCTGCCGCGAGCACGCCGGCGACGGCCCTGCCCGATTTGTCTGCCGCGGCAATGCGCCGGAGCCTCCGCGATCGCGGGGTGCAGGTGATTTCGATCGGCACCGTTCCCGAGCAGATGCTTTTCGACGTGCGCTGGTTCGTCGTCGAAGCCGGCAAGCCCGTGGAGGTGGTGCTCGCGAATGCGGACGCCATGCCGCACAACATCGTCATCGCTCAGCCCAACGCTGTGACCGCCATCGGGCAGTTGGCTGACAAGATGCCGCCGCCAGCAGATCTCAGTTCGCGAGCCTATGTGCCTGACAGTCCGCTCGTGCTGGCAGCAACACGACTGGTGCAGCGTGGCGAGTCCGACCGGATCAACTTCATTGCCCCGAGCGCGCCGGGCGAATACAACTTCCTGTGTTCTTTCCCCGCACACTGGATGCGCATGTACGGCGTCATGCTCGTCGTGCCGAGTCTCGATGCATTCGAGGTCAAGCCGGCGCCGCCGAACGATCCACTCACGGGAAAGCCGTACGACGCGCAGCGGGTTCAGGAGAACCGGTAGTTCGGTCGTTCGGTGGCTCGATAGGTTGGTACCTCGGTCGTTCGGTAGTTTTGGTCGTTCGGTCGCTCGGTTGCTCGCCGGTGCGCGTCCGGCGCGGTGATTGTCGTCAAACGCCGCCGCCGACGAGTTACGATCAAGGAGCTCGGCGATTCATCCTCAGCGCGTCGTACCTGCCGGGCGCTCGAACCAGTATTTCTGCTGCGCGGTCTCGAACAACAGCGTCGCCTTGCCTTCATTCGTCTGTGGCCAGAAAGCGAGCCCGGCAAACGGCGGTCCGGTCAGAATGACCTTGCGTACTCCTGATTGATCCCGGTGTTCGCCGACGGGCGCCTTCCACTCGCCCGCGTCCAGCACGAACCCGCTGCCTTCGCGGCGGATCTCGATTGCGCCCAGGCGCGGATTCGTCCACGTGCCGATGAGCGGCTCCACGAACGACGGATCGGGATTCAACGTGATTTCCTCGAGCTGTTTCTTGGTCGCCTCGGCCGTCTGCTTGATGCTGAACGCAAGGTCCCGTTCCGCCTCTTCGGCGCCGTCGAAGAGCAGCTCCACGAACCGGCGGCGCACCGCGCCTAAATAGGCATTGGCTGACGCGGCATTGGTCAAGACGACGAGGCCGATACCCTGCTCGGGAAAGAAGGTCGCATCGGCGCTGAAGCCGAATGTGTTGCCGCCGTGGCCGATCGCCGCGAGGCCGCGCGATTCGTCGATGAAGAGCGCGAGCCCATAGGACTGTTTTGCGCTGATCTTCACGCGCGGCTTCCTCCGTTCGAGGAGGTTCGTCTCACTGATCACCTGTTTGCCATCCAGTCTGCCCTTGTCCAACTCCAGCATCAACCAGCGCGAGATGTCGCGCACGTTCGACCAGGCGCCGCCCGCGGGCATCACCGAATCCACGCCGCGCTCGGTCTCGGTCGCGATCGCCTGCGGATCGAACGTGAGCGTCCGAGCGTGCGGCCGTGCGTGCTCGCGTGTCTGCGCCACGTCGATATCGAGTGCGGTCGATTTCATGCCGAGCGGGCCGAGCACCTCCGCAGTCATCGCGTCTACGTATGCGCGACGGAGGTCCTTGGCGCCTGTAGCGGTCATCGCCGCGACGTAACCGCCGGAAGCCACCATCAGGTTGCTGTATTGGAACGTCTCACCAAACCCCGTCGTCGGCTTCATCGCGCGCAGCAGCTCGATGCGCGAGTCGGGAGTCGCCTTCGCCCATTCGAAGATGAACTCCATGTCCCAGCGCGGAAGGCCGGTGCACGCACACACGGTGTGGGCCATCGTCGCACGCCCGGTTGCATCCGGGTCACCGAGCGCGAACGATGGCATCAGCTTTGTGACCGGCGTGTCCCACGTGAACTTCTTCTGATCGACCAGCCGGGCCATCATCAGCGATGTGAGCGGCTTCGTCATGGAACCAATCATGAACAGCGTTGCCGGCGTGACCGGCTCGTTCTTGCCGAGCTCGCGGACGCCGAGTCCCTTCTCGAGCACAATCCTGCCGTCCTGCACGGCGGCGATCGCGACGCCCGGCACCTTGGCCCGCTTGCGCGCCTCCTCCGCGAAGGCGAGGAACTTCTCGCCGAGTGACGCGTCGAGGGTATGCGCCTTTCTTCCAGCGAGGTTCTCTTCCGCGCGCCCGGCGACCTCGAGGCTCCCGATGGCGGTGTTGAGCTGCGCGCTCCGCCGCTGCGCGGCGGCAACTGCGCCGTCAATCAACGTCACGTAATAGGTGGTACCCTTGCGCCGCGCAACCCCGCTGACAACACGCCGCTCCTCGGCTCCCGTCTCGTACGCAATCTGCGCTCTTTCATCCCAGCCTTCGGCAGGGGGTGGTTTCGTCGTCATTCGTACCGTGCGGGCAAACTCCGGCTTCCACCGTTTCCATGCCTGCGCAATCGCTTCTTCGGGAGTCGGCGCAGCGACTTCGGTGAAGGCCGCGGCGAGCTCTTTCTGCGGTTCCTGGATGACGATCATGTTTTCCGTGCGCGCGACGTGCCAACCCTTGGCGACAGTGAACGTCGCGCCGGAGGCCGTTGTCAGCTTCGTATCCTCGGGCAGCTCCTTGAAATCGAGCGAGGGCGGCTGAGAGAGAGGTCCCGGCGCGGGCTGCGTCTGTTGAACGAAGGTACCCTGCGCTCCAAGAGCAAGCCACAGCAGGGAAATCAGGATCGTCACGGCATTCCCTCCACGTGGCCTCTTGCGGCTCATTCGTCGAGCCGTGGCAGCAGTGACGCGCGAGCTATGGTGAGCCTTCCTGGCGAGGTTCGCCTCGCACTCACCGTTGCGCCAAATAATACGTCAGCTTCCTTCAAGACGAGTCCCGAACGTCCGCGGATCGGTTCGAGTTCGTACAACAACCGCGCTGCTCAGCGTCCGACTTGGTCCGCTGCGCGTCGATGGCGCTGCGCATCCCGTGAGGTGCAACACTTGGCCCGCGCCACAAAGCGCACTCGCCGACGTCCCCCGAGTCGACGAACCGATGGCGTCAGGGTGCGGCGCGGTCATGGGCTTGCTCGACTACGCAGTTCATGTTCAGACCCGATCCCGACTGCTGCTCCCGTCCAGCACTTCGTCTGCCTAGCGGGCGACATTTTAGCCAGCGGGAACCGGCTCAATAGGCGAATCCTGTGATTTGACAGTGGCGTTCCGATTGCACTCGGCTGTTTGCCGAAGAGGATGTTGAAGCCGCATCTCAGCGGGTCCCAGAGGTGATTCATGCATATGCTCAAGGACGACACCGACGGTGACTTGCTGATCCGAGAGCCTCCGGAGCTCCACGCGCTCGGCTGCTTCGTCCACGGGGCTCTTACGGCGCTGCATACGCTGGGGGCAATCTATAACATCCGGCGACGGAACTGGGGGGACGTCGCTGCCCATGTCGCCGCCGCGCTCTATGATGCGCGGTCGGCGCGGCGTCACTACCGAACCGAGCAGATCGCTCTGCGGTACAGGGCGTCTCTCCGAAGTCGGTAGAGAACCACTGCCAATTGTTGATTGATGATCGCTGATTGTTGATGGCGTTCGGGCCATCGGCGATCGTTCAGTCAGGTGATCGGGCTCGGGGTCACTCACTCCCGATGACGTCCAAATTGCGAGCTGTTCGAGTCTTACGCTGACTTTCAGACGCCAATTCACCGCCCACGGCCGCGACGCGCAGCAACGACGACGTCTAGCCGCCACGCGCTATCGCTGAAGCCCGTCGGGGCGTTCTGCCCCCTGACGGCGTGCTTGTCGGTCGCGGTTCGCACGAGTCTCGCCACCAAACGGATCCTCGTCTTATACTGTTTGCTCCGTGAAGCGGCTTCGATTCCGGATCGAAAGCAGCCGATCCGTCCGCCGATGGGCAGCCGCGCCAAGCGCCCATCCAGTGAGGCGGTAGCGGCGCAAGCCGGCCTTGTCAGGGACACCGCCTCAACTCCGGTACACCAGGGAGCATGCCGTGGAATTCAACGAGACTTCGATCAAGTTACTCAGGCGGCAGTTTGGCGGTCAGGTCCTGACGGCTTCAGACGACGGTTACGACGTCGCACGGCGTGTCTGGAACGCGATGATCGACCGCCGTCCTGGAGCTGTCGTCCGGCCTCGGAACGCGGCGGACGTCGCGAGTGCCGTGAGCTTCGCTCGCGAACAGGGCCTTCCCCTCTCGATTCGCGGCGGCGCTCACAGCGTTGCCGGCATGAGTACCTGCGACGAAGGCATCGTGATCGATTTCTCGTCGATGAGAGCGATATCCGTGGACGTCGAGAAGCGCACCGCGCGAGCGGAGCCCGGACTGAGATGGGCCGAGTTCGACAAGGCTACGCAGGCGCACGGCCTGGCAACGACCGGTGGAACTGTCGGCGACACCGGCATCGCCGGACTGACCCTCGGCGGCGGTTTCGGCTGGCTCGAAGGCACGTGCGGGATGACCGTCGACAATCTCCGCTCGGCGGAGGTCGTACTGGCGAACGGCGAGCTCGTTCGCGCGAGTACCGATGAGAACAGCGACCTTTTCTGGGCGCGGAGGGGTGGCGGTGGCAACTTCGGCGTGGTGACGGCGTTCGAGTACCGGCTGCACACGATGGGTCCGACGGTCGTCGGCGGCATGATTGTCCATCCCTATCCCGCCGCACGGGACGTGTTGAGATTCTACCGTACGGTCCTCGAGACGGCGCCCGATCCGTTGACCGCGGCGTTTGCAATCCTGACGGGACCTGACGGCAACAAGGCGTGCGCCATCGCATGTGCGTACGCCGGACCGGTCGAAGAAGGGCTGAAGGCCGTCAGGGTCATCAAAGAGTTCGGCTGCCCGGTCATGGACGCCATAGGGCCAATCCCGTACGTGGCGCAGCAGTCGCTCCTCGAGGAGGGAATGCCACCGGGTTTGCGAAACTACTGGAAAGCGGAATTCCTGGACGATCTGAGCGACGAATTCATCGAGACATGGGTCGATGCGTACTCTGGTGTGGCGTCGCCGATGTCGGTCCTGCTCCTGTTCCCGATACACGGCGCAGCCGCACGCGTCCCTGTGGAGGCCACCGCATTCCCGAACCGCGGCGGCATTCACCTTGGCATCTACGCGCTCTGGAAGCCGGGCGAGGCCGACGACCCGAACGTCGCGTGGGCGCGTGAGACCTGGCAGCGGATCCGACGGTTTGCCGCCGGCGGTCTTTACGTCAACGACATCGGCGGAGACGACGGGCGGGATCGCGTCCAGCAGGCGTACGGTGCGAATTACGTGCGCCTGGCGCAGCTCAAGACAAAGTACGATCCTCGCAACCTGTTTCGCCTCAACGCGAACATCGAGCCGGCCGCAGTCTGAAGGCCGCACGGGGTCAGCGTATCGTCCCGCGCAATTTCACCCCACGTCCCAGCTGGTCGACCCAGCCGAGAATGACGTGGACAGTAGTCGGCGTGAATTCAGTGGTCCCCGGACGGATTGGCTATCGCCCAGTAGCCGGCTCGCGTCCGCACTGACGATCCCCCGCCGGTCCCGGTCACCTTGACACGAATCGTGCGGTACTTTCCGTCGAGCGTCTGATCGAGTGGCGTGTAGCCGATCGTGTACTGGTTTCGGATGAGGTGAGCGATGTCCAGCATGACCGAGTCGATTTGATCGATGGACGTCGGACAGTACAACACGCCGCCGGTGCGTTCGGTGAGCTGCTCGAGCTCCTGCCTGCCGCGTCTCGCGGAACGGTCGTCGCCAAACAGTCCAACGGCAAAGATCGCGGTCTCGTTGTGCTCGCTCATTTGCCGAAGCTGATCTCTCGACGCGAAGCTGGTATTGTCGTTGCCATCCGTGATGACGAGCAATACCCTCCGATCGTGAGATGCGTGCAGCTGGAGATAGTTTTGGGCGAGAATCACCGCATCGCGAATCGCGGTACCGCCGATCGCATCGACCGCAGAGACGCCCGACTCAAGGGAGCGCAGGTCGTTCGTCATCGGTACGTCGACGTGCGCCTTGACCGCAAAACTGACGACGAAGACTTCGTCGAGCGGATGTGACGCACGCACGAAGGCAAGTGCGGCGGCCTCCACCTCCGTTCGGAGCGGGCGCATGCTCGCGCTGTTGTCGATGAGCAGTCCGATCGATACGGGAACATCGTCGCGACGAAAGAGCGTAATCGGCTGACGCTTTCCGTTCTCGTACACGGTGAAAGCGTCCTTGTCGAGGTCGGTGACCAGTTCGCCGCGGCTGTTTCTCACGGTCGCCTGCAAAACGACCAGCCGCGTTTCGGCACGAAAGATCGGCTGTTGTCCTCCCACACTGCTGGTAAGAAGTGTGGAAATCGCGACCGCCAAAGCAGCAAGTTGGATGCCGTTCACCTTTTGACCTTGGTGACCTTTCTGATCACCTCTCCTCGACGATTGTCAGACGCGAGACGCTCCCATCGCAAGTGTCCACGTTTCGCGGACACTCCGCTTTGATTTACCGCACAGCTCGACGGAAGAGCTCCCGTCGACGACATACAGCTTCTCGACTTCGTGGGCGCGGCAATTCGGTCGACACGCCGCCCTACAACGGAGAGAGAGATAGTGACAGCCGAACAAACTCGTCTCGAGGAATCGCGGCAGCGTCGCCGCGATCGCGCAAGGCGCCGACGAACGGCGACTTCATCATCCTGTTCCTTCCGCCCGGCGAGTATTCCGTTACTTTCGAGCTCTAAGGCTTTCAGCGTCAGGCGCAGATCGTCGGCGTCGCCGTGGCGGATACGCATGTCGCGGATTTGCCGTCCCCGGGGTGAACTGTCGGATTGGATCGACTACGTTCAGAATCAGTGTCCGGAGTGTCAGGGCGAAGCGAAATAAACGCTACTTCACTGTACGTCGCAGCTCGTCGATCCAGCCGAGCACGACGTTCACCTCAGCAGGCGCGGACTCCTCCATGAGGTTGCGAATCATCACGAACCGATCGTCGGGCGTGATGCTGAAGACCGTTTCGTAGCTTCCCTCGAAGAGGACGCGAGGCTTCTCGACTTCGAGCTCCGACGAGGCGCCAGGGCGCACGGTCACCGCCATCATCCGGTTCTGGTTGCGGTAGAAGATCTCGTGTCCGTTCCGTGACCACTGCGCGATGCCGCCGCCTTCCGTCGAGATCTGGAATTTGCGTCCACTCGAGGGAAACGGCTGCACGTAAATCTCGAAGCGGCCGGACTCGTTCGACTGATACGCGAGCCAGTGTCCGTCCGGCGACAGCGCCGGTTCGCTCTCGACGAAGGACGTCTCGAGAAACGGGCGCGGTGTGCGATCGCCCTCGAGCGGTAGCACCCAGATATCCGAGCCGGATGCCGGATCGTTCTCGACGTAGACGAGCAGCTTGCCGTCCGGTGAAAATGCACCCGCGAACTGCGTGTGCGGACTCGTCGTGAGCCGCTCCATGTTTCCCGTGCCGTCAGCGGCCTTCCAGTAGATGTTCGCGTCCGGCAGGCCGGCGCTGAATGCGATCCGTTTCCCGTCCGGCGACCAGATCGGCCGGCTGCTGTTGTCGCCGTACGTCAGTCGGGTCGCGGTGTCGCGCTCGAGATCGTGGATCCAGATGTCGCGGTTCGGTCCGGCAGGGTTGCTGCGAACCAGCCGTTTTCCGTCGGGCGACACCTGATAGTACAGGCTCATTCCGCGTATTGTCGCCAGCGTGCGCGCGGTGCCATTTCGATCGACGATGGCAATGACCCGCGCCGCCTCGGCAAGACCACCGGCGATGTAGGTGAGCGCCCCCGATGACGACAAACTGAAATGTGCGCCGCCAGACAGATTCGTGACGAGGCCGTCGAGGACGGGAACCGGCGGCGCGGTCAGCTGCAGACGTCCGATGTCGAAGGGAGCTGCCAGCAGTCCGGATGCGCGCGCGTAGACGAGGTAGCCCGCGCCGGCTCTCTCGGGGATGGGCAGGTATCGTACGTAACTGCCGCCGGTAAACAGCGTCCGGCGCTCGCCTGTCGTGAGAGACTGTGCCACCACCTGCGCCGTCTCGAATCCGGTGTCGTTCCACACCGTGAACAGGATGGTTTTCCCGTCGGGCAACACGTGTGGCCAGCGATGACTGAATTCTCCCTTCTGGCGCTTCGTGACTTCCTCGGGCGTTCCGCCCATCGCGGAGACCCGCCAAACCGCCGAACCAGCCGTCGGCGTGAAATAGATGGAATCGTCTGTCGACCACGTCTCGCCCCGACCGTTCGGTGCGTCGCAAAGAGTCACCGGTTGACCGCCGGACAGCGCAATCTTCTTGAGCCTGCCGCCGGCGAAGAAGCCGACCCACTTGCCATCGGGTGAGAAGAAAGGATTGGCGGCCCCCTCTGTGCCGGGAAGCGGGGTGCTGTCGAACCGATCAAGGGTGCGCGCAAACAACTGCGGCTGACCGGCGACGGCGGCGACGAAGACGAGCGTCGAACCATCCGGAGACAATGCAACCGCCGATCCTCTTCCGAGTGACAGCGTCGTCTTCGGAGGCAACTCGGCGTGCAGACGCGTCAGACCTCTTGCCGTAGGCGAGAAGCTCCGCTGCGGGCCGAGCAGCGCCCAGGCAATCAGCGCTCCAGCGATCAGTCCTGCGAGCGCAGCTGTCAGCCAGATCCGCCCCGACGAGCGCCGTGCGACGGCGGGCGCTACCGTCGTCTCGGGCGCAACCTCGATCTCCTCGATCTCGAGACGCGCGTCGGCGATGTCGTGTAGTCGATCGCGGGGATCCTTGCGAAGGCACCGCCGCAGCAGGCTGCCGACGCGTGGCGACAAGCCTGCTGGCAGCCGATCCCAGTCCGGTTCTCGCGTGACGATCGCCGCCAGCACATCGGTGAGCGTTGCGCCCGGAAACGGCTGCCGCCCGGTGAGCATCTCGTAGACGACGCAGCCGAAGGCCCAGATGTCGGCGCGCCGATCGACCGGATGTCCGCGCGCCTGCTCGGGCGACATGTACGCCGCCGTGCCGAGGAGCACGCCAGCCTGGGTGCCCGCTACGCTGATGGTTGGAGAGTTCGCGAGGTTCGTGCCGGAGGCTTTGGTGTCCAGCGCCTTTGCCAGCCCGAAATCCAGAATCTTGATCGACCCATCTGTCGTGATCTTGATATTGGATGGTTTCAGATCGCGGTGGATGATCCCCCGCTCGTGCGCGTACTCGAGGCCCTCAGCCAGCGTTCGCGCCAATGCCAGCGCCTCGGACGCGCCGATCGGCCCAGCCGTCAGCCGCTCGGCGAGCGTCGGTCCTTCCACGAGCTCCATGGCGAGCGCGCGGACACCATTTGCTTCCTCCAGCCCATAGATGGTGGCGATGCGCACATGGTTCAAGGCCGCCAGGAGTTGCGCTTCACGCTCGAACCGCGCGAGGCGATCGCGGTCGTCAGCGAAGGCGTCCGAGAGGACCTTGATCGCGACGTCGCGATTCAGCCGGGTGTCCCGAGCTCGATAGACGTCGCCCATTCCGCCCGAGCCGATCGCGGCGGCGATTTCGTAAGCCCCGAGCCGAGTTCCGACGGCGACTGTCATGCAGAGGTTGAGTCCTGAAGTGACGACATTGTACGCAGCGAGGGCACGAGTCAACAAAACGAACGGAAAGCGAGCGACTTGGAAGTCGCGGGTCAGGAACCTGGCCGGTATGCCTCTTGCTAGCCTTCAGAAATCCAAGCGTTTTGGAGATTCGACAAGGAGTATGGAGGAGACGAAACACGAATTTGACGCGCGACACCACGAAGTTTCTAGCGATCCGCTCGCGCTGTTTCTTTCCGAAGCAGAGATCGCCACAGTCTCATCTGCTCCGGCGGTGATGACAGTCTCCTCCACGCCAGATTTGCCCGACGAGTGGCAAGTGTTCGGGGCTCGCCCCGGGACGGCGGTGCAGGCTCTGCCGACGGTACCGGTTGACGATCACGGACCCGAGGAGATCAAACCTGTCGCCTCGCGCGCGCGCACTATGACCAAACGGAGGATAGTCCATACACTTCCGTCTTCGACGCGCTGGCTCACCTTTCTCGCTCTGCTCGTTTCATCGCTTGTGATGCTGGTGGCGCTTCGGCCGCCGGTACACTCGACAACAGCGCCGATGGATGCCGTTCACGATGTCTCCCTGAGTGGCAGTCTCCGACCGGCTGGAAGCGCGAGAGATGTGCAACTGTTCGTACCGCCTTCGCCAGTTTCCCCGCCGCCCGTTACAAATGACGCCGTTGTGACTTCAGCATCCAAGCAACCGACATCTTCCAGGCTCCCCGCCTTGCAGCAGCTCGACGCTGCCCAAATGCAGCCGCGGATGACGGTACAGTCAGCCGATGGGATATCGGTCAACGTGATCCGTCCCGGCAGAAAGGCAATGAAGCCGCTGACCACGTTTCCGGCGGGCGAGACGGCCTCCCAGGTTCCGGCGTTCGTCGGAGCAGTCGCGGTCGACTCGGAACCAACCGGGGCTCAGGTCTTCATTGATGGCGAATCAGTAGGTGTCACACCGCTCGTCAATTGGGAATTGCGGGCTGGATCGCACGTCGTGCGAGTCGAGGTGGACGGATACGAGCGATGGTCCACGGCGATACAGGTTGTCACCCAGAAAACCGTGAATCTCGTTGCGACACTCCAACCGATTCGTAGGCCCTGGTGACCGTCGGACGCGGAGCCGCACACAACCGGCACGAAGCCTCCGCCCAGGAACGATCGTTCCATCCGTCCAGCGCGCATGACCGAGGCCCTGCGAACGGAGTAGTCGTCGTTTCATACCCCGACCGGCTGCAATCTCGCCACATCTTCTCTGCAGAGACCAGCCGATAGCTGCTGTTTGTGGCTCACTGAAACGCCGCGCGCGCTTGTGACGTGCGAATCGGTGCGCGTCGCCAGGCGACGCTCCCGACCAGGCCGAATGTGATTCCACGACCGCATTCCGCACGCACTGGATCCCCATGCACGGCATCATGCTCGTCGTCCGCGTGCGCAGTTGCGTTCGGCAAGAAGGCCGGATAACGTTGCAGACTCCTAATCATCCGTCCTCACTGGCCCAGGAGGTCTCATGTTGCCTCGCAGAATTGCGGCAGTCGCTTCGCTCGTGCTGCTTGCTCCGCTCGTCCTCGCGGCCGTACCCACATTGTCGGGCGGAAATGTGCGCGTCACGACTCACGACTTCTTTCCTGCGGATCCGTTCTTCGCGACGTCCGGGCCGAGGGACGTGCTCCAGCAGAACGAGCCCTCGATCGCGGTCAGCGGCGCGCATCCGAATCTGATTGCCGTCGGCATGAACGATGTCCGCACTGTCGCCCTTACCGACGACGGGTGGCAGGGCCTGGCGGTCTCGAACAACGGCGGGGCGTCATTCGACTTCGAGGCGCTCGTTCCCGGATTTCCCGGAGACACGTCGGCCGAAGGACTGGCCTCTCCGATCGCGGGCAATCAGGCGGCGAGCGATCCTTGGGTGGCATTCGATAATTTCGAGAATTTCTTCTATGCGTTCATCGCGTTTCAACGCCAGCCACCCGGTCGCCCCGAGTTCGACCCGGCTGACGTCAATGTAATTTCGGTCGCCAAATACGGCGCAACGAGCAGCGGCGTCCGTTACGTGAAGACCGTGGTGGTCGAGCGGGGGACCGTCGGTCTCGGGCGCCAGGAGGACAAGGAAGCGCTTGCGGTTGATAACAGCGCAACGTCGCCTTTCAACGGCAATGTCTACGTGTGTTGGGCACGGTTCACGGGCTTTCAGTCCCATCTCAAGGTCGCTCGATCGATTGATCACGGAGATTCGTACGCCGTCTCGGATCTCGGGCCGGTTTCGAACATGCAGGGATGCAACCTGGTGGCGGCCCCGAACGGCGACGTCTACGTGGCGTGGCGTACGTTCGACTTCAACCCCAAGAACTCGAACCCACAGGACAGTGCGATTTTCGTCAAGCGTTCCGTCGACGGAGGCGCGACGTTCGGCCGGACGATTCGGGTGGCGACCTTTGTCGATTACGACCAGGCGTCGTCACGTACACTGCCGTCGTTCCGCGCCTCTTCGGACACGTTTCTGGCTGCGGACACCAACGGCGTCTACATCGCCTGGCAGCAGAAGAACGGCGATGATGGCGCTGACGTGGTGGTGAGTCGGTCAAAGACGGACGGTGCGACCTGGGAGCCTCCGGTGAGGCCGCACTCGCCTTTCGGCCATCAGATTTTTCCATTCATCGCTGCGGCCGGCGGCAAACTGTCGATCGCCTGGTACGACAGCCGCAGCGAGCCCGCGTTCGCGCCCGCGGGCCCGGTCACGGGTCAGTGCCCCTCCGGCGCCACCACTGGTGCGTTATGCACCGGATTAGACGTGTTCTACGCGCAGGCCAACACTGGCGCGGCCGGACCGCTGAGTTTCAGCCCGGAATTGCGGGTCACGAGCCAGTCGTTCAACCCGAACCTGTACGCCACGATAAAGGCTATCAGCCCGTTTGTCGGTGATTACATCGGCATGGCCACGACGCCGACGTCCGCGTTCATCGTCTGGACCGACAACCGCGACATCAACCCCACCGCTAACGCGATGGAGGATGATGACGCCACGACGGATCCGCCCGACCTCATCAATCAACGATCTCGGGATTCGAACATCTACTTTCAGAAAGTGCTGAAGTAGCTATCACCCGAAAAACTTGCCCGTCGCCGAACCGGAGCACGATGCCGCCGCTCGCGAAGTAGACGGTCGAGCAAATCGGCGACGCCGACGCTCGAAGACGACGCCGTCCGAGACTTTGGCGCGCGCCCGGGATGATGCCCGCGAAGACCTGCAGCGGTGGCGGCATCGGTTGGGCAAGTTGCTGCTGCGCCGTGGCCTACGCGGCTCGTCACAACGGCGACTGCAGGTTCCTCCGCAGACGCCGCCAATATGTTTGTGGCGTGACGCCTGTCCACCGCTTGAATGCGCGGTGAAAGGCAGCCGGCTCCGAATAGCCTACCAGGTACGCAATCTCTCCCAGCGACAGCTCGGCGTCCGCGACGCACCTTTCAGCAGTCTCGCGGCGCACGGTGTCGAGCAGCGCATGGTACGACAGCCCTGCTGCCGCAAGGTGCCGCTGAAGTGTGCGTGCTGACATCGCAAGATCTCGCGCAACGATATTGATTTCTGCCTCTCCTCTCACCAGGCGCGTGGCCAGCGCACGGCGGACGTCGAGAGCGACGCCATCTGGGGCCGGCATCACTTGTGCGACAGCAGCGGCCTGACGCTCGAGCAGGCTGTGGAGGACAGGATCCCGTCGCTTGAGGGGAAGCTGCCATGTTTCCCGCGAGATCGCCAACCCGGCCCACGAGGCGCGAGACCGTACCTCGCAATCGACAAGACGCTCGATCTCCGAGACATCATCGGGCTCGTGGGTGAAGCTCACGTACTCGAACCTGATGCGGTCCTCGGTTTCAGCTCGAAAGCCGCGCAGGTTGAGGATCACACCGTACTCGACGCTGCAAGCCGGCGCCTGACCGTTATTCACGTACACGACCTGCAAGGGATCGCCGTCACCGCGGATTTCCAGGACAAACGGAGCGCCGACGAGTCGAAAGTACCGCGACAACTGCTCGAACCCCTCACCAACCGTGTTGGACGTGAGGATCAGATAGTCCAGCAGCAGGAACGCCCCAAGCGGAGTTTCCGCGGCAAGCCGGGCCCAGAGATTCTTCTGCGGTCGGACGCGCTGCGAAACTTCGAACAACGCGCCAACGACGCGACACGGAATCAACGCGTCGGGATCGTCGAGGTCGCCACGCTTGACGTCGATCTGACGGAGCAGGTCCTCCATGTCGTACCCGAGTCGTTCGAACGCATCAATCCAGGCCCGAAACTGGACGACCGGAGTCGGCGGTCCTTCGAAAATCTGGCGCGTGGCGCGGGAGGTCAATGAACTGGCGCCTGCCGTCATCGTCTTTGTCCGCGGGTCGTTCCAGGATTGGGTCGTCGCCTCGGCGGGTTTCGAGCCCGAGTCTGGCGTCGATCAACAGAATGAAACGATCACGGAGGCCATTATGGCAGGAAGCGATTCATCACGCATGGGTCTCACGGCAACAGTGTCGCAGCGGGCGATCGGAAGAGTGAGCGTCTGGATTATCGGAGTTGCTATGGCGGTGTTCGTCTCGAGTCACGCGGCGACGTGGGTAGTCGCGAACCTGACGACTCGGATTCTCTGGACTGTGAGCACGATGTTTCAGAAAACGGCCGTCGCGCAGACGCTTCATGGCAGTGCTGACACAGCATCCAGCCCGAATGCCGACGTGCTGAACGCGGCGGACAACTATCGCCAGGCCGTGCTGGCCGGAGATGCGGGGGCAGCCGCGGCAGTCTACAGCGAGGACGGGATCGAGCTGCCCTCTCACTTCCCGCTCGTGCGCGGTCGGGCGGCAATCGAGCAACGGTTGCAGCAACTCTTCAAGGAAGTGAAAGTCACTGCCTTCACGTTCTCGCATATCGAAACGAGGATCGATGGCAATGTTGCGTATGACGCAGGCACGTACGAACAGCGCCTCTCGCTGCCTTCCGGTCAGACGTTGACGGATGTGGGCAAGTACCTCGCGATCCTGAGGCGCTCGCAAGGTGAGTGGAAAGCGGCCTACATCATGTACAACAGCAACGCTCCGGCACTGCCGTGCCCCATGCGTCAGTGAGGCGACGGCTCCCCTTGACAATCGAAAGGAACAAAATCTAGGCTTCTTTCGTCAATCGAAAGGAGCGTCGTGGCGAACGAACGAGGAGACCTCCTGCAGGGGACGCTCGACATGCTGGTGCTCAAGGCGCTGCAGCTCGAGCCGATGCACGGGTGGGGCATTACCGAACGGATCGAGCAGTGGTCCGAGAGTGTGCTGCAGCTCGGTCAAGGCACGCTCTATCCCGCGCTGTACCGGCTCGAGCGCCAGGGCCTCATCCGATCCGACTGGAAGGTCACGCAGAACAATCGCCGCGCCCGCTACTACGCGCTGACGCGCGGCGGCCGGAAGCAGCTCGAGGACGAGCTTGCGCAGTGGCGCCGAATGTCTCGCGCGGTGAACCTGGTGCTCGAAGCGACCATCGAATAGCCGAGAAAGCCATGAGAGCGATCACGCGGGGCTGGGAATGGATCCGTTCGATGGCGAGGAGCCGCTCGCTCGAGGCGGGGCTGGACGAGGAGATTCGCTTCCATCTCGACCAGCAGACCGAAAAGAATCGTCGTGCCGGCATGAGCCCCGAGGAGGCCCGGCGTCACGCGCTGCTCCGATTCGGTGGACGCGAACACGTCAGGGAGACCACGCGCGACGAGATCCGGCCTGCGCTTCTCGAAGACTCCGTGCGTGACGTCCGCCATGGTCTTCGTGTGCTGCGCCGTGCGCCTGGCTTCACTGCGGCGGCGCTGCTGACGCTGGCCTTGGGGATCGGCGCGACCTCTGCGATCTTCAGCGTCGTTCGGACGGTGGTCCTCCAGCCGCTGCCGTACCGCGAGCCCGATCGGCTCGTCTCGGTGTGGGAAACGAACCGCGGCGGGACCACTCGGAACGTGATCGCGCCCGCGAATTTCGTCGCCTGGCGCGAGCGCACGCGCACGCTCGAGCACCTCGGGATGGTAGGGCCGGCGACGTTGGCGATGATCGTCAACGGTCAGCCCGACCAGATCGCGGGACTGACCTTCTCGTTCGATCTCTTTCACGCAGTTGGCGTGCAGCCGGCGCTCGGCCGCGCCTACACGATCGAGGAAGACCTCGGCGGCAACGATGCGGTCATCGTGTTGAGCCATGAATTCTGGCAGAGACGTCTCGGCGGCCACGGCGACGTGCTCGGCATGACGCTCTCCACGGACGGCCGTCCTCGGACGGTGATCGGCGTGATGCCGCCTGGATTCACTGTCGTTGGCGACAAAGCCGACTTCCTGATTCCGTACGGCCAGACGGTCGAGCAGCTCCGCGCGGTCCGCGGACGCGGCAGTTCGTACGCCATCGGGCGGCTGCGCGAGGGGGTTTCGGTCGAGCAGGCGTTCAGCGAGATGCGGAGCATCTACGCCGATCTCGAGCGAGAGGAGCCCCAGCGCAACGCCCGCCGGACGGTGATGCTTTTCCCCCTGCACGAACAGATGGTTGGGGATCTCCGCCCTGCGGTTCTCGCACTGGCTGGCGCCGTCGTGTTGGTGTTGCTCGTCGCATGCGTCAACGTTGCAAACCTGCTGCTCGCACGGAGCGCCGCGCGCGAGCGGGAGGTCGGCCTGCGGACCGCGCTGGGCGCAGGACGCACGCGGTTGGTTCGTCAGATGCTCACCGAAAGCCTCGTGCTCGCGTCCGCTGGTGGCATCGGAGGGCTCGCGATTGCGGCGCTCTGTCATCGCGGGCTGCTCGCACTCGTCGGCGATCGCATTCCGATTCCGCGGCTCGAACAGGTGGCGCTCGATTTGCCAGTCGTCGCCTTCACCGTGGTTGTCGCGCTCGCCACCGGCATCATCTTTGGCATCGTTCCGGCCTTCGTCTCCACGAGCCACGCGAGCGACGCGCTTCGTGAAGGTGGACGTCACGGCGGCGGCCGCCGACTGCATCGGGTCCTTCGCACGCTCGTCGTCGCGGAAGTCGCGCTGTCGCTCGTGCTGCTCGCTGGCGCTGGTCTGTTGATGCGCAGCTTCCTGAAGCTACAAAGTGTCGATCCTGGCTTCCGTGCGGACGGCGTACTCACGGCGGGCGTGGAGCTTCCGGCGACGCGATACGGCCTCCCGCAAGCCGGCAGCTTCTTCCGCGAATCGTTGTCCCGCATTGCCGCGCTTCCCGGAGTTCAACATGCTGCTGGCGCCTCGTGTCTGCCCGTACCGTTCGCGTGCATCGGCACGAGCTTCTGGCGCGTCGATCACGCGAAGCCCGCGGACGGGCAATTGTCGTCGGCCCAAGTGCGGCCGATCACGCCGGAGTTCTTCGGGACGATGAGGATTCCACAGGTGGCCGGACGTGATTTTTCCGACTCGGATACGGTGGACTCGCCGCCCGTCGCGATTGTCAGCGAAGAGCTCGTCAGGCAGCAGTTCGCGGATGGAAGCCCGCTGGGCCGACGCCTTCGAATCAACGTCGATCACGCCAACGGCAAGACTGACGTCGAATGGACGATCGTCGGCGTTGTCGGCAACACCAAGTCGAACCTGGACGGACCGGTCCGCCAGACCATCTACATTCCGCGGACCCAACGACCCGCTCAGAGCATCACGTTTTTCGTGCGCACGCCACAGGATCCGACACTGCTCGCGCCTAGCGTGACGGGCATCCTGCACTCGATGGAACCGGAAGCGCCGGTCGAAGTCCGCACGCTCGATGATGTCGTGGTCGACACCATCGCGCGTCCACGCGCGATCTCGGTGCTCGTCGGGGTGTTCGCCCTCGTGGCGCTCGCGCTCGCAGCAGTTGGTGTCTACGGGGTGATGGCGTACTCGGTGCGGGAGCGCACGCAGGAAATCGGAGTCCGCATGGCGCTTGGCGCGTCGGCATCGTCAGTCTTCCGGCTCGTGATCGGTCAGGCGCTTCGCCTCGTCGTGATCGGTGTCGCGGTTGGACTGGTTGCCGCAGGCGCGCTCAC
>JBKPCD010000261.1:0-17694 GCA_046727175.1 Acidobacteriota bacterium | reverse complement strand
ATCCGCAATCACTCTAGCTTCCAACTTCTAGCTTCTATGTCTGTCGGGGACCTGCCGGCGCTGAACGCGGCTCTCAACGCGACCTCCGCGACGCTGCTCGTCATCGGTTACATCCTGATTCGCCGCGGGCGCATGCAGCAGCATCGACGAGTGATGATCTCGGCCTTCACGACGTCGACGCTCTTCTTGCTCTCATATCTCATCTACCATTCCCAGACCGGCTCGCGGCCGTTTCAAGGTCACGGCGCCGTTCGCGCGGTCTACTTCGTCATTCTCTTCTCACATATCACGCTTGCGGCCGTCATCCTGCCGCTCGCGATTATCACGCTCTCACGCGGGCTGCGTCAGCGTTTCGATCGGCACGTGCCGATCGCGAGATGGACGCTGCCGCTCTGGCTGTACGTCTCTGTCACGGGCGTGATCGTCTACGTCATGCTTTATCAGATATCGTGGTAGCTCAGGGAGAACGTTCGTTGGCTACGGATGCAATTGATTTGAATTCGCGAATGCCGATCAACATTTGGGAATTGACTGACCTCTGCACGCCATGGTGCGTCCACGTCGTTGCCACGCTGCAGATCGCCGACCACATCGCCGCAGGCAAGACGCACATCGACGATCTCGCTGCCGCTGCGGGCGCACATGCCGACTCGCTTCAACGCGTGCTCCGGCATCTCGTCTCCAAGGGTCTCTTCGAGCAACCAGCGCCGGGTCAGTTCGCGTTGAACGAGGCGGCCCTGTCGCTACTGGGGCCAGCGGGCCGAATCGGGTTCGGTCTCGATGGGATCGCGGGCCGCATGGCGTACGCGTGGGGCAGCCTGCTAAAGGCCGTGCGAACGGGCGCGCCCGGGTATCACGAAGTATTCGGACGTCCGTTCTGGGAAGATCTCGCCGCAAATCCAACGGTCGCCGAGAGCTTCGATGCGCTCATGGGCGTCGCCGGGCACGGCATTCCGGACCCGGACGTGCTGCTCACTGGCGACTGGGAATCTGTCCGCACGGTGGTCGACGTCGGCGGCGGGACGGGAACGTTCCTGGCTGAAGTCCTTCGCGCGCACCCTCACGTGCGTGGCACCCTCGTGGATTTTCCGCAGACCGTTGCTCGCTCCACGGAGATCCTTGCCTCGGCCGGCGTGTCGAGCCGAGTGACGACCGTGGGTCAGAGCTTCTTCGATCCGTTGCCGCCGGGGGCCGACCTCTATGTGGTGAAAAGCGTGTTGCACGACTGGCCGGATGAAGAAGCGATGACGCTCTTGAAGCGATGCGCCGAAGCGGCCCGGCCGTCCGGACGCGTGGTGCTGCCGAACGGCGTCTCGCCCGACGAGAAGGGCGAGGCATCGCCGGAGCTGCTCATGATGATCCTGGTCGGAGGAAAGGCTCGAACCTTGTCGGAGTTCAAGAAACTTGCGAGCACAGCCGGCCTCGAAGTGCTGGCAGCCGCACCCAAGCCGTCGTGGAAGTTCGTCGTCGAGTGCCGGCCGCAAGCGACCGCACTCTAACTTCTCGCTTCTTCGTCATCGCATCGCGACGACTTTCCGCTCCGTCCCCTTTTTCCGGATGGCGCGTTTGTTCTCGTACATGCGCTCGTCCGCAATCTTGATGAGCGCCATGACGTCGTCGCTGTCATCCTTGACTTCGGCGCAGCCGACGCTCAGGCCGACACCGGCGGGCAGCGCGGCGTTCTCCGGCGACGCCGTGAACTCGGCCTGCAGTGCCATGGCGCGACGACGCGCCTCGATTTCCGAGCAGGACATCAGGATCAGGAACTCGTCGCCACCCCAGCGGAACACGTAATCGGCCTCGCGCGTCCGGCTCAGCAGAAACGCGGCAACCTGCTGCAGGACGCGATCGCCGATGTCGTGACCGAGCGTGTCGTTGATCGCCTTGAACTGATTGACGTCGACGAAGACGAGCGACATCGGAATCCGGTGGCGCTGGTGGCGCTGGAGCTCGCGGCCGATGATTTCGTCGAAGAATCGGCGATTGCGGCAGCCGGTCAGCGGATCGGTGATCACCATACGACGCAGCTTGCCTTGCGCCGTTTCGAGGCGGCGGTTCGTTCGGCGCAGTTCGTAGGTCATGTCCTCGAACGTCATCAGCTGCATGCCGAGCGCAGTTACGAGGTACAGGCTGAGCTGGATGTAAAGCGCTCGAGCCGACTCCGTCGCGCTCGGACCCGGTATCGTGATGGCGATCCACGCGTTCGAGCCGGCAATCGCCAGGAGCCCGACGGCGACCACAGCCGCGCCAACCATGCGGGGCTGCCCCACGAGCATGAAATGCCCGACGGCGGCGGCAACGAGACCGCCCGCAATCAGAAGATGACCGGGCGCGAAGACCGCGCTCGGTCCGAGCGCGAGCGGCGCGAGCGCGAACCAGAGAAGAATCGGGAGAAGGATGATCGCGTACCCGCGTTGCAGGCGAGGGCGTGTTCGATACGCATCGGCGCCGATCACGAAGAACAGCGTGCTGACGATGCCGAGGAACTGCGAAACGCCGTAGGCCAGCCAGCTCGCCTTCACGTTGTCGAACTGACGGCTGGCCGCGAACATCGATGACGACGTTACGAGCCAGCCTGCAACCCAGAAAAGGATGTAGAGGCGCCGACGGTAGAAGAACAACAGCAGGAGCATGCCGGCGACCACGAGGGCCCCGGTGCCGGCAAGGACGCGCGGATTGACCTGCGTGCTGTAGGTCAATTCGCTGGCGGCGCCGATGATATCCCGCGGCGACACAGGCGCTGCGTTGGGAACGGCGGTTGCCGCGATCAGGAGAACGATCGCAGCAAGTCCCACCAGCCAGAGATGGCCGGGCAATCGAAACATGGGGTTGCTGGCTGGGGGAGCCGCATAGATTCTAGCATCCTTCGCCTCAGCTGTAACGCCTAGAACTACCTTCGGTTGCACGGCGGGTGTGTTTGTGCTGGGTTTGGGACGTCCTTCGGCACACCTCAGCGGTATAGGAGGTATTGATTGCGGAGCAGCCTCCATCGGGCCTCGCCGGCAGCCCAGGACGCGGCGATAGCCGAAGGGTCCTCTCCGGCGCGAATTCGAGCGAGCCCGTCACGTGATCCGAACAGCCGCTCGGCTGCGTCGAGGTCGAACTTCGCGCCATACAGCTTCTGCAGCGTGGCTGCGATCTCGATCCCGATCCGGACGGGCCGCAGGGCGAGTCGATCGGTGACGATCAGGAAGACGCCCTGGCACTCCTCGCCCGTGTACTTGCTCGAAGTCGGAGTGAACCGCACCGGATAGAACCGAATCCCTGGCAGGTTGCGCACGTTGAGGGCGTCGGAGAGCCTCACGGCGTCGATCCACGGCGCGCCAATCTGTTCGAACGGAGCGTCGGTGCCTCTCCCCACCGAAACGTTCGTCCCCTCGATCGCGCCGATGCCTGGATACAGCGTGGCTTGCAACAGATTCCGCATGTTCGGGGAGGGATTGATCCACGGCGCGCCGGTTTGATCGAACCAGTCCTCACGCCTCCAATTCTTCAATTCGACGACGGTGAGCTCGGCGCCGATGTGATTCTCGGCGTTGAACAGCCGCGCCAGCTCGCCGAGCGTGAGCCCATGCCGGATCGGCATCGGAAAGTACCCGGTGAATCCCAGCTGTGTCTTGTCGAGCGTCGGTCCTTCGATCTGAAAACCGTTGATCGGGTTGGGCCGGTCCAGCACGACCACGGAGATGTGCCGCTTGGCCGCCTCCTCCATCACGTACGCCGTCGTTGTCATGTACGTGTAGAACCGGGTGCCGATGTCCTGGAGATCGATGACGATCGCGTCGAGCCCGTCGAGCATCGCTTGCGTGGGCCGCCGCGTCTCACCGTACAAAGAATGAATCGGGAGGCCCGTCTTCTCGTCGCTGGTCGAGGGAACGCTGGCGTCGACGAGGCCGCGGATTCCGTGCTCGGGGCTGAATAGCGCGACGAGCTTCAGCTCCTTTGCGTCGTGCAGGAGATCGATCGTCGTCGCGCCGTCGCGCGCACGTCCCGTGTGGTTGGTCAGCAGGGCAACCCGCTTGCCTTTGAGTGCAGCGAAGCCCTGGGCGCGCAGCACGTCGATGCCGGTCAGCACTGGAGAGCGGGGCGCCGGCGGCGGCAGCGTCCCCGAAGGCCCGAAGTCGCGGCCGGTTAGAACGGACTCAGCACCTGCTGCTGGCAGTGACGTCAACGCGGACGCCGCAACGGTCGCCACCCGCGCACGCAGCGGCGTCACATCCCCCTTGCCGTCCGGATGCACGCGATTCGAAAGGAACACCACGAACAGACCGCTTGCGGGGTCAATCCACAGCGACGTGCCGGTGTACCCGGTGTGTCCGTAGGAACCAACCGGCAACAGCTCGCCGCGGTTTGACGAAAACGTCGAATCGATGTCCCAGCCGAGGCCGCGTACGTTTGGATCGCGGCCGGTGGTCGGCGTCGTCATCTTCTCGACGGCCAGCGGCGACAGGATTCGCGTGCTGTGATAGACGCCGCCCGAGAGCAGCATGCGGCAGAAGATCGACAGATCGGCGGCTGTGCTGAAGAGTCCCGCATGCCCGGCGATGCCGCCCATGCGTCTGGCTGTGGGATCGTGAACCACGCCACGCAGCATTTGCGTCTCCGTGCCCTCGCAGGGCCAGACGAACGGCGCGCAGCTCTCGGTCGGTGCGATGCGCGGCCGAAGCGCGACGGGCGGAAGGAACATCGTGTCCTTCATGCCGAGCGGCTCGAAGATCTTCTCGCGCGCGAAACGATCGAGGGACAGGCCGCTCACGCGGCGCACCACCTCACCGAGCAGAAAGAAATTGATGTCGCTGTAGACGAAGCGTTCCCCGGGCGGCGAGGTCGGCACTTCTTCGATCGCGAGCGCAATCGCCGTGTCGGCGCCGCTCCAGACGTCGCCGAGATCGAGATCCGGTCGGAGGCCCGAGACGTGGGTAAGAAGGTGGCGAATCGTGATATCGCCTTTGCCGTAACGCTCGAAACCAGGGATGAAGGTCGCCACGCGATCGTTGAGCCGGAGCCGGCCTTGTTCAACCAGCATCATGACGCTCGTGGTCGTCACGACGACTTTCGTGAGCGACGCGAGATCGAAGATCGTGTCGAGCGTCATCGGTTCGACCGACGGCACGAGCGCTCGGCTGCCAATCGCCTTCTGATAGAGGATGCGTTCCCCGCGTCCGATCAGGATGACCGCGCCCGGCAGCTTCTTGTCCGCGATCGCTTCCTGCACGAGCGTTTCAATCGCATCGAACTTGTGGAGATCGGCGCCGGATTGTTCGACCTCGGCAGCGGGCCGCGCCGGGACAGATGCTCGTGGAAGGAGGTCGAGCCTGGATTGCCCCTGGTCCATCTGCGACAGGGCGATGGCGATGGCGACGAGGAACGCCTTCAGCATATCGGCCCTGAATTATACTTTGCGACGATGAGAGGGCTTGGGACGGTATCGCTGACGCTGACGCTCATTCTGGGCATCGCTGCGGCCGGGAGCGCGCAAGTCGGGCGCATCGCGGGCATCGTCAGGGACGAAGCGGGCAGGCCGGTCAAAGGCGCCACCATTACGGCACACAACCCGGATCAGTCGCCGTCGACGTTCACGGCGTCGAGCGACGAAAAAGGGCGCTTCGCCATGATCGGCCTGAGACGCGGCGACTGGAAGTTCGTGATTCAGGCCCCTGGCTTCGAAACAGCACGAACGGCCACTCAGATATCGACGCTCAAACCAAACGCTCCGCTGGATATCCGGCTGCTCCGTGGTGCGCTTGCGGCGCCGCCGGGCCCGCTCGCAGGCATCAGCGCCAGCGACATCCAGCGACGCATCGATTCAGCGGAATCGGCGGCAGCGGCCGGCAACACCGCCGCCGCGATTGCCGCCTACCGCGAGCTGCTCGAGCGCGTTCCGGCCCTCACCTCCATTTATTTGCGAATCGGCGCGTTGTACGAACAACAACAAGATCCACAATCCGCGCTGGCTGCCTATCGAAGGCTCGAGCAGCTCGAGCCGGGGAATACAGCGGCAGCGGGAGCCGTTGAGCGGCTGATGAAAAAGTGACCGACTCGAGCCTGAATCATGGATAACGGAGACGGGAGAAGATGAATAGCAGGAGAAAGGAAGTAGGGGAGAAGAAACTATTGCTTGTATTCTCCCTTTCTCCCTTGCTCCTGTTGTTCTTATCCTCTCCCCTTCTCTTGTTGTTCTTATTTTCTCCCCTCGCCCCGTTGTTTTTGTCTTCTCCACTACTCCCGTTATCTTCTCCTCTTCTCGCGTAATGCTCTCGGAAGGCTTTTTCACCGCAGACGTGCGGAGCGAACTGCCGCGGGTCGCGGGCCAGGCATCACGCGCCGGGATCACGATCTACACTGTCGACGCCCGCAGCACGCAGGGGGCCGGAGGACGGATTCCACCGGACGCGACCATCGCCATGGGCACGTTCTCGCTTCACGGGGACAGCTCCTCGGAGGGACTCGACATCCTGGCGTCGCAAACCGGCGGCATCACGTTCCGTCACAGCGACAATCTCACGTCGGAGCTTGCCGCTGTCGCTGCCGACACGAGCACGTACTACGTCCTCGCGTATGCACCGGAGGACGTGACGCTCGACGGCAAGTATCGCGCGATCGAATTGAAGACGAAGTGGGCCGGCCTGACCGTCCGCGCCCGCCGCGGATACGTCGCGTCGCCGCTGCCGGCGCCGAGAGCCGTGCGCGGCTCGAGATAACGGAGTCTGGCGGAGGACGCGGACAAAGCGTTTATCGCGGAGTCACGGAGTTCACGGAGAAATCCAGGCTGGGGTCGGCTCTCCGTAGCGCCTCATTCCTCTATCACAGCTGAAACGTCACGCAGACGTTCGAGGCGTTGCCGGGCATCAGGACGAGGATCGTTTCCTCCTGCGTCAGCGCCGTCAGGTAATAGAGGTTGCTTGTCCTGGCGGTTACTACACGCTCGTCTCCATGGCGCTGAACGTGGATCGCTATTCGCTGCCCGACGGCGCCGCGCCGAGCTCGCGCCATTGGCGCGCTGATCGTGAAATGGATGGGTTCACGGGGTGAACCCCGCTCTGATTACCCTATGTTCAAGTGATATTCTTACCGACGATCGCCTGATGCCCGAGCCTGCACTGGTCCAGATTGAAATGGGTGTTCTCGACGTGCTCAAGAGCGTCAGCCGACGGCCGATCGAGCCGACGCTCGACAGCGACCTGGTCGTCAATCTCGGGTTCGACTCCCTGCAGGTCCTCGAAGTGATTGCGGAGCTCGAGGATCGATTCAACATTTCCATTCCGCTGAACGACGTCCCGGCGACGCGCACCGTCGCGCAGGTCGTGGCGCAGGTCGCGCAGCTCGTCGGACACGACGCCGGGCGGCCGACCGCCTGATGACTGGGCTGCGCACGCTGCCCGAGGCGCTCGACCAGGCCGCGCGCGCCGGCACCGGCTACGCCTTCGCGCGGTCGAGCGCGACCAACGGCGCCGGCGGTTCGGTGATGCCCGTGCAGGAAGATGTGCGGTCGTACGCCGACATGCAGCGCGCCGCCGGCCGCGTCGCACGCGCGCTGCGCGACGCCGGCCTTCGCCGCGGCGACCTCGTCGCACTGGTCCTCCCCGACTCCGAACAGTTCCTGACCGCGCTCTTCGGCGCGTCGATCGCGGGCCTCATCCCTGCGTCGCTCTCACCGCCGTCGGCGACGAGCGATCTGCCGCGGTTCTTCGGCCTCACCGCCAACACGCTGCGCGCGGCGGAGGCGCGTGCGCTCCTGACGTCGGCGGCGCTGGCGCCAGAGTTCGAGGCGCTGCGTCCCACGTGCCGTCATCTCTCGCTGGTGCTGGCTTACGAGACGCTCGACGCGAGCGAGATGGATCCCGACGCGCTCCCGTCGCTCGACGACATCGCATTCGTGCAATTCACATCGGGCTCGACGTCGACGCCGAAAGGCGTCGCGCTGACGCACCGCAATGTCTGCGCGAACGTCGACTCGATTAACGGGCCGTCAGGGCTCGCCACGGGCGAAGAAGACGTGGGCGTCAGCTGGCTGCCGCTCAATCACGACATGGGGCTCGTCGGCATGGCGCTCGGACCGCTCTATTCGGCGCGGCCGGGGATTCTCTTGCCGGCGGCGCTCTTTGTCCGCCGCCCCGTCGAGTGGCTGCGTGCGATCACGCGTCACCGCGGAACGATCAGCTTTGCCCCGAACTTCGCGTTCGATCTGTGCGTGCGCCGCCTGAAAGATCGCGATCTCGAGGGCCTCGATCTGTCGTCGTGGCGCGTCGCCGGCTGCGGCGCGGAGCCAATTCATCCGCCGACGCTGGCGGCCTTTGCCGAGAAGTTGTCGCGCGTGGGGTTTCGCGACACCGCGTTATTTCCGAGCTACGGTCTCGCCGAGCACGTCGTGGCCGCGACCTTTCCACCGCGCGGCCGTCGTCCGCGAACCGAGACGGTGGCCGTCGACGAGTTGAACGATCGGCGCATCGCCAGTCCGGCCCGTCCAGGAGACAACACGGTGACACTCGTCAGTTGCGGCGGCGCGTTTCCGGATCACGCCATTCGAGTGGTCGACGAGACAGGGCAGCCACTTCCCGAGAAATGCGTGGGTGAGATTCTTCTCGCAGGGCCGTCCATAATGCTAGGCTACTACCGGCACGAGGCGCTGACCGCGCAGACGATCCGGGACGGATGGCTGCACACGGGGGACCTGGGCTATCTGTCAGGTGGCGAGCTTTTTGTTTGCGGCCGGGCCAAGGACGTGATAATCGTCAACGGCCGCAAATACCATCCGCAGGATCTCGAGTGGGCGGTCGACGATCTGGTCGGCGTCCGGCGCGGACGCGTCGTCGCGTTCGGCGCCACGGAGCTCGGCCGGGAGGACCGGGTGGTGATCGTCGTCGAGCCGAACGGCACGGTGCTGGGGGACCGACTGGCCGACAACATCCGTCGGCAGGTGAGCAATCTTTTCGGCCTGTATGTCGACGAAGTGGCGCTGGTGCCGAGCGGCACGGTCGGGCGCACGATCAGCGGCAAGGTGCAGCGCGCCGCGACGCGCGCTCGCTATGAAGAGCTGAAGGCAGATGGATCTGCTGGAGAAGCTGCGGGCGGTTGAAGAGCGGTGCGCGAAGTTCGCGGACGGCTCGGCGATCCCCGGACTGACGATCATCGACGGCGTTCTCGGCCCGTGCGAGGTCGTGGTCGAGGGTCGCCCGACGCTGATGTTCGGGTCGAACAACTATCTCGGATTGACGCTGCACCCCGACGTTGTCGCCGCGGCGCAGCAGGCGGTCGCGCGTTACGGCACCGGCACGACCGGATCGCGAACCGCAAACGGCACGATGGCGCTGCACGAGGATCTGGAGCGCCAGTTCGCCGAGTGGTTCGGCAAGCGGCACGCGCTGATCTTCAGCACCGGCTACCAGGCCAACCTGTCGCTCATCGGCGGGCTGTGCGGCCCCGGCGATGTCATCCTCATCGACAGCGACAGCCACGCGAGCATCTATGACGCGACGCGCCAGACGGCGTCGCAGGTCGTGGCCTTTCGCCACAATTCGCCTGAGAGCCTGCGGCGTAAGCTGGAACGGCTGCCGACCGGCCAGCGCAACCGTCTCGTGGCCGTCGAAGGGCTCTACTCGATTCGCGGCGACGTGGCGCCGCTAGGCGACATCGTCGACGTCTGCCGCGCGCACGGCGCGTACCTGCTCGTCGACGAAGCGCACTCGCTCGGCACGTATGGCCCGCGCGGCCTCGGCTGCGCCGAGGAGCAGGGCGTACTGGAACACGTCGACTTCATCGTCGGCACGTTTTCGAAATCGCTCGCGGGCATCGGCGGCGTCTGTGTGTCGGACCACAGCGAGCTGCGTGCGCTCCACTTCCTCGCGCGCGCCTACGTTTTCACGGCGTCGGGTTCACCGTCGAACATCGCCGGCGTGGCCGCCGCGATGCGCGTGGCTCGCGAGCATCCGGAGCTGCGCGACCGCCTGTGGGCGAACGTTCGTGAGCTGCGGCAGGGGCTGCGTGACATCGGCTACGCGATCGGCGAGAACGAGTCGCCAATCGTACCGATCCTCACCGGCGACGAAGAGCGGACGATTGCGCTGTGGAGAAGCCTCCTGCGAGGCGGACTGTATGTGAACCTGATTGTGCCGCCGGGCTGCCCGAAGGATCAGTGCGTACTGCGCGCCAGCTGTTCGGCGGCCCACACGCCGGCGCAGATCGCGCGAGCGCTGGAGATCTTCGCGCGCGCCGGGTCGGAGGTTGTCGTCGCCGGCGGCGTTGTCTGAGCGCTGCGCCACAGGTACCAGGTGCGCATCACGATCGCCAGTGACTGGTGGCCGCCGCGGCTCGGCGGCATCGAGACGCAGATATTCGATCTCGCGTGCGTGCTCGCATCTCGCGGTCATGACGTTCACGTGCTGACCTCGATGCGCCAGCCGACGCCTGCCGGAGTTCCCGGCGTGCAGGTCGAGCATGTCGACCTCCCGATGATTGGCCACATCACGGTCCCGAGTCCGAAGCGCGTGTCGACAATCGCGGATCGCCTCGAGCGCTGCGCACCCGATGTCGTCCACGCGCATGGCATGTTCTCTGCCTTCGCGATCGGCGCGGTCCTCGCGGCGAGTCGATTGCGTGTGCCGAGCGTCTTCACGGTGCACTCGCTGCTCCGGCCGTTACCCGTTTTCACCAGCGCACGCGCGCTCTTCCGCATCTTCCTGACACGCGCCGACGTGGTGACGGGTGTGTCGGCGGCGACAGTAGCGGACATCGAACGCGCGTCCGGGCGCGAGGCTCGGCTGATCCCGAACGGCCTCGCGCTGGCGAACTGGCAACCAGCGCCGCTGGCCATGCCCACCGTGCCGACCGTACGGATGCTCGCTGTGACGCGCCTCGCGCCGAAGAAACGCCCGCTCGATCTCGTGCGGGCGCTGGCGGCGGCGGTTCGCCGCCACCCAACGCTCGAGATCGTGCTCGAGATCGTGGGTGAAGGACCGATGCGTTCAGCGGTGGAGCGCGAGGCTCGGCTGCCGGGCGTCGGCGATCGCGTGGTCTTCCACGGCAGCTGCCCGCGGGAGCGCGTGCGCGAGCTGCTGCGCGGCGCCTCGATGTTCGTCCAACCGGGCGCTCGAGAGGCCTTCGGTCTTGCGATGCTCGAGGCGCGCGCCTCGGGCGTGCCGATTGTCGCGATGGCGAGCGGCGGCGTGACCGAGCTCGTCGAGCATCGGCGTCACGGTCTCCTCGCGCACAGTCATCACGAGCTCGGCGAGTGTGTCGCCGAGATGGCTCTCAACGCGGGGCTTCGCATCCGGTGCGCGGCTGAAGCCGCCCGCGGACTCGAACGCTATGACTGGTCGGTTGTCGCCGGGCAGCACGAAGCCGCGTATGCGACCGCGATCGATCGGCGTCAGACGAGCGGACGCCAGGTGAAGAACAGAATCGCGGCGACGACTTGACCGGCCGCAAATGCGCGATCCAGACACGCCCGCGCGTGCCGGTCCACTCGTTTTCGTGCTTTCGTGGCTCCCGAGGACGAACTGATTGAAGGCGCACTTCACCGTCGACGTCGAGCAGGACTGCCCGCCCTACATGAACAGCTGGCGCGGGATAGACGAAGGGCTCCCGCCGCTCCTCGATATGCTGCGCGAGGTGAACGTCCGTGGCACGTTCTTCACGACCGGCGAGGTCGCGCGCCGGTTCCCGCGTGCGATTCAGGCGATCCTCGACCAGGGGCACGAGCTCGGCTGCCACGGCGACACGCATCGGAACTTCGCGACGCTGACGCTCGGCGAATCGGAGCAGGAGATTGCGCGCGCGTCCGAGTCGCTGCGCGCGTTCGACAAGGTCGTCTCGTTTCGCGCGCCGTACCTGCAGTTCCCAGACGAGTGCGTGCCGCTGCTCGCGCGGCATGGTTACACGCTCGATTCGTCTGAGGGCCGGCACAAGACCCTGCGCGCGACGGTTCGCACCGAGCATAGAGTGCTGCGAGTTCCAGCGTCGGTGACCTCGTCTACGCTGCGATGGCCGGCGACGATCCGGAATCCGCTGCTCGCGCGGCTCCAGTCGCCCGTCGTCCTCTTCGTGCACCCGTGGGAGTTCGTCGACCTTCGACGGGAGCGCCTGCGAATCGACTGCCGCTTCAAGACCGGCGACGTCGCGCTCGCGTGCGCGCGTTCCGCGATCCGCGCGGTCGCGGCGCGTAGCGGGGCGTTCGTGCCGATGGGGGAGTGTGTCGCTCGGTGATTGACATCCAGTCGGCGTCCGTGCCCGTAGAGCACATCCGAACGACACGCGGGTCTGGCCTGTCGCGCAGGTGGTTCGCCTTCTCGGCTGTGGCTCTCGGCACGTCGTACGGTCTGCTGCCGCTCTACAGCTCCAACCAGAATCACCACTTTCTCATTGGCCTCGCGCGCGCCGGCGAGGGGTTGCTCGCGGACGACTGGGTCTCGAGCACGGCCGATCCGTTTCCGGTTTTCAGCGCCTACATCACGCTCGTTCATCGTTTCCTCGGCGACTGGGTGCACTACGTCGTCTACTACGCGCTGTTCGGCGCGTACGCGTACGGCCTGATGCGGATCGCCGAGCACGTACGTCCGGTCGCTGTCGACCGTCTGCGGGCGACGGCCGAGCGCCTTGCGCTCCTGGCGGCGCTGTGCGTCCTGCACAACGAAGTGATCGGCTACCTCGCTGGCATCGACCTCGCGCGGCTTCCGTGGTGGCAGATGATGCACTGGGGCGTTGCGGAGCAGGAGATCTTCGGGCACGGCGCGTTCCAGGCGAGCTCGTTCGGGATGCTGCTGCCGCTCGCCATCGCCGTCGGCCTCGACGGTCGGCGTGCGGCAGCGGCGCTCCTGGCGTCCAGCGTTCTCTTGATTCATTTCAGCTACGCGCTGACCGCCGCCGCGCTCGTCGGCGCATTCATGTATCTCGAGCTGGAGCACTCTGGAGGCGAATCCCGAACCTCAAATCCCGAATCGCGACACCCGCGGCGCGTTACCGGAGCGCTGGCGGTCGCTGGTTTTGCGCTGCTGCCGGCGCTGCCCGCCGCTACCGCCGTCGTCATGCGATTGGGTCCGACGTCACGCGACGTGTCGACGGCCGCCGCTTCCATCCTCGTGCCACACCTGCCGCAGGAGACGATGATCGCGCACTGGTTCGGTTGGAAGGCAGCGCTTCAGGTGCTGTGGATGATCGTTGGCCTCGTGCTCGCCGCGGGCACCGACCTCTTGCCGATTCTCGCCGCGCCGTTTGCCGCCGGCGTGGCGCTGACGCTGCTGCAGATGGCCAGCGGGAGCCCGCAGCTCGCGTTGATGTTTCCGTGGCGCGTGTCCGTGCTGATCGTACCGATTGCGACTGCGGTGGCCACGCGCCAGATCATCGCGATCGTCGCGGATGGTGCGAGCGAGCGCCGCATTCGTGCGATTCGAGCGGTGGCGATTGCGGCCGTCGCCGTCTCAGTCCTGATCGGCGCCGTGCGGATGACCCTGCACTTCGCCTACTTCTACGGCGATCGCCGGCTCACACAGATCACCGATCGTGTCGTTCCGGAGCGCTGGCGCGTCGACTTCGCGCGCGTCCTCGGATCCGATGCGCTGCCGATGATGCACTTCGTGCGCGCGACTGCTCAGCGCGGCGATCTCTACGTCATCCCGCCGGAGCTCGAGCGATTCCGTACGGTCTCGGGCGCGCCCGCATTGGCGGATCTGAAGTCTCATCCGTACAAGGATGTCGAGGTGATCGAGTGGCGCCGCCGCCTCGATCGGACGCTCGAGATCTACGAAGGTCGTGAAGGCTGCGCCGCTGCGGATCGATTGGCGGCGCGGTATTCGGTCACCCACGTCGTCGCCGATCGCCGCTTGCAGATGAAGATGTGCAACCAATGGACCCGAACCTACGCTGACGCCGTCTTCACGGTATATCGGCTCGGTCGGCCTCCGGATGCCACACTCAGATTTCCGGCTCGATGACTCTTCCAATCCGAGCAGCTCGAGCTTTCGTGAGATGGTCATGGTGGCGGCCTTCGTGCGCCGCCAAGCGCGAGCGGCTGCGCAGGTCGGGACGATGACCCGCGGCGCCGGCACACTATTTACGGATCGCAACCACTGCGTCATCTAGACGCTCGACAACGTGAACCGCTGATGCGGAACCGCCACACGCGCTTCGCGTCATTCTCCGCGGAGAGCCACGATGGGATCGACGCGCGTCGCGCGTCGTGCCGGGACGTAGCTCGCGATGAGCGCCATGGACACGAGAAACGCGGCAACGGTCATGAAGCTGAAAGGATCGAACGGGCTGACGTTGTACAGCAGGCTCTTCGCGACCGGCATCCCAATGCCCGCGAGCACGACGCCAACCCCGACGCCCATTGCCGCCAGGATGAGCCCTTGCACGATTACGAGTCGCAACACGTCGGCACGCCGCGCGCCAAGCGCGACGCGGACGCCGATCTCGGGCGTCCGCTGCGTGACTGAGTACGAGAGGACACCGTACACGCCAATCGACGCGAGCAGCAGCCCGACGAGTCCGATCGTGCCAAAGATCCAGCCGTAGACGCCGTACCGCCAGTACGCTCTCTGCCTCACGGCATTGACCGTGCGGACAAAGTAGACGGCGAGGTTGCGATCGGACGCGCGAATCTGCTCGCGCGCTGCAGTCGTGATCGATGCCGGATCACCGTGCACGCGAATCGTCAGCCCCGTGCTGAGCGTCTCCTGATACGGATACGGGACGAAGGCCGCCGCGCGCGGCTGAGTGTTCTCACGATCGATCCCGAAGATATGAGCGTCGGGCGCCACGCCGATCACGGTAAACCAGACGTTTGCGGCCTCTCCCGTCGTCAGCCGAAAGCGCTGATCAATCGGGCCGCCGTCCGGCCAGAATCGCCTGGCCATCTCCTGACTGATGACGGCCACCGGCGTTCGCTGCCACCCCTCCGAGTCCGTGAAATCCCGGCCGCGCAGGAGTCGAAGACCGAGTGTCCGGTTGAAGTGCGGCGTCACGCCGACGATCGCCACGCGAGGACGTTCTTCCTTGGGTACGGAGCGGCCTTCGATCTCGATCTCGCCGTCCCCGCCGCCGCCGGAAACGGGAATCAGGTTCGACGAGAACGCGGTCTCGACGCCCGGCAGCGCTTCGACTCGCCTCACGATGTCCTCGACACGCCGCGCACGGGCGCCCTCCCGACGATACGGGTCACCCGCCATGTAGTAGCGCATGCTCATGAGCGGGTTCGTATCGAACCCCAGGCTCAATGTGTCGAGGTTGACGAACGTCCGGATAGAGAGCAGCGCGCCCACGAGCGCGACGAGCGCCAGCGACACCTGTGCGACGACCAGCGTACTGCGAACGACCGAGCGGGTGCCGCTGTTACCTCGAGTGCCCTCTCTGAGCCCTTCCTCCAGCTGCGAGCCGGAGACCTGAAGAGCGGGCACGAGGCCGAAGACGAGCGCCGTCAGGGCCGCGATCGCGATCGCGTATGCGAGCGACCGTGTGTCGATCTGCCACTGCACGTAGTAGGGAATCTCGTCGGGTGGAATGGCCGCGGCGATGAGCCGCGTGCCGACTTCCGCCAGCCCCACACCGAGCGGCACGCTCCCGAGCCCGAGCACCACGCTCTCCGTCAACAATTGACGGACGATCCGGCCGCGCCCTGCTCCAATCGCGGCGCGGACGGCGAGCTCGCGGCGCCTTCCTGCCGCGCGCGCGAGCAGCAGGTTGGCCACATTGGAGCACGCGATGAAAAGGACGAGCGTGACGGCACCCATCATCAGATAGAGGACGAGCGAGACGTCGTTTGGGATGAATGCCTCGCGCAGCGTGCGTATGGTGGGGCTCCAGCCCTCGTTGGTCGTTGGATACTCGCGCTCGAGGCGCGCCGCGATCGCGGTCAGATCCTGCAGCGCCTGGTCTTTCGTCGCGGCTTCTTTCAACCGTCCGAACGAGAACAGATAGCGTTGACTGCGGCGGTCCGTCGATGAGATCGGCGCAAGCGGGATCCAGAGGCGGTGGTTTTCGGGAAACTCGAACCGCGGCGGCATGACCCCAACGATCGTGTACGGCTTCCCGTCAATCCGGATCGCGCGCCCGAGGATTCCAGATTCCCCCTGATATCTCGTCGTCCAGAGGTGATAGCTCAGAATCGCCACGCCGGATGCGTTCGGTTGATCGTCTGCGCTCGTGAACCCGCGACCCAGAAACGGAGACACGCCGAGCATGGGAAAGAGATCCCACGAGATGGCCGCGCCGAGCTGGCGCTCCGGCTCTGCCGAATCGTCCGAGACCGTCATCGCGTGGCCTTGACTGCCCGCGATGGTACTGAACGTCGAGGTAGCAGTTCTCCAGTCGCGGAGGTCCTCGAACGACAGTCCGGCGCGATCGTGGGATTTGAGATTCTCTTCGCCCACGACCAGGAGCCGATCGGGTTCCGTGAAGGGATACGGCTTCAGCAGCACCCCGTCGATGATGCTGAAGATCGTCGTATTCAGGCCGATCCCGAACCCCAGGCACAGGATTGCCACCGCTGCGAACCCTTTGCTGTTCCACAGCGATCGGACGGCGTACTGAACGTCCTGCCGGAGCATTGGATGTGTATAGGAAAGGGGGACTAACTAGTATACGAGAGCTTCGCCTCGGCGAGTACGATCGCTTAAACCCTGCCAAGAACCCGTTCTTCGCACACGCCGACGTGCAGTTGTTCCTCGCGTGGCGCCGTGGTCGTGTGGCCGGCCGGATCGCGGCGATTGACGGCCGCCTGCACAACGAGATGCAGCGCGACAACACAGCGATGTTCGGATTCTTCGAGGCCGCCGACGGCGAGACCGCCGCCGCGCTGCTCACCGCGGTCGAACGCTGGGCCGCCGGACGCGGGCGCTCGCAGGTGCGCGGACCGATTAACCCGTCGCTCAACGACGTTGCGTTCTGCTGATCGACGCCTTCGACACCGATCCGATGCTGCTGATGCCGCACAATCCGCCAGCCTACGGGGCGTTCATCGAGGACAGCGGGGTACCGGAAGGTGAAGGATCTATACGCGTGGCTGTGGGATCTCGCACAGCCGCCGCCCGTGGCGATCGCGCGCGTCGCGCAGCGCCAGCGTGACAAGCTGCGGCTCACGTTTCGGCCGATTCGGATGGCGGAGTTCGCCCGCGAGGCAGATGACCTGCGCGACCTGTACGTCAGCGCCTGGGAACGCAACTGGGGATTCGTGGCGCCGACGCGTGAAGAATTCCAGCACAGCGCCAAGGAGATGAAGGATTCGGCGCGATTCACTTCGTCAGGACACCCGAACCGGCCAGCGACTTCGACCGCTACTACCAGATCGCGAGCGGAACCGGACGTCCGTACGTCGTCTACGAAGTCGAGCATCCGGTTGGCACGCTGCTGGTGTTCAAGGCGCTGGCGGCACCGCCGCAGCGATCGTGTGATCGTCAGCCGATGCGACGCGCACGCTGACCCCGGGAAGCAGATTCGTTCCGGACTGTGTGTTGACGGTAATTTCAATCGTGCCGGCGGCGCGGGTCATCATCTGGACCTGCGCAGCCGCTCGCCCTTGGGCGGCGCCCACGAAGGCCGCCACCATGAGTATCACGAAAGCGCGAGCTGCTCGGATTGGATCGCTCGGCTGGGGTAACGCTGGTGAGCGGCTGGTGGCCTCGGCCGGCGCGGATCCCATTTCGACCGAGCCGCGCGGCTCCGGCAGCGCCGGCGAGCGCGGCCGCGAACGCGAGCGCCCCGGCC
>JBKPCD010000260.1:0-4531 GCA_046727175.1 Acidobacteriota bacterium | reverse complement strand
CGACATCTGCGTGGGGCCGAGCGCAATCACGACCTGATCGTATTCGTGCTTTGTCCCAGCCGGCTCGCTGAACGTCGGGTCGGCTGTCGTCCGGTAGGCGACCGCCCGAGGTCCTTCGGCAAGCATCTTCAGCGTCGCGCCCGGCCGGGACGTCGGAATCGTTGCCGTGCCCGGTTTCGGCGTCTTGAATTCGACGAGCACCGCGTCGACCGGTCCCGTGCCGACGTTCGTGGGAGTGTGCGTGCCCGCAGGCGAGTACATCGCTGATTCGTTGGGCAAGTCGGAATCTTCTGTTTTGCCGTCGGGAAGAGCGAACCGCACCTTGGAGGGCGCGAGCGGGACCACGATCGAATCGGGATGCTGATGCATGGTGCTCTTCGCTCCAGGAGCGTAACTGATCTTCAACACGCGCACGCTGGCGTTCTCCAGCAGAACCTTGTAGTGCGCGGCGTCGACTTTCACGGGGTCTTGAGCGGCGATCGTCCCGGACCACAACAGAACGAGCGTGGACGCACACACAGCCTTCATTGCCTTCATGGAGGGCTCCTCTCGGTTGTACGTGGAATATTGGCGACGGGAAGCCGGGATTATGTCCTAGCTCGACCGTAATGGTCAACCGCGTCTCTTCTGAGGTATGCGAATTCGCTGGCGGGATCCCCTCGCGGCGATGCGTTCAGAGAGCTACCACGTTGCCCGAGCGCACCGATTCGTCCGCAGCAATGACGATCCGCAGGCTCTTCACGCCATCGTTCATGTGGTCCGAGAGATCGAGATCCTCGTCGATCGCCTTCAGGAGAAATCGCTGCTCGCGCTCGCAGAGCGCGTCGTGATCCGGTTCGTCGGTCATGTCGATGCGCTCGTCCCGCTGCGATGAGTCCGCGTGATGCCAGAGGATCTGGTTCGTCTTCGTATGGGCGTTGATGTCGTCCGATTTCACGTGGTCGGCCGTCTCCGCCATGACGATCGACACCGATCCTTTGGGGCCGATGACGTCCTTCACGAAGAACGCCGTTTCGCTCATCATCGGGCCCCAACCCGCTTCGTACCACCCCACGGACCCGTCTTCGAACGCCACCTGCAGCGCGCCGTAGTTGTACATCGCGACCTCGTTGGTGAGGTGTGCGCCGAGCGCATGGACGCGAACGGGCTTGGCAGGCGTCATCTGGCACATGACATCGACGTAGTGAACGCCGCAATCGACGATGGGTGAAAAGGAATGGAGCAGTCGCTTGTGCCATTCCCACGTCTCACCGGTCGATTGCTGGTTCAGGTTCATGCGAAACACGAGCGGCGTGCCGAGAGTTCGGGCGATCTCGATGAACTTCACCCAGGAGGGATGGTGCCGGAGGATGTAGCCGATCACGAGCTTTCTGCGCGTCCGTCTAGCCGTGTCGACGACCCGCTGAGCGCTTTCGACCGTCTCTGCGAGCGGCTTCTCGACAAAGACGTGTGCACCGGTCTCCATCGCCTTGATCGAGTAGTCAGCGTGCGTGTCAGGGAGCGTGTTGATCGACACGACGTCCGGCGTCAGCTCCTGCAGCGCCTGGTCGAAGTTTGAAAAGCGCTTTGCATTGGTCAGCGCGTCCGGCAATTTCTTGCCGGCGATATGCCGCGTGCAGACGCCCACGACCTCATAGCCGGGTATGCGCGTGTATGCGAGCGCGTGCGACATGCCCATATGGCCCAGGCCGACGACCAAAACGCGCTTTGGCTTCATGTCCTTCTCCGACCAACTATTGTAGGCACGGTCTTCAGACCGCGCCGCGTCGGCGGGGCGCCTAAAGGCCCCGCCTTACAAGGACCAGCGAGCGACCTTTCTCAATGCGTTTGGGGCCCCACCCCCAAACGCTCTCGCTCGCGCCTCCGCGCTCGCTCGGGCCGCAGGCGCTGCCACCGAACCCCGGGTTCCCGGCCGCCGGCCCCCGGCGCCCGGCCCTTCACAGGTCTTCAAGCGTCAGCTCGCGCGCCATGACGATGTTGCCGGCCGTCAACCCGCAATCGACAGGAAGCACGACGCCGGTGATTGCCGACGCCGCGTCCGATGCGAGGAATGCGACAGCCCGCATGACTTCGATCGGCTCGACGACACGTCCGAGCGGGTACCAGCGCTGAAGCTGCGTCAAAACCTCCGGATTGCGCGACGCGCGCTCGTTCCAGAGCGGCGTGCGCACCGTCCCGGGACAGACGATGTTCGCACGAATGTTGTAACGCCCGAACTCCAGCGCAATCGACCTGGTCAGACTGATCATGCCAGCCTTGCCGGCGCTGTAGGCGGCGTCGCCCAGCGCCGAGAGTCCGTTCACTGAGCCGATGTTGACGATGGCGCCCGACCGTCGTGCCCTCATGCCCGGCAGAACGGCGTGGGTGCAGTTGAATGCGCCATTCAGATTGATGTGGACGTCGTCTCTGAAGCCGTCCGGCGTCGTGCGCTCGAGGCTTGGATTCGATGTCGCGCCGGCGTTGTTGATCAGGATGTCGATCGGTCCGAGCAGGTCGGCGAACTTCGCAAATGCAGATGCGACCGCATCGGCGTCGCCGATGTCGACGACCGCGGATTCTACCCTGATCCCATCCGCCCGAAGCTGATGGGCGAATGCGGCCACGGTGTCGCGACGGTCGATCGCTCCGATAGCCGCACCGGCTCCGCCGAAGTACTTGCACAGTTCCCGACCGATCCCTCCCGACGCGCCGGTGATCGCGACGACCTTGCCTTCGAATTCCATAGTCGACTCTGCGGAATCCTCAAACTCGAACACTCCACAGCCACGCGTCAACGATCTTAACCCCGTAGTTCACTTGGGTTGCTGTGGAGCGGGGTCTTCAGACCGCGCTTGGGCGGGCCTTGAAGGCCCGCCACTACATGTGACACAACTGAATCGCGCGCCAGGTCGACCAGAGACCGGAGACCAAGACCAGAGACCAGAGACCAGAGACCGGCGACCCGAGACCAGTTCAGACCGACCGCTCGAGCCACTCCCACGCGTCAGCCTGCATCCGGCGGTTGAACTCGTGCGGCGCATCATAGAGGCGGCATTGTTGGCGCTCGGGAACGCCCGCCTTGCGGAAGCACTGCTCGATCTTGTCGAACGCTGCGCGCACGCCCTCCTGTGGGAACAGCTGATCTCTCGAGCCGTTCATGACGAGCAGCGACCGTGGCGCAATGAGCGCGGCGAGGTCGGGCAGGTCGAGATACCGGTAGAGCCCGACGATGTGAAACGTGAGGCCGATCGAGTTCACGATATGGCGTCTGATGTGCGTCCCAAGCGACGACATCCACCCGACGTCGACCGCTGCCTTGATTCGGGGATCCAGTGCCGCGAGCACGAAGCTGCGATAGCCACCGACTGATAGCCCCACACACGCGAGCCGCCGCTCGTCCACCTCCGGACGGCCGGCAAGATAGTCGAGGCTTCGCAAATCGTCCCACAGCATGACGCCCGGCCAGGTGATGCCAGCCGCGAACAGGCTGCGCGCCACGAGGGACTCGGCTTGCTGCGCCCGTCCATTGAACGCGGCGATCTCCTCTTTCGTCATCGTCCGGGGATCTCGATACGACGGCGGGTCGTCGTCGAGCAGCATTCGCCGCTCGCCCCAGTAGAACATGTCGATCGTCATCACGACATAGCCGCGGCGGACCAGCTCGGTCGCGATGCTCTTCCCTTCGTACGACTCCTGCTTGAACTCACGTAAGACCGGGTGCTCATCGTCGTGCTCCACGACTTTTTCCTTGCCCCACACATAGAAGCCGCCGTGACAGTGGAGCAGCAGGACCCCAGGCGCCGGTCGTTTCGTGGTTTTCGGGAGGAGCACACAGGCGGGCACTCGAAGATCGGGCGTGGTCTGGAACGTCAACGACTCCTCGACATGGTCGCCGCGGTCTTCACGCCGGACGATCTCAGGCATTGGCGCCACTGGTTCCGGCAGGTAGAAGAGTTGCTGGAGCACTCTGGTACGCGCAGCCTTCTGCCATGTCGCGAGATCACGGAACGTCCCGCGTAGGTACGAGAGCTCGAACGTGGAGCGATCGGCCTGCTTCTGGATGAACGGGTACAGGTTGCCAATGTGCGAGTTCGTTCGCAGCGGGGTCGTGGACGCGGCCTGGAAACGAGCGAGCGCCGGGGACTGGCACCGGTGCCAGTCCCCCGCCCGACTACTGTCGGCGATGTCGAACGGTGCCTTGCCGGCGAGGGCGCTGCCGCCGAGCCACTCGCAAAACGCCCGCCGTGAAACCAGCACGTCAGCACCTCCATCGGTGCGCACGCCGCCGCGCGTGAGTGGCGACCACGTGTCCGAAGGTGAGCGGTTCAGCGTCCACCCTGAAGCTGCTTCAACGTCTGGAGAGCTTGTGGATGCGTCGGATTGCGCTGCAGCAGCCGCTCCAGCACCTGGGTCGCTTCCCGTTGCTTTCCCGTGGCGATGAACAAGCGGGCCAGCGTCACATACGCGGCTTCGAACTCGGGATTGTCCTTCAGCAACCGCTCGAGTAGCTCGATTGCCGCGGCCGTGTCGCCACGCGCACGCAGGACGAGAG
>JBKPCD010000259.1:0-35052 GCA_046727175.1 Acidobacteriota bacterium | reverse complement strand
GCCGAACGTCACATGCTTCGAGATTCCGACGGTCGCGTCGTCGCAGCGGGCGCGCATCGAGGTCGTCTTCGATCCGGGCCGGACGCTCGACGGCTGGACGTGTCAGGTGCTCGAAGGGGCGGCCCATCTCGCGGCGTTGTTGCTCGAGATCGAGCGCGCCCACGGACGACCGCCGCAGTTCGCGCGCGTGCGGGACGGCGCTGCGCCTCTGATTGGGTCCAGTCAGGCGATTCGGCTCGTCCGCTACCGGATCGAGCGCGTCGCGGCAACCGACTTCACCGTTCTCATCGAAGGCGAGTCTGGAACGGGCAAAGAGCTCGTCGCGCGCCAGATCCACGATCTCAGCAGACGACGAAAGGGGCCGTTCGTCGCGGTGAATTGTGCGGCGATTGTGGAGACGTTGCTTGAGGCGGAGCTGTTCGGGATCGAGGATCGCACAGCGACGGGGGTCCGGGGACGGCGCGGCAAGTTCGAGCATGCGCACGAGGGCACGCTGTTTCTCGATGAAGTCTCGGATCTGTCCTTGGCCGCGCAAGCGAAACTGCTGAGAGCCATTCAGGACCTCTCCGTGGAGCGCGTAGGCGGCTGCAGCCCGAAGCACATCGACACTCGCATCATCGTGGCAACCAACCGCTCGCTCTCCGAAATGGTCGAGCATCGTCGATTTCGACCGGATTTGTACTATCGATTGCATGGCGTCGATGTGCAGGTCCCGCCGCTGCGCGCACGGCGAGACGACGTGCCGGAGCTCGCGCGATACTTTCTGGATCGGCATCGGCTCGTGCGGCCCTTGCAGCTCTCGGCCGCGGCAACGGACGCGCTGCTGGCGTACGAGTGGCCCGGCAACGTCCGTGAGCTCGAGCGGGTGATCGAGCGAGCCGTCGCGTTGGCGGGATCAGATTTCCTGGAGCTCGACGATCTCCCGCCAGCGCTCCTGGGCGGATACTCCGACGTGCTGATGCCGTCGCTCAGAACAAACGAGACGATGCGCGCGTGGGGGAGCCGGTACGCGCGGCTGGTGCTCCAACGCTGTCGGAACAACAAGCGGCAGGCGTGCCGCGAGTTAGGAATCTCGTACCACACGTTGCAGGGATACCTGCGATATCGTCCGGAGCGAGGTGGGCATGCGCCGGAGTGAGTGATTGAACCGGCGACACACGGAATCGCACACATTTCGGAGGCCCGACCTGTTCGATGCGGCTTCGAGAGTGTGCATCAGTACGTCGGTGACGCCTCAAATGTGAGTGCCGGTCGCGTTGAGGTGCACTCCCTTTCGCGTGAGTCCGCATACCGCTGTCCGCAGGCTCATTTCTTGACCCGTCGCCGAGGCGCATAGTACCTTTCTTAGGTTGTCCTACACCGGTCTGCGCTCGACCGAGGGCAGCCACTTCCACTCGCGACTCATGCTGCTGCACAACCGGCCGGCCATCGGCGTGATGCGCCGACCGGCTGATTGGTATCGATGCCCGAAACACCGTCTGGCACGCTGAAGAAGACGCCGCTCAATGCGCGGCACCGATCGCTTGGCGCGCGCATGGTTGAGTTTGGTGGCTGGGACATGCCCGTCGAGTACTCCGGCATCGTCGACGAGCACATGGCGGTGCGGACTCGGGGCGGTCTCTTCGACGTCAGCCACATGGGCCAGATCGAGGTTGCGGGGCGCGACGCGCTTGCTGCGATCCAGCACGTCACGTCGAACGATGCCTCACGACTGTCGAACGGCCAGGCGCAGTACTCGGCGCTCACGACCACGGAAGGCACGTTCGTGGATGACGTGCTGACATACCGTCTGTCGAACGAGCACTTCATGCTCGTCGTGAACGCGTCGAACATCATCAAGGACTTTCAGTGGATCACGAGCCGGATTGCGGAAATTGGCGACGCGGTTGCGGTGAACACGAGCTCCCGATACGCGTTGCTTGCTCTACAGGGACCGGCCGCGCGGGATGTTCTGCAACCACTCACGGGCGCAAATCTGTCCGAGATCAAGTACTACTGGTTCACGACCGGCGAGATTGCCGGCGTTCGCGGGACCATTTCGCGCACTGGGTACACGGGTGAGGACGGGTTCGAGGTCTTCGTGCCGCCCGCATCAGCCGAGCGCGTGTGGGATGCGATTCTGCTCGCCGGTCGGCCGGAGGGTGTAATCCCCGCCGGCCTGGGGGCGCGCGACACGCTTCGTCTCGAAGCGGCTATGCGTCTTTACGGCAACGACATCGATGAGACGAGCACCGTGCTCGAAGCGGACCTGGGCTGGATCGTCGGCTGGAACAAGCCGGATTTCATCGGAGCCGAGGCGCTCCGACGTCAGAAACAGGAAGGCGTTCGGCGAAAACTGGTCGGGTTCGAGGTCCTGGACCGCGCGATAGCCCGACTCGGTCACGCCGTCTACGTTGGTGGCGAAAGGGCGGGCGTCGTCACGAGCGGCACGCAAACGCCGTTCTTGAAGAAGTCGATTGGCATGGCCTATCTTCCGACGACGTACGCAGCACCGGCCACCGAGTTCGAGATCGATATTCGTGGCCGGCGCGCGCGAGCACGTGTCGTTCGGATGCCCTTTTACAAGCGCCCGCGAGCCGAGAGCTGAGAAGTTGGAGTCAATGACATGTATCCGCCTGACTTGAAGTACACGAGAGATCACGAGTGGGTGAAGATCACCGGCTCGGAGGCGCGTGTAGGGATTACCGATTACGCGCAGAAGCAGTTGGGCGACATCGTGTATCTCGAGCTGCCGGAGGTCGGCCGCACCTTCAAGAAGGGTGACGTGTTTGGAACGATCGAATCCGTGAAGGCCGTGTCCGAGCTGTATTGCCCGATCGGCGGCGAAGTTACTGACGTGAATTCTGCGCTCGTCCAGAAGCCGGAGGCGGTGAACAAGAGCCCGCACGAGTCCTGGATGATTGTCATGAAGATGAGCGACGGCGCCGCCGCGGATCTCCTCGATGCGGCGCAGTACAGCGACCTGACCAAATGAGCAGCCACCAGACCGCAGGCATCACACCTCTCGACGAATCCAAGGGTTCCGCGCACTCACAAATGACCTCGGGCGCGCCTGGCTCGTTTCCGGAACGGCACATCGGACCCGACGCAACGGATCGCGACGAGATGGTTCGATCAATAGGCGTTCGCTCGCTCGACGACCTCATCGATCAGACGGTTCCGCCCGACATCCGATCGACCGCACCACTCGAGTTGCCGCCGGCCGACAGCGAACACGAGTACCTTCGGCGTCTCCGCATCATTGCTTCCAGGAACATCGTCAATCGTTCGTACGTCGGGATGGGGTACTACGACTGCGTAACCCCGAGCGTCATCCTGCGGAACATGTTCGAGAATCCGGGCTGGTACACGCCTTACACGCCGTACCAGGCAGAAATCGCGCAAGGGCGGCTCGAGTCGCTGCTCAATTTCCAGACCGTCGTGAAAGATCTCACGGCAATGGACATCGCGACGGCTTCGCTCCTCGACGAAGCCACGGCCGCTGCAGAGGCGATGACGATGTTTCACCGGTTGCAGGCGAAGAAGGCGCCAGCGGGGCAGGAGAGCCTGTTCCTCGTCTCGGATCGATGCTTTCCGCAGACGCTCGCCGTGCTCCGCGGCCGTGCAGAGCCGCTCCGGATCCGACTCGAGATTGCCGCGCCGTCGGATTTTACCGACGACGCGCTGTCCCAGGCGTTCGGGATGCTGCTGCAATATCCAGACGATCGCGGAGAAATCGCGGATCTCCGGCCGACGACCGAGCGCGCGCACCAGGCCGGCGTGCTCGTGGCGGTTGCGACCGATCTTCTCGCGCTCACGCTGATCACCCCGCCGGGTGAGATGGGGGCTGACGCGGTGGTCGGCAACTCACAGCGGTTCGGCGTTCCGCTTGGTTATGGTGGGCCCCACGCAGCGTTCTTTGCAACGCGCGACGCATTTGTCCGTCAGGCGCCGGGCCGGATCATCGGTGTGTCGATTGATGCGAAGGGCCGTCGAGCCTACCGGATGGCGCTGCAGACGCGCGAGCAGCATATTCGCCGAGAGAAAGCCACCTCGAATATCTGTACCGCACAGGCGTTGCTGGCCAACATCGCGGCCATGTACGCGGTCTATCATGGTCCGAAGGGCCTGCGTGCCATCGCGGAACGGGTCCACAGTCTGACCACCGAACTCGAGGAGGCACTCGGCGGCCTCGGGTATCGTCAGACGAATCAGGCGTACTTCGATACTCTCCGGGTCGAAGGGGCCGACGTTTCGCGAATTCGCCGGGCCGCCGAGGGCCGCGGCATCAACTTCCGGTACACGGGCGACGCGATTGGCATTTCGCTCGACGAGACCGTCACCGGCGCCGACGTCCGCGGCATCGTCGCTGTGTTTGCCGACGGAGGTCAGACTCAGGACGTCCGGTTGCACACATCGCCGAAACGGGGTCAGACCCCTCACGTTGGGCTACCGGGTCAGACCGCTCAGGTTGGGCTACCCACATTGCACAAACTGCCACCAGCGCTGACCCGGACGAGCGTTTACCTCACGCATCCGGTGTTCAACACGCATCACTCCGAGACGCAGATGATGCGCTATATCCGCAGCCTCGAGCGGAAGGACGTCGGTCTGGACCGATCGATGATTCCACTCGGGTCCTGCACGATGAAGCTGAACGCGGCGGCGGAGATGATTCCGGTCAGCTGGCCCGAGTTCGCACGAGTCCATCCGTTTGCGCCGGTGGACCAGACCGGAGGCTACGCGCAGATCTTTCGCGAACTCGAGGATGCGCTCTGTCGGATCACGGGTTTCAGCGCCGTGTCGCTACAGCCGAATTCCGGCGCGCAGGGAGAATTCGCCGGACTGATGACGATTCGCGCTTACCTGCGCGACCACAGCCAGGCGCAACGCAATGTCGTGCTCATTCCGTCCTCGGCACACGGCACGAACCCGGCGAGCGCAACGATGGCCGGATTGAAGGTCGTTGTCGTCGCGTGCGACGCGAACGGTAACGTCGATCTCGGTGATTTGCGCGCGAGAGCCGAACAGTACCGCGATTCGCTCGCCGCGTTGATGGTGACCTATCCGTCAACCCATGGCGTGTTCGAGGAGGACATTCGTGACATCTGCGCTGTCGTGCACGAGCATGGCGGACAGGTCTACATGGACGGCGCGAATATGAACGCGCAGGTTGGCTTGACAACGCCCGCCGCCATTGGCGCGGACGTGTGTCACCTCAACCTGCACAAGACGTTCGCGATCCCTCATGGCGGGGGCGGACCCGGCATGGGGCCAATCGCCGTCGCGAAACATCTCGCGCCGTATCTGCCGACGCACCCCGTGATCGCCGTCGGCGGATCGAAGGGAATTCCCGCGGTCTCGGCTGCGCCCTGGGGGAGCGCGAGCATCCTGCTGATCTCGTATGGCTACATCCGCATGCTCGGGGCCGCGGGCATGACGGACGCCACGAAGTACGCAATCCTGAATGCGAACTACATCAAGGCGCGCCTGCAGGGTCACTATGATGTGCTCTACGCGAACCATAACGGCCGCGTCGCGCACGAGATGATCTTCGATCTCCGGCCGTTCAAACATGGTGCCGGTCCGTCGGTGGATGAACAGGACGTCGCGAAGCGGCTGATGGACTACGGCTTCCATGCGCCGACCGTCTCGTTTCCGGTTGCAGGGACGATGATGATCGAGCCCACGGAAAGCGAATCGAAGGACGAACTCGATCGATTCTGCGACGCGCTGATTGCCATTCGCGACGAGATTCAAGCGGTGGTGGACGGTCGCGCGGACGCTCGCGACAACGTGCTGAAGAACGCCCCGCATACGGCCGAGGAAGTCTCGGCCGACGCGTGGTCACATCCGTACTCGCGCGAGCAGGCAGCCTACCCGTTGCTGTTCGTGCGCTCGGAGAAGTTCTGGCCTTCGGTGGCGCGCATCGACAACCCCTACGGGGATCGCAATCTGATGTGCGCGTGCCCGCCGATTGAAAGCTACGCCCCGGACCAGATAAAGAGCTGACGTCAGCCGCGCGTGCCGGCCGCGGCGCGCGTCAGCTCCTGTGCGCGCCGGCGATAGCCGTCGAGAAGCGTCAACGTGATTGGGCCGGGGCGGCCGGTTGCGATCACACGCTCGTCGATCTGCACGACTGGACTGAGCTCTCGCGTCGTGCTCGTGATGAACGCTTCGTCCGCGGTCTCGAGATCTTTCGGGTAGAGGGTTTCGGCGCGCACCTCGATCCCCGCATCGCGCCCGACGTCGAACATGAACGCGCGTGTCACGCCCTCGAGCAGGCCCGCTTCCGACTTCGGCGTGAGCACGACGCCGCCTCGCACCATGAAAAAGTTCGACTGCGAGCATTCGGACAGCTCGCCGCGATAGTTGCGCATCAGGCCTTCTTCACCACCGCGGCGATGCGCTTCCTGCATCGCCAGCGCGTTGTTGAGCAGATTGTTCGACTTGATAATCGGGTTCACCGAGCCCGGGTGGTTGCGCAGGACCGAGACGAGTGAGATCCGAATACCCTGGTTCAACACCCGTGCCGGGACCTCGTCGATCGGTCTGACGATGATGACGACCGACGGGATTGGCGTGGCGGTGATGTCGTACGTCAGCTCGCCGACGCCGCGGGTCAGCAGCACACGAATGTACGCCTCGGGCAGCTCCCCTGCCGCTTCGACGGTGCTCTCGATGTCCCGATACAGCTGCTCATCGTCGAACGGCACGTCGAGGTGAAGGTGCTGCGCGGAGGCGCGCAGACGGCGCATGTGGCGCTCGTACAGAAACGGCACGCGATTGTACGTGCGGAGCGTCTCGTAGACTCCTTCGCCGTAGACAAAGCCGTGATCGTAGACGGGAATGACTGCCTTGTCGGCGGGAGTTATTGCGCCATTGACATACACGGCGCCGCGAATCGGCATGAAGCGGTGTCCTCTTTCTGTGCTGTTGCCTGTTTGACCGCAGTCTAGCACAAGCGATAGGCTCGACCTCCGATGCGCGTTTTGAACACACGCCAGATGCGCGAGGCGGATCGCCGCACGATCGAGGAGATCGGCATCCCGTCGATCGTGCTGATGGAGAACGCCGGCCGGCAGACCGTGGCAGCGATGGAAGCGGCGTTTGACGACCTCGCGACGAGCCACGTCGGCGTGCTGTGCGGACGCGGGAACAACGGCGGCGACGGCTTCGTCGTCGCGCGGACGCTCGTGCAGCACGGCGTCGACACCGCGGTGTTCTTGCTCGGCAGCGTCGCAGAAGTCAGTGGAGATGCGCGCATCAATCTCGAGGTGCTCGGACGGATCGGGCTCACGGTCGTCGAGATCACCGACGCGCAATCGTGGGAGCTCCACTTCAGCGAGATCTGTGAGTGCGATCTCGTCGTCGACGCGATTCTCGGTACGGGTTTCCACGGACAGCTCACCGGGCTGCTCGAAACGGTCGTCGCTGACGTGAACGGTCTGGGCGTGCCGATCGTTTCGATCGATCTGCCGACCGGCGTCTCGGCCGACACGCACATGCTCGACGGCCCGGCGATCGAAGCGTCGATGACGATAACGCTCGGCGCACCCAAGATTCCGCTCGTGCTGCCGCCGGCGGACTCACACTGCGGCGATCTCGTGATTGCGGACATCGGTATTCCCCTTCCGGTTTTCGACGACCTGGAAGGCGAGTACCTCGAGCTGCTGACGCGCGAACGGATGCGCGAAATCGTGCCCTCGCGGGCTGCGGACTCGCACAAGGGAGACTTCGGTCGGGTGCTCGTGATAGCGGGGTCGCTCGGCCGCACCGGCGCCGCGCATCTCGCGGCCATCGGTGCGCTGCGATCCGGCGCCGGCCTGGTGACCGTCGCAACGCCACGATCGTGCCTTATCCCGATCGCGGGCATGGCACCCGAATACATGACGGAGCCGCTGGACGAGACCGCCTCCGGCACGGTCGATTTCAGCGCCGTGGATCGGGTGCTGGATCTGAAAGCAGATGTGATCGCGATCGGCCCGGGGCTGGGACAGGCGCCGAGCAGCGCGGCGTTCGTGCACGCGATCCTGGAGCGGGCCGGCGTGCCGCTCGTGCTCGATGCGGACGCGCTGAACGCGTTCAGTGGTGATCCGGATCGATTGATGGGACGCGATGGCGTGGACGTCATCATCACGCCACATCCGGGGGAGATGGCGCGGCTGCTTGGCGTGCCGATCGAAGCGGTGCAACAGGATCGCGTGGCGCAGGCACGTGACTTCGCATCGGCCCATCGCCTGCACGTCGTGCTGAAAGGACACCGCACGGTCATCGCGGGCCCGGATGGGCGCACGTTCGTCAACCTCACCGGCAACGCGGGCATGGCGACAGGCGGCACGGGAGACCTGCTGACGGGAATGATTGCGGCGTGGTTCGCGCAATTGCTCGATGCAGAGGCGGCGTGCAAACTGGCGGTGTATCTCCACGGGACCGCCGGCGATCTCGCGGAAGCCGACGAAGGGGAAGTCGCGCTCATTGCGACCGACATCGCGGCGCGGCTCGGCGACGCCGTGCTGGAGTTGACCGCACGCCGCCGTCGCCGGCCGTCTTCAGATGACTCATAGAAATCGCAATCCTGATGGTCAGGGTGTGACCCCACTGTTCGGAAACGAGCGCCGTGCACGCGAACAGGACCGTGGATTCAGTCATTCAATCGCAGAACGAATCAGATACGTTCGCGGCTGGACAGAACCTGGCCGAAGCGCTCTCACCTGGGGATGTCGTCCTGCTCTTTGGGGATCTCGGGGCAGGGAAGACCGCCTTCGTGCGCGGTCTCGCGCGCGGGTTGCGGGCCTCTCCAGACGACGTCTCCAGCCCGACGTTCACGCTGATTCAGGAGTACTCCGGCGGTCGGATCACGCTCCACCACGTGGACTTGTATCGAGTCGAGCCTCGTGAGGTTGACGATCTCGGCCTGGAGGAGCTCATCGAACAGGACGGGATCGTCGCGATCGAGTGGGCGGATCGTTGGCCGCGGCGACCGGCGAGCGCCGTCGAGGTGTCGATCGAAGATCACGGCGGCGACAGACGGCGTATCACGATTCGCGGCGTGCGCGAACCGTGATCGCGCGACGAGCGTCGCTCGTTCCTCAATCAAAGCGCTGCTTCGGATCCAAACGGATCGCGAACTCGACGTGCTGGGCGCGATCCTGAGTGCGGACCGGCCGGACGTGGCCGAATTCACCGTTACGTCTCGATGCCGTGCGCTCGTCATTCTTGACGAGTGGATCGTCGTCGAACCGGAGCTCTCCGGCATGGTATCGCCCCTGCTGCCCGAATACCGTGAAGTGCACGTGCGCGGGAATGTTGCGCGATGGGTACGCGCCGGGTCGGATCGTGGCGAACTCGAAACGCCCCTCGGCATCCGTCTTCGTCCAGCCACGCAGTCGCCACGAGTGCGGAGGAGCGGCTACGCGGTCGTAAAGTCCGGCGGCATCGGTGTGATACGCGAAAACAACCGCGTTGCTGACCGGGGTGCGGCCGTCCTCCGCGAATAGGTGTCCATGGATGACGAGCGGCGTTCCTGGTTCATCGAGCGGCGCGATGCGAGCCGACGAGGTGAGCGTCGAGGGCCGATCCGTCTGCGATCGCTCGAGCGCGCGGATGTACTCGGTGTCTTGGGCGAACAGCGATGGGACGAACAGAGTGGCGAAGAGCAGCGTGCATGCGTGTCTCATGACACGTAAGACGACGATGTTGCGCGCGCTGTTAACTGTCTCGCGAGACGAATCGAAGCGACCCCCCCGGTCCCCGGCGCCCGGTCCCCGGGACCCGTCTCCGGAAGCCGGCTCCTACTCGACTCGATAATTCGGCGCTTCCTTCGTGATGATGACGTCGTGAACGTGCCCTTCGCGCTGACCTGCCGGGCTGACGCGGATCAGACGTGCTTCGCGCTGCAAGGCAGGAATATCGGAACAGCCACAGTAGCCCATGCCGGCGCGCAGGCCGCCGGTGAGCTGATGAATCATCGCGGCGACGCTTCCTTTGTGCGCGACACGCCCCTCGATGCCTTCCGGGACGAGCTTTTCGCCGGCGTCCGGATTCGCGTCGAGATCGAACTCATCCTGGAAGTAGCGGTCGCGGCTGCCGCGGCGCATGGCGCCCAGCGACCCCATGCCGCGATACTCCTTGAAGCTGCGACCCTGATACAGAATCAGCTCGCCCGGGCTCTCGTCCGTCCCTGCGAACAGGCTGCCGATCATCACCGAGCTCGCGCCGACGGCAATCGCCTTGGTGATGTCGCCCGAGTAGCGAATGCCGCCGTCCGCGATGATTGGCACGTTTCGCCGAGCGGCGGCACGCGCGCATTCCGCGATAGCCGTAACCATCGGCACGCCAATACCAGCCACGACGCGCGTCGTACAGATCGATCCTGCTCCAATCCCCACTTTGACGGCATCCACGCCGAGCTCCACGAGCGCTTCGGTCGCTTCGGCCGTCGCGACGTTGCCCGCGACGACGTCGACGTCGGTGAACTGTCGCCGGATCCGCTTGACCATGTCGAGCACGCCCTGCGCGTGGCCGTGCGCGGTATCGATGACGAGCACGTCCACGTGGGCCGCCACGAGCGCTTCAGCGCGCGCGATGGCGTCCCTTCCGACGCCGATTGCGGCTCCAACCCGAAGACGCCCGAGGCTGTCCTTGCAGGCGCTGGGATACTTGATGTTCTTCTGGATGTCCTTGACGGTGATGAGCCCCTTCAGCATGAACCGGTCATCGACGACCAGCAGCTTCTCGACCTTGTGCCGATGAAGGAACTCGCGCGCTTGCTCGAGCGTGGTGCCGACGGGAACCGTGAACAGCGGTTCGCGCGTCATGACGTCGCCAATCGGACGGTCGAGATTCGTTTCGAAGCGCAGATCTCGATTGGTCAGGATCCCGACGAGCCGCCCTTCCTTGCTGCCGTCCTCGGTAATCGGCACTCCCGAGATCCGGTACTTCCTCATCAGCTCCAGGGCCTCGAAGATGCGGTTCGAGGGAGAGAGCGTGATTGGATTGACGATCATCCCGCTCTCGGACCGTTTCACGCGATCGACTTCGGATGCCTGTTCCTCTACTGAAAGGTTCTTGTGGACGACGCCGATTCCACCCTGCTGCGCCATGGCAATCGCGAGCCGCGATTCGGTGACGGTATCCATTGCGGCGCTCAGGAGCGGTACGTTCACGCGGATGTTCTTGGTGACCCGCGACGTCACGTCCACCTGGCTCGGCAGTACGGTCGAATGTCGAGGCACCAGCAGCACGTCGTCGAACGTCAGCGCGGTCGTGAGGCCGACTGAGATCTGATCAGTGTTCAGAACATCCGTTCGCGTTTCCATTCAAACCTCAAAAGAAAAAGGGCAGCAAGCGGCTGCCCTCACCACTCCGATCGCCGGCCGCCAAGCCCTGGCCACTTGGCACCAGCCACTTGGCACCTCTTACGCGCCATGACACTTCTTGTACTTCTTCCCGCTGCCGCACGGGCACGGATCGTTGCGCCCGACCTTCGGCTCCTCGCGACGAATCTGCTTCACGACGTCGTCGCCGCCAGTGCGCGCGGGGCGCGGAGGCTCCGCTACGGCGCTGGCCGAACCACCGCCTCGAAATGCGCCGAACGGTGACGCGCTCGCGGCAGACGGCGCGTTCATGGTGAGCTGAGGCGGTCGGCGGGGTGAAGGCTGCCGAACGCCAATCGGCGCCCCTGCATCGGGTCCGCGACCTTCTTCGACCACAGGCGTCAGGCGCCACAGATACCGGACCATCTCTTCCTCGATCCGGTCCTTCATCGCCGAGAACAGCGTGAAGCTCTCTTTCTTGTACTCGACGAGCGGATCTCTCTGACCGTATCCACGGAGGCCGATGCCTTCCTTGAGATGATCGAGACTGTAGAGGTGATCCTTCCATTGGGCGTCAACGATCTGGAGCATGATGTCGCGCTCCACCCGCCGAAGGATCTCCGTCGGGATCAGCCCCTCTTTACGTTCGTACTTCTGCAGAATCGCGACCCACAGCGCGTCGGTCATCTCCTCGACCGAGAGCCCCTCGAGTTCGATCGACTCGAGTGCGGCCGGTTCGATGCCGTAGATTTCGGTGACGGCATTCCTGAGCGCGCTGAAGTCTCGCTCTTCGATGTCGACTTCAGGGCCGGCATATCGCTCGACCGTCCCTTCGAGCAGCTCCTGCGCGAGCGTCATGAGGTACTCGCGCGTATCGACCTGTTCCTCTTCGGTCAGGTGAATCTGGCCTTCGAGCAGCTCGCGGCGCAGAGAGTAGACGCTCTCGCGCTGCTTGTTCATGACATCGTCGTACTCGAGGAGGTGCTTGCGGACGGAGAAGTTCTGCGCCTCGACCTGGCGCTGGGCGCGCTCGATTGCCTTGGTCACCATCCGGTGCTCGATCGGAACGCCCTCTTCCATCCCGAGGCGCTGCATCAGGCCCGAAATGCGATCGGACCCGAAGATGCGCATCAGGTCATCTTCGAGTGACAGATAGAAGCGCGACGAACCCGGGTCGCCCTGCCGTCCGGCGCGGCCACGCAACTGGTTGTCGATGCGACGCGCCTCGTGGCGTTCTGTGCCGATGATGTGCAGCCCTCCGAGGGCGACGACTTCGTCGTGCTCGGCGTCTGTCTGCTTCTTGAAGGCTTCGAACGTCCGGTGGTAGGCCTCGCGCGGCACGCGATAGAAGTTCTCGAGATGGTAGAAGTAGACGAACTCGTCGTCGTCGACGAACTTCTCCTGGCCCTTCGGCAGCCGTTCGGCGATCTCGTCAGCGAGCGTCTGCTGCCGCGCCATGAACTCGGGGTTGCCGCCGAGCAGGATGTCGGTTCCGCGGCCGGCCATGTTCGTCGCGATGGTCACCGTGGCTTTGCGCCCGGCCTGCGCGACGATTTCTGCTTCCTGGGCGTGGTACTTCGCGTTCAGCACGACGTGCTTGATGCCGCGGAGCTTCAGCAGCTTCGAGAGCCGCTCCGATTTCTCGATTGACACCGTGCCGACGAGCACGGGCCGTGCCTCGTGCTGCTTCTCAAGGATGTCGTTGACGATCGCTTCGTATTTTTCTTTCTCGGTGCGATAGACGGTATCCGGTTCCTCGACCCGGCGCAGATCGCGGTTGGTCGGGATAACCATCACATCGAGCTTGTAGATCTTCGCGAACTCCTCCGCTTCGGTGTCGGCCGTACCGGTCATGCCGGAGAGCTTGGCGTACTTCCGGAAGTAGTTCTGGAAGGTGACCGTTGCGAGCGTCTGGTTCTCGCGCTCGATCTTTACTTTCTCCTTGGCCTCGACGGCCTGGTGCAGCCCGTCGCTCCATCGCCGGCCCGGCATGAGACGGCCGGTGAACTCGTCGACGATCACGACCTGACCGTCCTTAATCATGTAGTCGACGTCGAGCCTAAACAGCGTGTGCGCGCGGAGCGCCTGGTTGATGTGGTGCAGCAGCGGCATGTTGACCGGGTCGTACAGGCCTCCCGGCTGCAGGCGATGGCCGAGCATCTTCTCGGCTTTTGCCATGCCGCTTTCAGTCAGCGTCACCGTCTTGTGCTTTTCGTCGACGATGTAGTCGCCCGTCTTCTCGAGCTCCTCGCGATCTTCCGCCTTCACGTCACCGCGGGTCACAGCGCCAGGGGTGAGCCTTGGAATTATCCGATCGACCTCGTAATAGAGATCCGTGGATTCTTCCGCGGGACCCGAGATGATGAGCGGCGTCCGCGCTTCATCGATGAGGATGCTGTCGACTTCGTCGACGATCGCGAAGTGATGGCCTCGTTGCACGTAATGCCCGAGGTCGAATTTCATGTTGTCGCGCAGGTAATCGAACCCGAATTCGTTGTTCGTGCCGTACGTGATGTCGCACGCGTAGGCGACCTGGCGCTCCTGATCATTGAGGTCGTGCTGAATGACGCCGACCGACATGCCGAGGAACCGGTAGACGCGCCCCATCCACTCGGAGTCGCGTCGCGCCAGATAGTCGTTGACCGTGACGACGTGGACGCCTTTGCCCTCGAGCGCGTTGAGATACGCGGGGAGCGTCGCGACGAGCGTCTTGCCTTCGCCCGTCTTCATCTCGGCGATTTTTCCGCGATGGAGCACGATACCGCCGATGAGCTGCACGTCGAAGTGCCGCATGTTCAGCGTGCGGCGTCCTGCTTCGCGCACGACGGCGAAGGCTTCGGGCAGAAGGTCCTCGAGCGTCGCACCCGCCGCAAGTCGCGACCGGAATTCTGCGGTCTTCGCCCGTAGCTGTTCGTCCGAGAGCCTCTGGACGTCCGGTTCTTTTGCGCTGATCTCGAGGACGAGCGGACGCATCCGCTTCAGCTCGCGCTCGTTCGCGGTGCCAATGACCTTCGCCAGGAGGGTGTCGACTATCATCAGGGAACGGAATCAGATACTCGACGATTATAACAGGCTGCTGCGACGGAGAGGTTCCCCAAGGCCGATACAGCCACACTTCTTGCCACAAGAGAACCCAAGAAGCCGGAACCGAGAACGGAGCACTGAGAACCGTGAACTCGCGCGAGCAGCCGCCTCAGCGCCCGGCGAGCAGCCTGAGAGGATTGGTCAGCTTGCCGTTCATCCAGATCTCGTAGTGGAGATGCGGGCTCGTCGATCGGCCCGTCGAACCCACATAGCCGATCACATCGCCTCGATTGACCTGTTGACCGGCGACGACGGCAATGCGTGAGAGATGTCCGTATTTCGTGATGATGCCGAAGCTGTGATCGATGACGATCAGGTTCCCGTAATTGCCGCTCGCACCCGCGCTCGAGACGAAGCCGTCCGCGGGCGCCTTCACGGGTTCGCCGTACGTCGCGGAGATGTCAAGACCTGGATGGAAATCGCTGCCGCCGCCAAACGGGTCGCGCCGATTGCCGTAACCGGAGGACAGCCAGCCGGTCACCGGCCAGATTGACGGTGTAGCCGCCGCGAGCTCGCGTCGGCGCTCGACCCCGTGACGCACCAAGTCGAGGCGGCTCTCGATCGCGCCGAGAATATCGCGCAGTACACCAAACGCGCTGTCCGGCGAACCGAACGCACTACTCAAGACTGGCGCGAACGCGATAGCTGCGCTGCCGCCACCCATCGCGCGTGATTTCACACCAATCGGCAGCTTCTCCATCGCGCTGCCGGCTGCCGGATCCACGGCCGCACGGATGCCGATGTCGTCGACGGCCTGTTGCAGTATGGAAATCTGTGAAGCCAGCTGACCGGTCGCCTGGTGGTAGTTGTCGTTCTCCATCTGGAGTGCGATGTTCGAGCCGGTCAGCTCGCGAATTTCGGCTTGCGCGCTCCAGCGGGCGCCAAGACCGATCAGCATGGGGAAGGTGAGGAGAGAAACGATCACGGCCGCCGAGGGGAGGAGGGGAACTGTGAAGCGTCGTACGACGCCGCTCGTCCGGTCCGCAACGACAATCGTGTAGCGTCTCGAAAACAATGCCTCTGCACCCCTGGTTGCTTGGTTGACGATCGTGCACTGACGATCGTCGGGGAGCAATCGCTCGATCCCCTATTCGCGGTTTCGCGAAACGTAGAACGCCGAACTGTACCATAAGACGTTCCGGGAGTGGAAGGCACAAAGCCCGATTTTGTTCACGGATGGGCTGCGGCGCCGCGCACTTTTGCGCATCATTCACCTCTGAACTGCAGGGCTTCGGCGACATGATCGGCAGCAATCATCTCCGCTGCATCGAGGTCTGCAATCGTTCGCGCAACACGCAGAAAGCGATCGTAGGCGCGCGCGCTCAGCGACAATCGCGTCATCGCGCGCGTGACGAGCGCTCGCGCCCGGCCGTCGAGGCTCGCGCGATTGCGCAGACTTCGACCTTGCAATCGTGCATTCAACAGTCCGTCGCGGGCGAGCTGCCTCTCGCGCGCGCTCACGACTCGCCCGCGAATTACCATCGACGACTCGCCGCCGACGTCGCTCTGGATCTCGTGCGCAGGCACCGAACCGACCGTCACCGTGAGATCGAGACGATCGCGCAGCGGTCCGGACAATCGTGACGAATACCGCGCGATCTGAATAGGAGAACACCGACAACGCCGCACCGGGTCACCCAGGAAGCCGCACGGGCACGGGTTCATCGCGCCGATCAGCATGAATCGCGCCGGGAACACAGCTGTGCGCGCGGCGCGCGCGATTCTCACGCATCCTTCTTCGAGCGGTTGCCGCAAGACCTCGAGCACGTGGCGGCTGAACTCGGCCATCTCGTCGAGGAACAGCACGCCATGGTGCGCCAGGCTGATCTCGCCGGGCCGTGGAAGCTGACCGCCTCCAACCAGCGCGACATCGGAAATCGTGTGATGCGGCGCGCGAAAGGGTCGCGCCGTCAGCAATCGCGTTCCCGGCGGCAAGAGACCGGCAACCGAGTGAATCGACGTCGCCTCGAGCGCCTCGTCGAAGGTGAGCGGCGGCAGAATCCCCGCCACGCGCCGCGCCATCATCGTCTTGCCGGCGCCAGGCGGGCCGATCATGAGCGTGTTGTGGCCGCCCGCAGCGGCGATCTCCAGCGCCCGCCGGCCGAGCGCCTGCCCATGAACGTCTGCGAAATCACCATCTGATCGATCGAGAGACGGCGACGCTTCCAAGGGCTCGACGATGACGCGAAACTGCGAGGGATCGTTGAGCGCATTCACGGCTTCCGCAAGCGATCGAACCGCGTACAGCTCGAGGTCCTCAACGACCGCCGCCTCACTCGCATTGGCCTTCGGCAGCAGCAGACCTTTGTAGCGTTCGCGGCGCGCGGCCGCCGCGACCGGGAGCACGCCGCGGGCCGGCTGAATTCCGCCGTCCAGCGAGAGCTCACCGAGCAGCAAGACGTCCGAGATGTCACGACGTTCGATCCGTCCCGTCGCCGCGAGTACACCAAGGGCGATTGGGAGATCGAATGATGCGCCAGCTTTCCGAATGTCCGCCGGTGCGAGGTTGACGGTCACTCGATGGGGCGGAAACTCGAACCCGGAATTCCTGATTGCGCTGCGTACGCGGTCACGGCTCTCGCGAACGCTCGCATCCGGCAGGCCCACCATCGTGAACGTCGGCAGCCCGAACGAAACGTCCACTTCGACCTGCACGGGGCAGGCTTCGATCCCGAACACCGCGGCGGTCCGCATGCACGCGAGCATTCGGTTCGCGAACGCAAGATTCGTGGCTCCACGGAAGCCCGCGAAAACTCTCGCAATTCACGGGGTCGGTTGCGGGATCTGCATGGTTGGAAGGACCGCGCGATCGCGGAATGTGCAACGTCCACATCAAAACGGAGGTCAGGAGTTCAGGAGAAGCCGATTTATTCTCCTGAGCTCCTGACCTCCTGTGACGTGAACCTGCTGGTCTCGGTCAGTTCGCCGGTACCGGAATCTTCAACCTGACGCCGGCGGCGATGACGTTGCCGCGCAGCTTGTTCCAGCTCTTGATCCTTTCGACCGTCGTGTCGAAGAGCTGCGCGATCGACGAGAGCGTGTCTCCGCGCTTCACGCGATAGGTCACGCTGGCGTTGGTCTGCGACGCGGTGGGGGTGACGGAAGCCGCGCCGGCGAGCGAACGCGCGGCGACGGCTTCGGGCGCTGCACGACCGGTTGTGGATGCCGTGAGCGCCGTGGGAGCGCGTGGGATGACGAGCTGCTGGCCAGCACGCACGGGCGACTTCAGTGACAGCCGATTCGCTTCCGCAAGATCCATCCTGCGCACGCCGAGCTTGCGCGACACCGTCGAGAGCGACTCACCACGCCTGACGGTATACCACTTCAGCGAGACGAGATCCTCAGGCGACGCGGCGGCTAGGCGTGCGCTGAAGTCATCCGCGGTGCCGACCGGTACTTTGACCTCGTAGTTCGGCTGGGCGAGCGGAGTCGTCCATCGCCGCAGCTCCGGATTGAGCGCCTGGATGTCGTCGACCGACTGACCGGTCCACTCCGCGACCTTGCGAAGATCGATTGCCTGCGGCACGGCAACTTTCTCGTACGCCATTGGAGCTTCAGCGACCACCGAGAACCCATACTGCACAGGGTTCTTCGCGACGACGATCGCGGCCAGGATCAACGGTACGTATTCGCGCGTTTCTTTCGGCAAATACTTCGACGATTCCGACAGCCGCCAGAAATCCTCGACGCCTGACCTGTTGATCGCGCGCTGTACGCGACCAAGGCCCCCGTTGTACGCCGCGAGCACGAGATGCCAGTCGCCGTCGAACATCCTGTGGAGTGTTTTGAGATACTTCGCCGCCGCGATTGTCGCTTTTTCAGGATCCGAGCGCTCGTCGACGTACCAGTCGTGCTTCAGGCCCTGTTCGACCGCGGTAGCCTTCATGAATTGCCACGGCCCCTTCGCGCTTGCCTTCGAGAGTGCGTTCGTCTTGAATCCGCTCTCGATGATCGGGATGTAGGCGAGATCGAGCGGGAGGCCTTCCGCGCGGAAGACGCCCTGAATCATCGGCAGGTATCTCGATCCGCGCCGCAGACTCTCTTCGATATAGTCCCGCAGGCGACCCTGGAACAGCTCGATGTAGGAGAAGATCCGCGAATTCGGCGGGATCGGGACGTCATGCTCGGTTGTCGCCAGATCGGCCTTGACCGCGTCCGCCGTTCCGGCGGCGACCTCAGGCTTCGGGAACGTGGCAATCCTCAGGAGCTCGTCAATGGATGCCGGCTCGTCCCTCTTTTCGGCAAAGCCGTCTTCCTGCGCGAGTGACGTGGCTTCGTAGGCGTTGATGCGATCGACGAGATGATCGAGGTGAGCGCGAACACGGGCATCGGAGCGAGCACCGTCGGGTGCCTCGAGCACCATGTCGATCGCGCGCTCGAACTCCGCTCGCGCTCGCTCGAGGTGGCCGAGCTTCAGCTCGCGCTCGCCTTCGTCGAAGCGCTGCTGCGAAGCGTCGATGAGCGTCGAAATTGGATCAGGCGGAGGCGGCTCGATCTTCGGCGGTGGAGTCGACTGTGTCTGCGCGACCGGTGAGGGTTGCGGGGTCTGCGGCCGTGAATGGGATCCGCACGCGCTCAAAAGGGTCGCCAGGCCAATGATCGACGCAACCGGCAGCCATGCACGAATATTCATTGGGCGCTCCCGCGAGGAGGTCCAACTTGCGCCAAACCGGCACGCAAGCTGTGTACCCTGTTGAGGTCGCCCCCACGCCGCTTGCTTGTTGGATAGGATTCCGCCAAGCGCGAAGCGGCCTCGACTGAACGCGGGTGGTGCGTCCGGACGAGGTCAGGAGCTCCCGTTTTTCAGATCCCCGCGAGACCGTACCGCCTCGCGAAGTGCTACGACATCCGCCGACTGCGGAAGCCTTGAGTATGGCTGGGGCATATAGAGTAGCATCCCAGCCGCTGAAGGTCAACCTTAAACCCAGACGTCTCAACAATAACGGGATCGGGACTATTGTCGCCACCCGCTTTGGACGAAAAGCCGATGCTCCTCGCCCAAATCCCGGGCAGCGGGCGTCACAATCGTCCGCTCGCCAATCAGAATCCGGCGACCTTGCCGAATGGCCTGCCGCACATCGTCTTCGCACACGAAGTCGGATGGCTTTTCGACGTTCGCGGTCCCCATTTCGGCCTTCGAGCCAGGTGCTGCTGCCCCACTGGGCGCAGCCGTCGGGTATGGACCCGTCGGAGCGTATCCACGCGAGGCGAGAAATTGGTCGATCCGACGCGTCAGGGAATCCGCGCTCAGCCCCGGTGACGCCGGCGCGGCCGCCAGCGCCTTCGGTAGGCCACGCTGCCCTGCGACGCTCTCGACGCCCGTGGGAGATCGGAGGCTGTCGGCCGGCGCGACTTCGTACGCCAGACGCTTGATATTCAGCAGATGGACCGGAGAAATGTTGTCCGAGGTGATGTTGCCGCCGTAGCCTCCGCATCCGAGCGTCATCGACGGATCCAATCCCGTCGTCAGACCAATCGACCCGTGTGTCGTGGGCGTGTTCACGACGATCCGATAGGCGGGCTTTTTCAGGCCGAACTGCAGAATCACATCGTCGTTCCGCGAGTGGATCGCCATCGTGTGTCCCATGCCGCCGTAGCGCAGGATCTGCTTACATCGCTCGCAGCCTTCGCGCCAGTCACTGACGACGTAAAAGGACAGGACCGGGCAGAGCTTCTCGATTGAGAGCGGGTAGTCTCGTCCGACGCCCGCAAGCTCGGCAATCAGCACACGAGTATCCGCCGGAACCTGAAAGCCCGCCTGCTGCGCGATGTACGTCGCGGGCCGCCCAACGAGTGTCGGGTTCGGAAGTCGCTGGGGTGAAACGAGTACGCGAGCGAGCGCTTCCATCTCTGGCGGCGACATGAAGTGCGCGCCGTTTGCGACGAACTGCCGTTTCACCTCTTCGACGAGCGGCGCGTCGACGACAACCGAATTCTCAGACGAGCAGAGCAGTCCGTTGTCGAACGTCTTGCCCGTGACGATGTCCTTGACGGCCTTGGCGATGTCGGCAGTGCGCTCGATATACGCGGGTGCGTTGCCTGGGCCCACGCCGTACGCCGGCTTGCCTGCGCTGTACGCTGCTCGAACGAGGCCCATCCCACCGGTCGCGAGGATCACGGCGGTCTCTCGCGCCTTCATCAGCTCCTGAGTGCCTTCGAGCGTCACCGTGGCCATGCAGCCGATCGACCCGTCAGGTGCTCCCGCCCGACGTGCGCCTTCCGTCATCAGCTCCGCCACACGAGCGATGCACCGAACGGCGGAGGGATGTGGGCTGATAACGATAGGGCACCGCGCCTTGATCGAAATCAGGATCTTGTAGATGGCTGTCGATGTTGGATTCGTGGAGGGAACGATCGCGGCGACGACGCCGAACGGCTCCGCAATCTCGATGACCTTCTTGTCCTCGAGCCGTCGGATGACGCCAACGGTCTTCATCGGCCGGATGAACTGGTACACCTTCTCCGAAGCGAACCGGTTTTTTTGAACCTTGTCCGCGACGACGCCGTACCCCGTTTCCTCTTGCGCCAAGCGGGCGAGCGCTTCGGCATGCGGCGTCACGGCTTGCGCCATCGCGTCGACGATGCGATCGATTTGGTCCTGAGAGAGCTCGCCGAGCGGAGCGGCAGCGCCTTTTGCCTTGCGTACGAGCGTGCGCGCTTCGTGGATTGACGTGAGATCGCGGTCGGTCTGGGCGGTCGCCTGCGCCATACGTGACCGATGAATCAGCTACTGAGCCTTGGCGTCCTTGACGCGGGGCAGAATCTTCTCGACTTCCGTGTGAGGCCGTGGGATGACGTGGACCGACACGAGTTCGCCTACGCGGCGCGCGGCAGCCGCTCCCGCGTCGGTCGCCGCCTTCACGGCGCCGACGTCGCCGCGCACGAGAACCGTGACGTAGCCTGCGCCGATGTACTCCTTGCCGATGAGGACCACGTTGGCGGCCTTGACCATCGCATCGGCCGCCTCGATGGATCCGATGAGGCCTTTCGTTTCGACCATCCCCAATGCTTCGAGCATTCGCGCCGAAGGCTAACATATTGCAGTTACTCGAACAACTGCAGTACGATCTCGTGTTCCTGCTGCTGATTTCTGCATGATGTCGAAACGAGCTGTCGTTCTTGCCTGCGCGCTCCTCCTGCTGATCCCGATCACGTCCTGCGGCCGCAAAGACACCAGCGAGCCGCCGGTTGCCACACCTTCGCTGACACTCAGCCGACAGCGTGTCGCAATCGGCAGCCCACTGAAGCTGACGTACAAGTTCGACGTCAGCAGCGGCGCGAGTTTCGATGGCGACTACTGGGTGTTCGTCCACGTGCTCGAACCGAATGGCGAGCGCCTCTGGGGCGAGGATCATCAGCCGTCGGTGCCGACATCCAAATGGAAGCCGGGAGAGAAGATTGAGTATTCGCGGACGATCTTCGTGCCGAACTACCCGTACATCGGCCCGGCGGTGATCCGGCTCGGGCTCTACAACATGAGCACGAACAGGCGGCTGCCGCTCAATGGCGAGGAGGCGTCGCGTCGCGAGTACGTGGTCTCGAAATTCGAGCTGCTACCGCAGTCGGAGAACATCTTCCTCATTTACAAGGAGGGGTGGCACCCGGCCGAGGTTTCGGCCGAGGACCCGAACAACGAGTGGCAATGGACGAAGAAAGCCGCGACGATCTCGTTCCGGAATCCGAAAAAAGATTCGACGTTCTACCTCGAATACGCCGCCCGGACCGACAAGTTCACGCCTCCTCAGCAGGTCACGCTGCGAATCGGTGACCAGACGATTGGAACGTTTTCAGCTGCGGCAAAGGATAAAACCCTGGTCACCTTTCCCATTTCGGTGGCGCAACTCGGATCGGAGGACGTCAGCGAGCTTGTTATCGAGGTGGATCGAACCTTCATTCCCGGCGGTAACGACAACCGTGAGCTCGGCGTTCAGGTCTTCCACGCATTCGTCGAGCCACGGTGAAAGGCTGCGAGGCAAACGGACCAGCTTAGGTCTGACCTCGTCATCTGCCGATACACATTCGGGGGTGCGGGCGGCGTTCTACAGAGCTCTAGTGTATAGTTTCTGGACGGAAAGCCCGACCGTATGCTAGGATAGCAATCGCACGATGAGATTACGGCTGTGTTTGATCACCTCCGCGGCGACATTTGTCTTCTTCTTGAGCTCGGCTGGTCGGGCCGACGCTGAGATTGTCTATCTCTCATCGGGGCGCACTCTTTCCATCAAGTCCCACCGCGCGGATGGCGAAAACGTCGTGTTGACGCTTCGGACCGGCGGTGAGGTCACGTGCGACAAGTCGCTGATCGAGAAGATCGTGGACGACGAGGTGCCGCACCCCGAATTCGAGCCGGAGCCGATGAACCCCGCCGCCGAAGCGCTGGCAGACGTCGGGAGCCTGGTCGAGAGCACCCCGTACGGGGAGCTGATCTCCTCGATGTCACAGGCGCATGGCGTCAATCCGCTGCTGGTTCGGGCGCTCATCCAGGTGGAGTCCAATTACCGCCCGCGGGCCCGCTCGCCGAAGGGGGCACTGGGGTTGATGCAGCTGATGCCGGCGACCGCAAAGGAATATCAGGTGAAGAACCCGTTCGATCCCCGGTCGAACATCGAGGCGGGCATTAAATACTTACGATCGCTCATCGACCGCTGGGGCGTGGAAATTGGCCTCGCCGCGTACAACGCGGGCGAGGGGGCAGTGCTCAAATTCAATGGCGTTCCTCCGTACAAGGAAACGCAGAACTACGTTTCGAAGATCCTGGCTCTCGCGGGTCTGCGATAACGAGTCATCTGCGACTGGTATTCCCCGAGGCCAGTCGCGTTCCGACCCAGCCATCCAGCCGGAATCACTGTCTAAGCAGAAAGGACCCAGCCTTGGCATGCAGGTTGGGTGGTATATAATCCGCGGGTCAATCGGCCGATAATGTCCACACAGACAAGAGCTTGCGCGATGCGCGCACGGGCAAGGGCCTAGGAGCATGGAATTTCGCTGCAGGCTCGGCACTCCAGGCGGCGAGGTTATCGAAGGCGTGTACGCGGCCGAGAGCGAAGCCCGCCTGCGACGCGAGTTCGAGGAGAAAGGGCTTTTCGTTCTCGGTCTCCAGCGCGCCGGCTGGATGGGCCTGCCGTCGTTTGCTCGTCCGCGTCGCGCCCGCATCTCGACACGCGAGTTCGTCGTGTTCAACCAGGAGCTCGCCACGCTGCTCAAGGCGGGCATGCCACTGGTTCAGTCGCTCGAAATCCTCCGTCGCCGAGTCAGCAACCCTCTGTTCAAGTCGGTGCTGGACGACGTGCACGAGCGCGTGCGAGCGGGGAGTTCGCTGTCGGAAGCGTTCGAGGCACACGGCGAGCTCTTTCCAGGGGTCTACACGGCTTCGCTCCTGGCAGGAGAGAAGAGCGGCAACCTCGAAGGCGTGATCCGCAGGTACGTCGCTTACGTCAAGGTCGTGTCGGGGGTCAAACGAAAGACGATTTCCGCGCTCGTGTATCCCTGCATCCTGCTGGTGCTGTCGCTCGTTGTCGTCGGCATCATCGTGTTGCGCGTCGTGCCGGAGTTCAGCGAGTTCTACGATCAGTTCGGCCGGGAGCTGCCGTTGTCCACGCGGATCATCGTCGCGGTATCGAAAGCGGCGACGTCCTACATCCTGTTCGTGCTCGCCGGCGCCGCCCTCGCGGGCGTACTTTTCTGGCAGTGGCTGAAGCGCCCGGCGCAACGCGAACGATTCGATCGGTGGGTGCTGCGCCTTCCCGCGCTCGGGCCCATCGCGGCAAAGTTCGCGACATCACAGGCGGCCCGCACGCTCGCGACGCTGCTCGGCGGGGGCATTCCTCTCGTCAACGCGATCGATGTCTCCGCGCGATCGATCCGCAATCAGTACGTGGCGCGCCAGCTCCACACCGCCGCGCAACAGGTGCGAGAGGGACGCGCGCTCGGCGCGGCAATGAACGACAGCGGCGCGTTCCCGGACGTCGCGATCAAGATGGTGGAAGTGGGTGAGTCGACCGGCGCGCTGCAGGAGATGCTGAACAGCCTGGCTGACTTCTTCGACGAAGAGATCGAAACGAATCTCGGCCGGTTCGTGACGATCATCGAGCCGGCACTGCTGATCATCATGGGCATCGTGATTGCGGGGCTGCTCCTGTCGCTCTACATGCCGCTCTTCAACCTGTCGAATGCCTTGAGTTGAGGAACAGGGGTACACATGGAGGGGAATCCTTCGACGGTCGTCAACGGCACGGACTCCGAGCTCTACGCGGGCGCCACGGAAACGACCGCCGCCGAGCGCGCTGCTGAGGCCGCGCACGCGCGTCGCCTGGCCGAACGATATCGGCTCGAGTACGTGGATCTGGCGACGCAATTCAACATCGATCACGAATTGTTCCGGACGATTCCAGCGGATCTCATGCTGCGGTACAACTTCGTGCCGTACCGCCGCGAAGGCCGCTCGCTCGTCATCGTCGTCTCGGATCCCACGGATCTGCCGATGATCGACGAGCTGGCCCTGCACCTCAACTCACCGATCAAGGTGACGGTCGGGACGCCGACGGCGATCCAGGCGATCCTGAAGAAGAGCGAGAGCTCGCAGCGCGTGCTCGAGGAAGCGACCGAGAGCTTCAAGATTCAGCTGCTGCGCGAGGACGAGGCGGGTGAGGATCAGCTCACCGTCGACAAGCTGACCGCCGATTCGAGCCCGGTCATCCGGCTCGTCGACACGACGATCTTCACGGCGATTCAGCGCCGCGCGAGCGACATTCACATCGAGACGCAGGATGACTCGGTGCACGTGAAGTATCGAATCGACGGCGTGCTCCAGCCTGCGATGCCGCCAATCGACAAACGCCATCACAGCACGATCATCTCGCGCGTCAAGGTCATGGCGGAGCTCGACATCGCCGAGAAGCGCGTGCCGCAGGATGGCCGCTTCAAGCTGCGGCTTCCGGGCAAGACGATCGACTTCCGCGTATCGATCATGCCAAGCGTGCACGGTGAGGACGCGGTCATCCGAATCCTGGACAAGGAGTCGATCAGCGAGCAGTTCCGCGAGTTGCGCCTCGACATCCTCGGGTTTCCCGAAGACGAGCTGAGGCGCTTCCGCAAGTACATCGCGGAGCCGTACGGGATGGTGCTCGTGACCGGCCCGACCGGCAGCGGGAAGACGACGACGCTCTACGCGGCGCTGTCGGAAATCAAATCGATCGAAGACAAGATCATCACGATCGAGGATCCGGTCGAGTACCAGCTCCGCGGCATCACGCAAATTCCCATCAACGAAAAGAAAGGGCTCACGTTCGCGCGCGGGTTGCGATCGATCCTGCGCCACGACCCCGACAAGATCATGGTCGGCGAGATCCGCGACCCCGAAACCGCGCAGATTGCGATCCAGTCGGCGCTCACGGGCCACCTGGTGTTCACGACGGTCCACGCGAACAACGTGCTCGACGTGCTGGGCCGATTCCTGAACATGGGCGTCGAGCCGTACCAGTTCGTCTCGGCGTTGAACTGCGTGCTCGCGCAGCGGCTCGTGCGCAACATCTGCCTGCACTGCAAGCGGCCGGCAACTATCACGCGCGCAATGCTCGAGGAGTCAGCCCTCGATCGAGGGCTGCTCCGCAGCGACAAGTTCCTCGAAGGCGCCGGGTGCATCGAGTGCGGCGGCACCGGATTCAAGGGGCGTACTGCCATCTGCGAACTGCTCGATCTCTCCGATAGCATCCGCGAGATGATTCTCGCGCGCCGGCCGACGTCAGAAATCAAGAAGGTGGCGCGCGAGGAGGGAATGCGGTTCCTGCGCGAGTCCGCCATCGACCGCGTCCTGGCGGGTATCACGACACTGCGCGAGATCAATAAGGTGACCTTCGTCGAATGAGCGTTCAGTCCGGGACATCGATACGCCGGCGGCGCAGGACGCTGTTCGGCAGCCCGCCGCCCTCCGCGGCGTTGGAGGTCACGCGCGGACACGTCACCGCGGTCGGAATTGCCGACGAGAGCGGTCAGCCGGTCGTAGCCGCGTACGGCGCGGAGACCCTTCCGGCCGGAGCCGTCGAGCCCGCGCTGAACGCCGTCAACGTGGTCGACCCTACGGCGCTCGCGACCGCCGCGAAGGCTGCCCTGGAAAAACTGTCGCTGCGGCCTAAACGCGTGGCGCTCGTGTTGCCCGATGTTGTCGCGAAGGTGTCGCTGCTTCGTTTTGAAAAAGTTCCTCCGCGGCTTCAGGACCTGGATCAATTGATTCGCTGGCAGATTCGCAAGACCGCGCCATTCCGAATCGAAGACGCGCAGGTCTCATGGTTCCCCGGCGTGGCGCTGGCGGGAGGCGGGCGCGAGTACATCGTGACGATCGCGCGCCGCGACGTGATTGAGAGCTACGAACGCGCGTGCGACGCCGCGGGCGCGCACCCGGGCATCGTCGATCTCGCGAGCTTCAATCTGATCAACACAGGACTGGCTGTTGCGGGCTCGGACGCGCCGGGCGACTGGCTGCTGGTCCACTTGGCCAGTGATTACGCGACGCTGGCCGTCGTCCGCGGGCCCGATCTCGTGTTCTTCAGAAACCGGGGATCGTCGGGTCCCGCCGAGATTGCAGACCTCGTGCACCAGACGGCCATGTACCACGAGGATCGCCTCGGCGGCGGCAAGTTCACCCGGGTCGTCGTTGCCGGTGCGTCGATGCGCGGTCCGGAGCAGGCCGAATGGCTGCGGAAGAGCATCGAGGAACGCCTCGGCTCGCGAATTGAGACACTCGACTTCCGGACCGCGGCGCCAATCCGCGACCGCATTGGCGCGGGTCCGGAACTGCTCGACGTGCTCGCACCGCCCCTTGGCGCCCTGCTCAGAGAGCGAGTCGCCTGATGCTTCGAGCCAATCTCTCCACGCGTCCGTTCTACAACGAGCGTGGCGTGCACCTCGCGCTCGGGCTCGTTGCGCTCGTCGTGCTCGCGGTGACGGTTCTCAACGCGATCAAGGTCGTGGAGCTCTCGAAGCACAGCACGGAGCTCTCGACGCGAGTGGGTCGCGATCGCAGCGAAGCGGAGCGGCTGACACGAGAGGCCGCGCGAATCCGTCGCGGCATCAATCAGAAAGAGCTGGCCCTCATCGCCGCGGGCGCGCGGGAGGCAAACGCTCTCATCGATCAACGGACGTTCTCGTGGACCGCGTTCTTCAATCAGATCGAATCCACGCTGCCCCCGGACGTGATGCTGTCGGCGGTGCGGCCGGTCATCGACGACAAGGGAACGCATATCGGGATGCAGGTACTCGCCAGGAATGTGGAAGACATCCACGAGTTCATGGAGAAGCTCGAAGCGACCGGAGCGTTCGACCACGTGCTCCAGCGCAGCGAAGACCAGACGCAGGAAGGGCTGAACCGGTTTCAGATCGAGGCGCTCTACGTTCCAGACCAGGAGGTGCCCGCTGGCAAAGCGGGTGAGGACGAAAGCGAAGCGGACAAGAAGAAGGAAGCGCGAGAAAAATCCAAGCCCGGCCCGGCTGCGAAGGGCACCGACGCGCAGGATCAAGGCGCCAGTGGACAGCCGAAGGAACTCAAAGGGGAAGCGCGATGACGCTCACCAGACGAGTCTTTGCCGAGAAGCGGCGCTACATCTATCCCTTGATCGTCGCAATCGTGGTCAACGTCGTCGCATTCGCGGCTGTCGTCTATCCGCTGTCGGTAAAGGCCGGCGCGGGCGAAGCAAGCGCGCGCGCCGCAGCGGCGCAGCTTGCGGCAGCGAGACGCGACTACGATGCGGCCAAGGCAACGGCGTCGGGAAAGATATCTGCGGATGCCGAGCTCGACAAGTTCTATCACGCGGTGCTGCCAACGGATTTGAGTGAAGCGCGCCGGATCACGTCGAAGGTCGACGAGTTGGCGAAGGCTGCACACGTCACCCGGAAGCGGAGCGGGCTCGATGAATCGGCGGAGCAGGACAGCACGCTGCGCAAGCTGTCGATGAACATCTCGCTGACAGGGCAGTACCGCGACATCAGGCGCTTCATCTACGATCTCGAAACAGCGCCCGAGTTCCTCATCCTCGAGAACGTCGTCGTCTCGCAGGCGCAAGAGAACGACTCGGGATTGAACGTCGAGGTCAAGGTTTCAACCTACTACCGGGCCGGAGGCGATGGACACTGACGCCCCGGTCGTGCGGAGCCGCCGCCCGCGCCTGCTGCTCGCGATTTTTGGCGTCGTCATCGTGGCTTTCGCGGCGAGCCGGATGTGGCCGACCGAGTCGGCCGCGCCGCCGCCGGTCACGTCTAATCAGGCCAGAAGCGGCACGCCGACCGAGCGGGCGCCGATCGAGCCGTCGGACCTCGACGTCCATCTCGAGGAGTTGGAAGCTGCGCGGCCGGGACCGAAGGATGCGGAGCGGAATCCGTTCCGCTTTCAGCCGAAGGCCGCGCCGCCACCGTCGCTCGATGCATTGAAGAGCAAGGAGGCGCCGGTGACGGCGCCTCCGGTGCCGACCGGTCCGCCACCGCCGCCGCCGATCACGCTCAAGTTCATCGGCACGGTCGAGAAGCAGGCGCTCAAGGTCGCCGCGTTCAGCGATTGCAAGGGTTACACGGACTACGCGAAAGAAGGAGATGTCGTCGACGGTCGGTATCGCCTCGTCAAGATTGGCGTCGAGTCGGTCGTCATGGAATATGTGAACGGGACGGGTCGGACGACGATCAGGCTCGAAGGATGCCCCGCGCGATAGGACGGATCATCAGCAACCAAAGGATCAGACCGATGAGCGCAAAAGAGGGCAGGCTGTGTTGAAGCACCGGGTTGTAGCACTCGTACTTCTTGCCGGTCTGGCGTCGGGATGTGCGGCGGGGCGCGCCTATCGTCGCGGTCAGGAAGCCGCGCGCGCGGGCGACTGGGATACCGCTGTCACGCATTTCACCAAAGCCGTGCAGGAGGATCCCGAGAACGCGGGCTACAAGATCACGCTCGAGCGCGCGATGCAGAGCGCGGCGCGGGAGCACATCAGCCGCGCGCGCGACCTCGAGTCGAAGGACCAGCTCGATGCGGCGTTGCTCGAGTACAAGAAGGCCATGGAGATGGACGCGACGAATCGCCTTGCCGCGTCCAAGGTCGCCGAGCTCGAACGCACGATTCGCGAGCGCATCGAGAAGTCACGGCCCAAGCCACCGATCCAGCAGCTCCGTGATCAGGCCCGCGCGCAGGCCACTCCGCTGTTGAACCCGGCCAATCGCGAGCCGATTCGGCTCGTTTTCAACAACTCGAGCTTGCGTGACGTTCTGTTGACGCTGGGTGAAGTCAGCGGCATCAACGTCCAATTTGACTCTCAGTTATTCCAGGACCGCGCGGTCAGCGTGAAGCTCGATGGCGTCACCCTCGAGCAGGCACTGCAGCAGGTGCTCTCGGCCAACGGCCACTTCTACAAGGTCCTGAACCCCACGACAATCATCATCGCGCAGGACAACCCGCAGGCGCACACGAAGTACGACGATCTCGTCGTCCGCGTGTTCTACCTGTCGCACTCGGACCCGCAGGAGATCTCGCAGATCATCAACACGGTAATGCGCATTCCGACCGCGGCGCAGCCGGCGCTCTACCCGAACAAGACGGCGAACACGATCACCGTGCGCGGCACAGCGGCGATGGTCGATGTCATCGAGCGCGTCATCCGCGCGAACGACAAGCCGCGTGCCGAAGTCGTCATCGATGTCCAGATCCTCGAGGTGAATCGGAATCGCACGAAGGAGTTCGGGATCAACTTGAGCAACTACGCGCTAGGGCTGACGTTCTCGCCCGAAGTTGCGCCCCCGAATACCGGGAACCCGCCGATTCCACCGAGTGCTCCGCCACCTTTCAACCTGAACACCATTACCCAGGGCATCAGCACGGCCGATTTCTACCTGACGGTACCGACGGCGGCCGTCCGGTTCCTCGAGACCGACACGCGCACCAAGCAGATCGCGAAACCGCAGCTGCGTGGTGCCGAGGGACAGGAATTGACGCTGAACCTCGGCGAAGAGATCCCGGTCGTGTCTACCGTGTTCGGTCAGGCGGCCGCCGGCGGCTTCGCCAGCATCCCGCAATCATCGTTTACATATCGGCCCGTTGGCGTCAACATCGCCATGACCCCGCGTGTTACTTACGAAGGGGAGATCATTCTCGACCTCACGGTCGAGAGCAGCAACCTCGGCCCGTCGATCAGTGTCGCTGGTCAGGATGTTCCGTCGTTCGGATCGCGCAAAGTCAAGACGAAGCTCCGGTTGCGCGAAGGAGAATCGAATCTGCTCGCGGGTCTGCTCAGGGATGATCAGCGGAAAAGCCTGACAGGGTTCCCGGGTACGCTGCGTGTTCCGATCCTGCGGTCGCTTTTCGGATCGACGCAGGATACGATCAATCAGACCGATATTGTCATGCTCCTGACGCCGCACATCGTGCGTACTCACGAGCTGACAGCCGAAGATTTGGTGCCGATCTACATCGGCACCCAGCAGAACGTCGGGCTCACGGGACCGCCGCCGCTGATTGCGCCGCTTCCTGCCGAGGAGCCTGCCGCAGCGGCTCCGCCGGCGACGGCGCCGACCCCCGGCGCCGCACCGCTTGGACCCGCGCGCCCGCCAGTCGGTGCGCAGCCCGGTGTTCCGCCCACGAATCCACCAGTCCCCCCGGGCATGTCGCCGACACCGGGATTCCCGCCGCCGGCGACCACCACTCCGCCCACGACTCCCCCAGCCGGGACGACGCCGCCGCCCGGAACGACTCCGCCTGGAACGACGCCTCCGGTCACGACACCTCCAACGGAACCAGCGACGCCTCCGAGAGACGTCACGACACCGCCGCCCGCAGCACCACCGGGCGCGATCCAGCCGCCGGCTGCTACGCAGGTCATCGTGACTCCGCCGGGAGAATTCCGCGTGTCAGGCGGCCCATACGTGGTCCCGCTTTCCGTGAACAACGCGTCGCGGCTTTCGACGATGACGTTGACCGTGACGTTCAACCCGAACGTGCTTCGTGTGCGGAACGTGCAGGAGGGCACGTTCATGCGGCAGGGCTCGGTGACGGCGACGTTCACACCGCGAATCGACGCTGCGGCCGGTCGCGTGGACATCGCGATCACGCGCGGTGGCGATCAGACCGGCGCGTCCGGCGCCGGGTTGATTGCGGCGCTCCTGTTCGATGCGGTCGGCCAGGGCAGCTCGCAGATTCAGGTCAGCGGCGTGGCGAACAATCCTGAAGGAGGAGCTGTCGCGCTGCAATTCAGCCCTGTGACGGTGACGGTGAGATAAAAAGGTGCTAACGGTGCTTGGGTGCTCGCGGTGCTAATGGTGCAATGCTGCTGAACGTATTCAAATCGCACGGAAGGGCTAAAGGCGCGCGGCTGTCCACGGTCGTGGAGGCGGCATTCTCCGCACCACGCGAAGCACCTTCAGTACCCTTAGCACCGTTAGCACCATCAGCACGTTCATCACGATCAGCACGTTCAGCACCGGGGTTTACCTTCATCGAACTCCTCGTCGTCACCTCCATTCTGTTGATCCTCGCGTCGGCGATCATGCCGCTCGCGCGGGTAACGATTCGTCGGCAGCGCGAAGCCGAGCTCAGACGCGATCTGCGCGAGATGCGTACCGCGATCGACAAGTATAAGGATGCCGTCGACACCGGCCTCATCGGGTCGACCGACGTTCGCGCGGGAAGCGAAGGCTATCCGGCGGATCTGAATACGCTGGTCGAAGGAGTGACCAAGGCGAACGACGCGTCGGGGACGAAATTGAAGTTCCTCCGCAGAATTCCGATCGATCCGATCACACATTCAGCGGAATGGGGCCTCCGCTCGTACCAGGACAAGCCGGACGCTTCGTCCTGGGGCGGGCAGAACGTCTATGACGTGTACTCGAAGGCAAGCGGCACCGGGTTGGACGGGACGAAATACAGGGACTGGTAGGCCATGGAGAAACTGCGAATTGCGAATTGTGAATTGTTAGCAACCGGCCACCGCTCAGCCGGACGACTTGCAGCGTCGCTCGATTGTCAGCGCCGGTATTCGAGTTGTCCGTTTACTCAACCTCGGCTGGTTGCCACTCAATTCACAATTCGTAATTCACAATTGGACGCGCAGCGCGGGTTTACGCTCATCGAGCTGCTCGTCGTCATCTCGCTAATCTCGATCCTCGCGGCGATGGGAATGGTGCAGCACAAGAACTCCGTTCGTCACACGCAGGAGGCGGTGCTCCAGACGGATCTCTTCCACATGCGCGACGCGATCGACCAGTACTATGCCGACAAAGGGAAGTACCCTGCGTCGCTCGATGCGCTCGTGAGCGAAGGATATTTGCGAAAGATTCCTGAGGATCCGATCACCAAGTCAGCCGACAGCTGGATCACGGAACCCGCCGAACCGGACCCCAACAATCCCACCGCCGAACCGGGGATCTACAACGTGAAGAGCGGCGCACAAGGGCAGGCGCTCGACGGTAAGAACTATTCGGACATGTAAGTCAGTCGACACTCGGCAGTCTTCAGTCGGCAGTCACAGTCGTCGGTCGCCGAGTCGGCGATCCCAGCCGACGGTCCTGGTCCCGCGGTTCAACGACGTCAAAACAAAGCGCCCGCGCACATGGTTCGCGCGGGCGCTGGTTCGCGAGGCCGAGCGTGACTACTGGATCCGCAGGGTCACGGTTGCGATGCCATCACCGCTCGGCCCGCTTGCCTGGATGGCCGTGACCGTGATGACCCGCGTTCCGCCCGTCGGTCCCCTCCAGGACACCGGCACCTGGTTGCTGGTCGTCGAGATCGTCGGCGTGCTCGCATCGGCGCCGAAGCTCCAATCGTAGCGGATGATGCTGGATGTGTTGCCGGTCACCTGTACACGGACGATGATTGTTTCGTTCAGCGCTGGGGTCAGATTCGAGGGCGTGACCTGGACCGTTGGCGGCTGTGCAGGGAGTACCGTGATGGGTGCCGATACGGTTTCAGAGAAGCCACTTGTGTCTGTCGCCGTGGCGCGCACCGTGTAGGTCCGGGGCTCCAAGAATGTGTGCGTTGCAGCCTGCGATCCGGCGAGCGCACCGAGTGACTGAGTCTGGCCGTCGCCCCAATTCACCGAGACGTCCCGGATGTTCGCTGTGGCGGCGACGGCGAACGTGAAGGTCGCGGGCTGACCTGCGGCAATCGAGGTCGTCGGCGCAGTAATGGTGAGACCTGTGCGCGGATTCAGGTCTACCGTCACCGTCGCCGTCTTCCCTGCGACGTTCGCTGTTATCGTGGCCTTGCGGGTGGTGTTCAGCGTCACGTGAGCAACGCCGTCTTGATCGGTGGTGGCGGCCGCTGCAGATAGAGTGCCTACATCAGCGGTGAAGTTGACGGCGACGCCGACCAATCCGAGACCGTTGACGTCTTCAACTCGTGCGGCAATGTCCGACGTTCCGCCCGAAGCACCGAGCGTCTGCGGCGTTGCCGTCAGGATGACGCGCTCAGCGGCGGCCGTACCAACCTTGAGGTTCTCGATCCGACCCGACGCGCCACCAGAGAACGCAGTGATGGTCGCGACCCCGCTCTGGTTGCCGGCAAGAAAAGTCACACGCACCTGACCATTGTTCGTGCGAGCTTCACTCGGGTCTATTCGCCCGATCGTCGTCGTAAAAGTGACGACCGTTCCATTCTGAACGGGCGTTCCCGCACCCGTCGTGGACGTTGGAGTCGTCGTTGGCGTCGTTGGCGTCGTTGGCGTCGTTGGTGTCGTTGGCGTCGTTGGCGTCGTTGGCGTGGTGGTGCTCGGCGGCGCCTGCGCGACGCCGTTCTCGATGACGGTTCCGACAATTTCGACCTGGCCGTTCAGCGGCACGGTCGTCGCCGCGGGAAAGAGCGTGATGACCGTTCCCGTTGGTGCAAGCAGAGGCACCTTGTCGCACGCGGGCGCAAATGCGAGGACACCAATGACAAAGACAGCCAGACGGCAATGGCCGCGAGGGATTCGTGTTAGCATAGACGGCGCTAAAGATAATACGCTCATGAGGTTACACGGTCAAGGCGGAGACCGCGGTTTTGCGATGGCGGCGCTCCTCGTGAGCCTTGCGGTCATGTCCGTCGTGATGACGGTTGCTTTGCCCGTCTGGCGCAACCAGGCCATCCGGGAGAAGGAGGCGGAACTGGCGTTCCGCGGTGAGCAGTACGCTCGAGCGATTGCGCTGTATCGTACGAAGAACGGCAACAACTTCCCGCCAAGCATCGACGTCCTCGTCCAGGGTAAGTTTCTTCGAAAGAAGTACAAAGATCCGATTACGAACGACGACTTCGAGGTCGTCACGGTCGCGTCGCAAGCCGCCAACCAGCAGGGCGCTCCGGGCCGCGGCGATGCTCCGGGCCGCGGCGATGCTCCGGGCCGCGGCGGTGCTCTGGGCCGCGGCGCCACTGCACCACAGCCCTCGCCAAACCCCCAGACGTCGACGCCCATAGCCGGGCAGATGGCGTCCGGCGGCCTCATGGGCGTTCGCAGCAAGAGCAAGGAAAACTCGATTCGGATCTACAAGGTTGATACGCGGTACGACCAGTGGAACTTCGTGTTCATGACCGTCAACCGGCCAGGAGGCAACTTTCCTGGTTCGACGGTGCCAGGCGGCGTTGGCGGGCGCGGCGTTCCCGGCGGACCCGGCGGGCGCGGCCCCGGGCGCGGCACCCTCCCGGGCGGTCGCGAGACGACTCCGGGCGGCCGAGGCT
>JBKPCD010000258.1:0-34569 GCA_046727175.1 Acidobacteriota bacterium | reverse complement strand
TCCTCATACTTGGGCGCTGATTACGGCACAGAACCAGCACTCTCGAACCGGGAACCTGGAATTGGGAACCGGTGACCCTCGCCGGCATCCCGCTGGACGCCCGTTGTACACTGGGCGAATCGTGATGGGTTTCGCACGCGTGAGCCTCAGCCTGATCGGAGTTGTCGGCGTGCTTGCCGTCGCGCTGGCCGCCGCCACGGTCTGGCTCCTCGTGTCACAACCCGTAACGACCGCCGACGCTGCGGCCGATCTCATGAAGGGCAACGTCTCACCGCTCGCGCGAGCCCTCGCAGGTGTTCTCTACGACGCGCTGCAAGGGCTGCTGAAGTATCTGTAGCGTCCGGCTTAAGCCGGACCCTACAGGGATCGGTTCAAGAACCGACACAACAGAAATCCATCCATCCACTTGAACGGCGTGATTCCTGTGCTGTAGTGGCCGCACGGCAGCACGGCCAGGTCGTGATCGATGTCCCGACGACGGAACTCGTTGACGAGGAGTTGGGAGAGGTGAACCGGAAAGGTCAAATCATAGCGTGCGTAGACGAGCAGCACTCGTCGTCCCCGCACGCGTTCGAGATAGGGAAACGGGGAGATCGGCATCCAGATGCGGCGAAGACGATCGAGATCGATGTTGCCGTCGAGCGATTCTCGAACGTGCGCCGTCGAGAGGCCGTGCCAGACCACATCGGCGAAATACGGAGAGATGTGATTGAGCGCCGCAGCGCGGACGAGCGGTTCGTGTGCGGCCGTCAGCATCGCGAGACACGACCCGAGGCTCGTGCCTAGAATTCCGATCGACTCGTACCCCTGCCCGACGAGCCAGGCCATCGCGCGGCGCGAGTCGAGCACTGCCTGACGACAGACTTGCGCCGTCCGCCCGATGTTTGCGCTGACGATGTAGTCGGCGCGCTGGAGCTCCGGAGGCCGTCGCGCCTCATGATACGGCAGGCTGAGACGAAGCGCGGTGATCTTGAACTGATTGATTAGCCGACACAAACCCACATGGCCGTCAGGACCGGCGTTCCACTGCGGCAGCACGAGCACTGCACGTCGTCGGCCTGCCGACGACGGCTCGGGGAAGTACCGCGCGCGAACCGTGTTGTTCGCGAGGTGCGGCGTAACTACCGCGCTCGGGAACGAGAGCTGGTCGCCTTCGAGGATGTACTCGTCGCACGGTGGGAGCGCGTAGAAACGCTCGCTCGATGCAACCGTTTCGTCGGCCCACTGCTCCAGGGCATCGAGGTCCGACGGCGGACCGGAGACCGAGGGTTGTCGATCGATCCAGTCCACGCCCAAATCGAAGGGCCGGACGACACGATCGGTTGCGGCAGCGGCGAGTCGCCGCTCCCATCCGTGGAAGACGCGAGCCAGCAAGCGATCAAGCCTCCAGATAAGTTCGAACGAAGAAATGTTGCGTGTAAGCTCTCGTCCCTACGCTTGCGTGGCGATTTCACGACACGCCGAAAGCCGAAAGCCATGAACCTAAAGCCTCGCTCTGTTACCGACGATGCGGCAAGCAGGTTGCAGTCCTCTTAAGTATGCTCGAACAACCGCCAAAGCCGGATGTACCTCGTCCGCCCGACGTGATCAGGCAGCCGCCGCCCGTCAACGGCCCGGTTCCACTTGGAGAGCCGGATTCGGACGATCGCCCGGACATTCACCCGGTGCCGCCGCCGACCGATCCAGGTCCACCGGAAATATGACGCTCGACGGCTGCCGAGATCGCAATGAGATGCTCCGTCTGCTGCCGTGTGCCCACGAGCTGAACGGCCCGGGGCAGCCCATCCTCGCCCGGTGGGGTTGGCAGCGTCAGTGCGGGATGGCCGGTGACGTTGAACAGCTGGGTCAGTCGCAGCATCGCCGCGCGTATCGGCTCAAACCCATCGCCGAGCTGCACTGTTGAGATTCCCAGCCGGGGCGCTGCTATTGGCAGCGTTGGCAACAGGAGCGCGTCACAGCGGTGCAGCGCACGATCGACGCGCTGCCTCAGTACGTCTCGCAGACGCATTGCACGCACATAGTCCTCGGCGAGAACGTACTTGCCCATTTCGAGACGCAGCCGGACGCCCGGGGAGTAACTCGATGCGTGCTGTTCGAGCGACAGAGCATGGTACCAGGTCGCTTCCGGCAAAGCGATGTGGAGATACACCGTCGCCGTCCACGTAGCGTGCTCGATCTCGAGATCGATGACGTCGTGGCCGGCCGCGACGAGCGTGCGACGTGCCTGCTCGAACGCCGCTCGCACACCCGGTTCGAGCAAGTCACAGAAATACGGCGTCGGCACGCCGAAGACGACCCGTCCCCGCGCTGGTTGAATCTCCTGGATATCGACTCCCTTCATCGCCTGGAAGAGCAGCCCGAGGTCCGCGACGCTGCGCGCCATCGGGCCGGCGTGATCCAGTGTGAGGCTGAGAGGCACGATCCCTTCGCACGACAGCTCTCCGTGCGAGGGTTTCAATCCGAACGTCCCACACGCAGCCGACGGGATTCGGATCGACCCGCCGGTATCGGTTCCTACCGCTCCGAAGCACATGCCGGCGGCGAGCGCTGCGGCGGAACCGCCGCTCGATCCGCCAGCCGATCGCGATTCATCAAGTGGGTTGCGGACTGGGCCGAACGCCGACTCTTCGCTCGTTGTACCGTAGGCGAACTCGTGGAGGTTCGTCTTGCCGATGAGAATCGCGCCCGCGTCGCGCAGCCGGCTGACCACGGGCGCGTCCGTGGTCGCCTCGCTGGCCGGCACGGCTGATCCGGCAGTGGTTCGCGTGCCCGCAACGTCGATCAGGTCCTTGATGGCGACCGGAATCCCGTGGAGTGGACCGCGCGAGTGGCCGTCACGGATCTCGGACTGTGCCCGGCGAGCATCGGCGAGGGCGCTGTCGGTCAGCACCGTGATGAACGCGTTGACGCTCGATCGCGCCTCAATCTGTGCGAGACACGTCTCGACGAGCGTGACGGGAGAGAGTGCGCCCGATCGTACGAGAGGCGCCACGTCGGCGATGCGTCGAAGGTCCGCTGCGGGCGTCATGACGGTATGTCAGTGGGCGTATCGGGATCGGCTCGCATGCGATGCGCCTCGTCGGCCGCGCGCAACGCTGCCGTCGAGCGCGCCAGCGCTTCAAGCAGCGGCACGAGGGCGGGTAATTGCCGCGCCTCTGCATCCGCTTTCGCCGCCTTCAACCAATCGTCAATCGTCATGGTTGCTTCGTGTTAAGGGCCAGAAGCTAGAAGTTAGAAGTTAGAGTGATGGTGATCTTGTTCACTCTAAGGTTAGATTCTAGATTCTGAATTCTGTTCTCGGTCTCTTTAAAAAGTCAGCGTACCGCGAAGCGTGATCGGCACGGTGAAGAAGTGGTGCTTGATCGGTTCGTCCAGCGTGTTCCAGGCGAACTTCACCGAGAGCTCGAGGCCGAAGGGGCCGGACGTGAGTCCGCCACCTCCTTCGGCGAAGTACCGTTTGCCGTTGCCCAGCTCGCTGTGAATCCGGCCGATGCCGCCATCCACGAACGCGTGGCTGCCGAGGCCCCACCCCGCCGAGCGGTCGGCAGCCCAAAGCCCTGCGCCGACGTCGTACGCCCGTGCGTCGGTGAGCACGTACCTGTCGAGCGAACCGGGTCCATCGAACGCCACGCGAATGGTCGGGAGGTCTTCGAAGCTCGCCCTGATTCCGAGCGTCGCTCCCGAGCTGAGGCCGATCGGAAACAGCGTAATTCCCGCGCCGCGGGATTGTCGGTTGAATTCCAGGACGTCGATGCGCGTCAGGCCGTCACGCGTCTCGTAGTCGTAATCCTGGAATTGGGCCGCCGCGACTTCGGTTCGCAGCAGATCGGAAAGTGGATGATCCGCGAAGTGCAGCGGCTGCGTGTACAGCCAGTCGAGGCTGACCGTGACGAAATGCCGCCGCGGTTTCTTCTCCGAATACGTCTGCGCGCTTGACGGCGAGGGGATCGATACGAAGAATGCGAGCGTGCCGACGACGAGAATCCGGTGAACCATCATGTGTTGAGCGAAACTGGAATCCAGGCGCCGGCTCGCGACGCCGGGCCGAACGTTGGTTGCCGACTTGAGGTGATAGGCTCTCTGCAATCGAGTCGTTCGGAAGCGCGGTCACGCTCGCGGTATGAGAATGGATCAATTCAGACACAGAGGTGCCAGCCACCGAACCGACTTACCGGCGACGTTCTCTGAACGCGAGCGGATCCAAGAGTAGCGTACGACGTGAGCGATCGCATCCTCGCCGCCGTCATGCCGGCACCGCGGCAGCCGATTGAGATCCGAGAGTTCGACGCTCCAGTCCTGCCACCCGGCAGCGCCCTGCTTCGTACTGCGAGGTCCGAAGTGTGCGGCACCGATGTCCACCTGTGGCACGGCCGCCTCACCGGGGTGCCGTATCCGATCATTCCGGGTCACGTCTCGGCCGGCATGCTCGAGAAGGTGCGTGGTCCGCTTCGTGGCATTGACGGTGCCGAGCTTCGGGAGGGCGATCGCGTCGTCTTCATCGATGTCCATCGCACCTGCGGCCGGTGTCGCGCCTGCACTGTTCATCGCGCGCCGACACGGTGCGCCGCGCGGCGGGTCTACGGGATCACCGATTCGGCGACCGATGGCCTCTTCGGCGGCTGGTCGCAGTTCATCTACCTCGAACCTGGCGTCGGGATCGCGCGTCTGCCCGTCGCGGTCACCTTCGACGACTACATCGGCGGCGGCTGCGGCCTGCTCACGGCGGTCCATGTTCTTGAGCGTGCCTCGCTGCGGCCAGGAGACACCGTGCTCGTTCAAGGCACCGGGGCGGTTGGTCTCAGCGCCATCGCGCTCTCGAAGCTCGGTGGCGCGTCGTCGATCTTCGCCATCGGGGCGCCGACCGAGCGGCTGGCGCTTGCGCGATCGATGGGCGCCGATGAAGTGCTGGATCTGAAAAGTACGACGTCCGACGAACGTCTCGAACGAGTGCGCGCTTGCACGTATGGCGAAGGCGTGGACGTCGCGATCGAGGCTGCCGGCTCGCCACGCGCAATCGAAGAAGGCCTGACGCTCGTCCGTGATGGCGGGCGATACGTGATCGCCGGCCACTACACGGACGTGGGATCGAGCACCATCAACGCGCATCAGCACATCAACCGGAAGCATCTCGAGATCCGGGGCGTCTGGGGCAGCGAGCCCGGTCATTTCCGGCGAGCAATCGCACTGCTTGAGCGCTACGCTGATACGATTCCATGGCGCACAATTGGCGAGCGCACATATCCTCTCGCCGCACTAAACGATGCACTGGCCGATGCCGAAGCAATGAGAATTACCAAAGCGCTGGTCGATCCGTCGGGTGAAAAGTGCCGGTAGCTCGGTGGTTCGGTAGTTCGGTAGCTCGCCTACGTGCCGGGGTTCGGGATCGGGGCTAACATCGAGGATCATGGTGAACAGGAGAGCAGGAGAGCAGGAGATCTTTTTATGGAACTCTCCTAATCTCCTGGCTTCCTGTGAATCCGGGCGGAGGGGTTCGAGGTTCGGCGATTCGAGGATTCAAGGATGAGGGATTCACGATCAGGGATTAGCGATTAGGGATTCAATTGCGTCACACGAAGATCATCGCAACGGTAGGACCCGCAAGCAGCAGCCCGGAGATGCTCGCCGCCTTGCTCACGGCTGGTGTCGACGTGTTCCGCCTCAACTTCTCGCACGGCACTCACGACACCCATGCTGTCGTGTTCCGCGCGATTCGTGAGGCCGCAGCGCAATGCGGCAGGCACGTTGCGATCCTGCAGGATCTCAGCGGGCCGAAGATTCGTACCGGCCGCCTGGTCGACGGCATTCCGGTCGTGCTCAAACCGGGCGACGAGCTTCGGCTTGCTGAAGGCGATGCGCCCGGCGGCCCCGGCCGCGTGTTCACGCGGTACGGCCAGCTGATTCGCTCGGCGCGCGAAGGCGATCGGCTCCTCCTCGACGACGGCCGGATCGAGCTTCGCGTGACAGGCGCAAGCGCGAGCGAGCTGACGACGAGAGTCGTTTACGGCGGAACGCTGGGCGAGCACAAAGGAATCAACGCGCCCGGCGTTGCGCTGCCCGCTTCGGCGCCGACCGAAAAGGACAAACGGGATCTGCGATTCGGTCTCGAGCTGGGCGTCGACTTCGTCGCCCTCAGCTTCGTGCAGACGCCGGACGATGTGCTGCGCGCTCGGGCGGAGATGAAGGCGCACGGCCGATCGGTGCCGGTCATCGCGAAAATCGAGCGGCCCGCGGCCGTGCAGAATCTCGACGCGATTCTCGAGGTGGCACAAGGCGTGATGGTCGCGCGAGGCGATCTCGGGCTCGAGTTGCCGCTCGAGCAGGTGCCGCGCGTCCAGAAACAGATCATCGCCCGCGCGCGGAGTCTCGGCCGGCCGGTGATCGTCGCGACGCAGGTCCTCGAATCGATGCGCGTCGACCCGCGGCCGACTCGCGCCGAGGTGAGCGACGCGGCTAAGGCCGTGGACGAGGGAGTGGACGCGATCATGCTGGCGGGCGAGACGGCCGTGGGTGCATTTCCCGTCCGAGCAGTGGAGATGCTGAACGCCGTCATCATCGACGCCGAGCCGGTCGCGCCCGTGGACCGCGTCGTTCCGACCAGCGATCCGACGGGACTGCGCCATGGCCGCGCGCTGGGCGAAGCGGCGGTTACGCTTGCCACTGCCGGTCAGGCTGCCGCAATCGTTGCCGTTACCCGTGAAGGGAAGACCGCGCGCCTGCTCTCCGCGTTGCGTCCCGCGGCGCCAATCTACGCGGCCACGGCCAGCCGCGACGTGGCCGCGTCGCTGGCCCTCTTCTGGGGTGTTGTGCCGGTCGTGACGCCGGAGCGCGATGTCGAGCGCCTCGAAGCGGTGATTTGTGACCGGAAGCTGATCGCGTCGGACTCGGTCGTGGTGTTCATCAACGTGAGTCCGGACGTCAGCCGTGCCGACGCGAATTTCCTGAACGTTCAAAGGATCAGGTGACGTTGCGTCACTCGTGTCCAGCGGCCTCGACGTATTGTTTCAGCGCGGACAGCGAGATCATCCACCCCCGTCCGATGACCTCGTAGTACCGTCGCCAGCGCGAGCCTTCCTCGAACCCGCTCTGGCGCACGCGCAACCGGCACGCCGGACCCTCGGCAACACACGTGACCTCGAGCGACATCGGTCCGATCGGATCTCCATCCGGCCCGTGCCACCACGCGTCGCTGACGAGCAATTCGTGCCCTGCCTCGTACTCCATCACGATGCCGTGAAACACTCCTCCCAACCGTCCAAGCACATCGTCTCGCTCTGCGCTCGGCGCCCACTCGATCGCGTACACCCCAAGCGGTCTCGCGAGCGTGACAGAACGAATCGCCTTCCACCAGATCGCGAGCGCTCGCGGATCGAAGAACGCGTCGAGTACCGCAGTCGGTGTGTTCGCAACGACAATCGAATGTTCGAACGACGTCTGGCAGGAATCCGCACCTCCACGAGATCCCATCCGCCGATGGTAGCACCGAGCACCTGGCACCCTGGGCACCCTACAATATCGCTATGTCGGCGCAGCCTGATGCTTCATGGGACGAGCACTACCGCGACGAGCGCGATGCCGCGTTTCTCTATCGAGCGCTCGCGGCCATCGAGACCGGAGCCGATCGGCGTTCGCTGTTCGAGCGGCTCGCCTCCGTCGAGGATCGTCACGCGCAACGATGGATAGAGCTCTACCGTGAGGCGGGGCGTCCGCTGCCACCGTACTCGACCGCCCTGCGCTCGCGCGCGCTCGCGTGGATCGCGAAGCGCCTCGGTACGGGTCTGGTTCTGCCGCTCATCCTCGCCGAAGAAGGCCGCGAAGTGCAGGCATACCTCGGTCTCGCTCGTCAGGCGTCGAGCCGACAGGCTCACCAGGCCGCGGTCGACATCGCCGCTGACTCCGCCGTCCACGCGCGCGAGCTCTCGGAGCTCATGGGTCGCCAAGGGGAGCCGTGGCACGTCGGCGGCTCGGGCGGCTACCTCCGGAGCGTCGTGTACGGCTTCAACGACGGCCTCACGGCCAACTTCGGGCTCGTCGCCGGTGTCATCGGCGCAAGCGTGGCGCCCCACATCGTGATCATCAGCGGCATCGCGGGCGCGATCGCCGACGCGCTCTCGATGGGCGCGAGCGGGTATCTTGCCGCGAAAAGCGAGGCGGAAGTTCAGGCCCACCAGATCGAGCTGGAACGCCACGAAATGCGGCTCATGCCGGACCTCGAGGAGGACGAGCTCGCGGTGATGTACGAAGCGAAGGGGCTGTCACCGGAGCGCGCGCGTGAAACGGCGCGGGTGATGATGCAGGATCCGTCTCAGGCGCTCGGTGAGATGGTGCGCGAAGAGCTGAACATTCAACCGGCGGAGCTCGCCCCGCTCAAGGACGGCGTGGTCACCGGCCTGGCGACCGCGGTCGGCGCGTTCATCCCGATCGCGCCGTTCCTGGTGATGGCGCACGCGTCAGCCGTCTGGGCATCGCTCGCGATCAGCATGCTCACGCACTTCGGCATCGGTGCAGCGCGCAGCCTGCTGACCGGGCGCAACCTCTGGGCGAGTGGGCGCGACATGTTTCTCGTCGGGTTCGGTGTCGCTGGTGTCGGTTACGTCATTGGAGAGATCATTACGAGGGCCATGTAATTGCTGATTGCAGATTGCGGATTGCTGATTGACGGATTGTAGATTGTTGATAGTGTTGTGGATTGTCGATTTAACGTCAATCAGTCAATCTGCAATCCGTCAATCGGCAATCTGCAGTCTGCAATCAGCAATTAACTATTTCTTCCGCAACGTCTGGACGTACGCGACGACCTGCCAGATCTGCTCCTCGCTCAACTCGTCCTTGAAGACCGGCATCTTCGGCTTGCGCCGGCCGTTAGAGACTTTGTAGAACACGACACCATCAGGATTGCGGTCGGCACGCTTAGGGTTCGTCAGATCCATGTCCTCTGCGAATTCCGGATCCGCATCTGGTCCGTCACCCACGCCCTTCTCGCCGTGACACTTTTGGCATTTCTCCTTGAACACGGCCTTGCCTTGCGCAAGGACCTTTTCGTCGACCGTCAGCGGACTCTTCTTCTCGGCGGCATCGGGTGGCAGCGTCCAGCCGGACGACTGTTTCGCCGCGCCCTTGGTGTCCTGAGCTGCGTCTGAGGCTGCGATAGAGACGGTCAACGCACCAACGAAGACAACCGCGAGAACGCTGCTCAACCGACCAGTCATGCACTCTCCTTCACGAAGCAAGTCAAACACTTCGATCGCGCGGGTCCGACTCGTGCAAGCCCATCCTGTGGCGCGCATTTCAGCGCTGCGGAGCGCGTCGGGTTCGCTTTCGACGACCGGCTTAAATGATACAGTTTTTTGCGCATGGCCAAACACCAGCAGCCGCTCGCTTACCATGACGAAGAGTTCCTGGAGAGCACTGACGCGAGGCCGATCCGGATTCTGGCCGAGTATCTCGAGCCGCTGCGCCGCTTCAGGCGTGAGAACATCCAGGACACCGTGGTGTTCTTCGGATCGGCACGCGTGCACAGCCGTCTGGCAGCCGAGCGTGCGCTGCTGAAGCTGCGATCGGCCAGGGGGCGGCCCAGGGCGAATCACGCGGCGCTGCTCAAACAGAGCCGCAAGGCCGTCGAATGGTCACGGTATTACGAGGACGCCCGCGAGCTCGCCAGGCAGCTGACCGCCTGGAGCCTGTCGCTCGAGGCGCCTCGCCGGCGTTTCGTCGTGTGCTCGGGCGGCGGTCCGGGGATCATGGAAGCCGCCAATCGCGGCGCCCGCGAAGCAGGTGGGAAGACGGTTGGTCTCAACATCCGTCTGCCGCTCGAGCAAGGGCCGAACCGGTACATCACGGAAGGGCTGCACTTCGAGTTTCACTATTTCTTCATGCGAAAGTTCTGGTTCGCGTACCTTGCGAAGGCGCTCGTCATCTTTCCGGGTGGGTTCGGAACGCTGGACGAGATGTTCGAGATTCTTACCCTCGCGCAGACGCGGAAGCTTTCCAAGAAGCTGCTCGTCATCCTGTACGGATCGGAATACTGGAACGAAGTCTTCGATATCAAGCCGCTCGTGGAGTGGGGCGCCATCGATCGCAAGGACCTCGATCTGCTCTGCCGCGTCGATACGACGTCGGATGCGTTCGAGGCACTGAAGCAGCACCTGACTCTGTATCATATGGTGCCTTCGACACCGCAGGAGCAGGGGGCGCCGGGCATTGCGAAGACGCGAGGGTGAACAGACACAGACCGAATCCAGAAGCTAGAATTCAGATCGATCGTGATCTCTATCGCTCTAGCTTCTAACATCTCGCTTCAGTCACTGGCGAATTTCACTGGTACAGCAAGAAGCGCGAGCGCCGCGCGCGGAATGCGTCTTCATCCGTCTTCCACGACGTGACGAACGCCGTGACGTCGTCACCACTTTCGATCACCTTCCGCAGCCGATCCGATCCGAACAGCACGTCAATCGGCTGCTTGTGGTGCTCGTATTCGTACGGCGGCTCCTTCCACGCGAAGCGCGCCGGATCCTCGAGCCGGAACTCCGCCATCAGCTCGACGGCCGTTCGCACGGGTTTGAACGCGCGCCTGTCGAGGACGTGAATCTGGCATCCGCCGCAGGTCTGCCTCGCGTGCTTGTGAAAGGTCGGCTCGAAGAACACGGGCCGGAAATGCACGCCCGGCAGGTGCTTCGCGTTCATCGCATCGGCGAGTCGCTCGCCATCGATCCACGGGGCGCCAATGAGCTCGAAGGTACGCGTGGTGCCGCGGCCCTCGGAGATCATCGTCCCTTCGAACAGCACCGTGCCGGGATAGACGATTGCGCTGTCGAGTGTTGGGAGGTTGGGTGACGGAATCACCCACGGGAGCCTCGTGTCGTCGTAGTACATGTCACGGCGCCAGCCGTCGAGCGTGACGACGTCCAGTGCGCAGCCGATGCCGAACTGGTCGTTGAACATCCGCGCCAGCTCGCCGATCGTCATCCCGTGACGCAGCAGAATCGGGAACTGACCGACGAACGACCTCCATGGCTCCTGCAAGATCGCGCCCTCGACCTCTTGGCCGCCGATGGGATTCGGGCGATCGCAGACGACAACGCGGACGCCGTGCCGCGCTGCGGCCCGCATGCAGTTCGCCATCGTGTAGATGTAGGTGTAGACGCGCGTGCCGACGTCCTGGAGATCGATCACGAGCACATCGATGTCGCGCAGCATCGCCTCTGTGGGCTCCCGCGTTTCGCTGTACAGCGAGTACACCGGGAGTTGACGACGCGCGTCGCGAGCATGAGGCGTTTCGATCATGTTGTCCTGCAGGGTGGATCGAAATCCGTGCTGCGGCCCGAACAGCGCGACGAGCTGCGCGTCGCCGCTCTCGGCGAGACGGGTGACGCTGTGATTGAAGTTCGCGTCGATCGATGCCGGATTCGAGACGAGTCCGACCCGGTGTCCCGCGATCAGCTCGCGCTCGATCCCGAGCAGTCGCTCGATGCCAAGGCTCACAATTGCCCGCGTGCCCGTGTTCGCCGACGTGCTCGTAGACATGGGCGCCATCATAGCAAGAAGCGCCAAAACAGAATCCAGAAGCTAGAATCTCGAACGATAGTGATCTGAACGAGAACATTTTGGCAGGAATCCAGAACTGGAATCGAAAGAGATCGTGACGCAATTCACTCTAGCTTCTGGATTCCAGATTCTGTTTTTTTCGACCTGCCAGCGTTCGCGCGATGAACGCACCGCACATCGCGTCCGTGAAGCTGTTGCAGCGGAATCTGTACAGCGTCTCGCGATCGATGCGAATGAGCGCAATGTCCCGCTCCGTCTGCGCGACCTGGGCGATGGTGTGCCACGGAATCGCCAGTGCCTTGGCGCCGCCGGCGAAGATCACACGCGCATTCGTCAGGATTAATCGACCGCTCGGCTGCGCGGGATCGTCGGGACGGGACGCAGGCGCGCTGAAGTGGCAGACATCCGCGCCGACGACGCGGTGGCCAGTCTCGATCGCCGGCAGGCCGTTGTTCGACAGGCCACGTCGCAGCTGAATCAGTTGCTCGAGGCCAGCCAGCATCTCGCGTTCGATTTCGATCTCGTCCTCGGGCAACGCGAGCTCATCCAGCCTCGACCGGAGCGTCGGCACGTCCGGTTCGACCGCTGCGACGGCTTTCTCCCACGCCCGGTGCCATCCTGCAACTCTCGAGTTGCTCCGAACACCTTTTCCTTTCAACCAGCCGAACAAGCCCATTCGAGATGAGGTCCTCGCTCCAAGTCGGGACTGCCCAGTCGAGTTTGGTTTCGTATCGCGCCGCCTGTCAAGGCGAGGGGTCGTGAGTGATGAGCGCGCCGCGCCTGCGTATCAGGATCGTACGGCCGAAGACCGCAAGGCTTCCCGCGCGGCGGGATCGAGGAGCTGAACGAAATCGAAGAATTCGCGCGCCCGGGCGAGCGCTTCGCGACTCGTCCCCACTGTCGCCTCGCGGTGGATCGTCGTGCCGCTCACGAGACGAATGCGTCCGAGCTCGGGCTCCCACTCGCATCGAGCCTCGCCGTCGCGCCAGAAGACGAGTACGATCGCCATGCGATGGTCCATGCCTTGCAGAATTCGCGACCGATCTGCTCCGCGCGCGACATCGCGCCCATTTTCGCCGAGCGCCGGTTTGTTGATCGGCCAATTTCTTGACCGCGGGTCAACGTACTGGCCAGTCTCCCGATAATATCGACGTCACGTCTTCAGCGGCGGATTCAGGTCCCGGCGTCCCGATCGCGCAGGTCAGGTGGAGTGATAGCGTCGTGGATCCGTCGAGCAAGGTTCGCGTGCTCGTCACGGATCGCCTTCGGCAATCGGTCGCCGAACGACTCGAAGAAGTAGTCCTGACCCGCAACCGCTTCGACCCATTCCGCCGGGTCGACCTTGAGCAACGCCGCCGTATCGTTTGCAGACAGGTCGAGGCCCGTGCGGTCGATCGCGTTCACCGTCGGGACGAAACCAATCGGCGTTTCGATGGCGTCGCCGCGGCCTTCGCAGCGCGCGAGGATCCATTCGAGCACTCGCAGGTTCTCGCCGAATCCGGGCCACAGATACCGACCGTCGTCTCCGGTGCGGAACCAGTTGACGCGAAAGACGTGCGGTGCGGCCCTGAGCGATCCAAACGTGAGCCAGTGCGCGAAGTAGTCGCCCATGTTGTAGCCGCAGAAGGGCCACATGGCCATCGGATCGCGGCGGAGGACGCCAACTTTCCCTGTCGCCGCGGCAGTCGTCTCCGATGAGAGCGTTGCGCCGAGAAACGTGCCGTGTTGCCAGCTGCGCGCCTCGTAGACGAGCGGCACGCGTCGCTGTCGGCGTGCGCCGAACAGGATCGCATCAATCGGCACGCCATCCGGGTTTGCGAACTCGGGCGACAACGAGGGACATTGCGTCGCCGGCGCTGTGAACCGGCTGTTCGGGTGAGCGGCTTTCTCGGGCGCGGCCGGGGTCCAGGGACGTCCCTGCCAGTCGAGCGCCTCGGAAGGCGCCGGATCGTCGTGCCCTTCCCACCAGGGCGTTCCATCGGACCGCAGCGCGACGTTCGTGTAGATCGTGTTGCGCTGAATCATCTCGAACGCATTCGGGTTCGTTCGGTGGCTCGTGCCGGGGACGACGCCGAAGAATCCAGCTTCCGGATTGACCGCCCAAAGACGACCATCATCGGCGGGCCGCAGCCATGCGATGTCATCGCCGACCGTCCAGGCGTGCCATCCCTGCATCGACTTCGGGGGAACGAGCATCGCGAGATTCGTCTTGCCGCACGCAGATGGAAAGGCGCCCGTGATGTAGTGCACGCGCCCGCCGGGGCTCTGAAGGCCGAGGATCAGCATGTGCTCCGCGAGCCAGCCCTCTCGTCGCGCGAGCCAGCTCGCGAGACGAAGCGCCAGGCACTTCTTCCCGAGCAGCGCGTTGCCGCCGTATCCGGAGCCGATCGACCAGACAGCGTTCTCCTCGGGGAAGTGCACGATGAATCGGCGATCCGGACTGAGATCGCCAAGCGAGTGCAGGCATCGCGTGAAGTCACCCGTCTCGTCGAGGTGATCGAGGGCGACCTGGCCGACGCGCGTCATGATCCGCATGTTCAGCACGACGTAGCGGCTATCGGTTATCTCGACGCCGACTTTCGAGAAACGCGATCCGGGAGGGCCCATCAAGAACGGAATCACGAACAGCGTGCGGCCCTTCATCGCGCCTTTGAACAGTGGCGTGAGCTTCTGGATCGCATCCGGAGGCGACATCCAGTTGTTGTTCGGTCCCGCATCCTCCTTGTATCGCGTGCAGACGTACGTGAGGTGCTCGGTGCGCGCGACGTCGTGCGGCGCGCTGCGATGGAGATAACATCCCGGCAGCTTCTTCTGATTCAGCTCGATCAGCTCTCCCGATGCGAGGCATTCCTTGACGATGCGATCGCGCTCGCGGTCGGCGCCGTCGCAGACGACAACGTTGTCCGGAGTTGTCAGCTGACCGACTTCCTCGACCCACTGCCGAATTGGAGTCGTGAGCGTTTTCATCATGCCGATTCTGAAACGAGCTGCTGACGGTGCTGACGGTGCTGATGGTGCTGATGGTGCTGATGGTGCTGATGGTGCTAGGGGGGCACGAAGGCGCGCGCGCTCAGTCGCTGCGAGCACCTTTAGCACCTTCAGCACCTTTAGCACCTTCTTTTTCCAGCGCGGCCTCCAGTTCGTGGGGCTTGAATCCGAACGGGCCTGGCCGGCTCTTGTACGCCACGCGGCCCTCGCGGTCGATCAGATACAAGCGATCCGGCCAGCCGGTGTAGGCGCGCTCGGTTGCATCATCGAAGCGATCGACGACGGCGGGCACCTTGATCCCAAGCCGAGCGACGCACAACCCGGCGAGCTCTGTGCGCTCGCCGATATCCTTCGGGCTGGCGTACACGACCTTGTCGCGGACGTTGCTCGGGAGCTGCCAGGCGTCACTCGGGTGGGCTTCGCCGATGTAGACGACGAAGAACGCCGCGGTGTCGCGATAGCGCTGATAGATCGCGTTCAGGGCGGGAACCTCCCGCCGGAAGGGCGGTCACGTGTAGCTGCCGAAGACGAGGACGACGGGTTGCTTTCCTCGAAATGAAGACAACTGCACCTGCGACTTGCGATCGACGGTCGCGAGCGTGAACTCCGGCGCGAGATCGCCGACGCGCACGTTGCCGCCCCGGGCCACGTTCCACATCGCCTCGAACGGCACGATGAGCATCGCCGGCATCGGGACGTACGTCATGATCCGCCCGAACCGATCCGGCGGCTGGCACATGACGATGAACATCCCCGTGAGGAAGACGACGTAGAGCGCGAGCACGCTTGCGCCAATCCAGAGGATGCGCCGGCGGACGGTTCGCCAATTCACGCGCGCTATGGTAGTCGATCCGCGTTGCATTTGGGTTCCGGGCTCGATATTCGATCTCGGGGCTGCGCAGCGACGCTCGCGCCGCCACGGGAGGCCAGGAGAACAGGACGCTTATGACAGGAATTCTCTTGACCTCCTGCTCTCCTCTCGATCGCGCGTCGCTCCGAGCGCGTCTTTCGCCGCTTCGATCCGATCCACATTGGCCTCGAACGACATCGTCCGCATGACCGGGGAACCGGGAGGGTAAATGTGGCGGCGGTAGATCGGATACGCTTCCGTTCGCAGGTGAGCGAGCATGTGATGACCGCTTCGTGTCGCGCGCTCGTGCCGGAGCGCGCTGACATCGATGGGGGCGACGACGATGCGTTCACCGGGCCCCGGGGACGCTTCGGCGAGCACGCGTCCGTCGAAGTCGATGATCTGACTGCCTCCCGGCCAAGAGTAGGGAGGGTAATGCCGCAAGCTCGCTCCCTGATTCGCGGCGACAACGAACGCGATGTTTTCGAGCGCCCGGCAGCGATTGACGATCGTCCACCAGTTCATCGGCTCCGTTGCGCCCCAGGGATCCATGTAGGCCGAGACGCGGATGAGCACTTCGGCGCCGTTCGCCGCGAGCTGCCGTATCGCCTCAGGGAAGATCCAGTCGTAGCAAATCGCGCAGCCGAGGCGGCCCAAGGGAGTGTCCACGACCGGAAAAAGCGGCTCGTCGTACTCGTCGAAATCGTGCGGGCTGCTGTGGACTTCGTACGGGATCCAGGTGTTCACCTTTCGATATTTCGACAGAATGCCGTTCGGGCCGATGAGGCACGTTGTGTTGAACACCGCACCGGGCCAGCGTGGATCTGTTTCGATTATCGATCCGCTCTGAATGTAGACATCGTGCTCGCGCGCTTTTTGCTCGAGGCGATCGGTGTGCTCGTTCGGGATTGGGACCGCGAGCTTGTCGAGGAGCTCCCGGACGGTCGCGAACACCGGCGCCGCGTGTGCGAACTCCGGAAATACGATCAGGCGTACCGGCAGGAACGGCGCGCTGCCAGCGACCGCGGCGTCGATCATCGACAGCATGCGATCGGTGTTCGTGCGCATGCCCGTTCGATCGAGCGGATTCGGAAAATCGGTCTGACAGGCGGCGGCGGCGTAACGAACGAGAGTCATGTGAGTACGGGGCGCACCCCGAGATCAGGAGAAGTTCAACAGGAGATTAGAGGATCAGGAGAAAACCGGACGAATTCATTGCGCTCTTCTTGTGATTTCCTGATCTTCTGATCTTCTGTTCTCCGTACGTGCAACTAAAAAGTAAACCGCGCCGCGACCTGCATCTGCCGCGGCGGGAATGCCGCGAGGCTCTGACCGAACGTCACGCGATCCACGAAGCTGTCGGGAAGCTGATAATTGCGGCGGTTCAGGGCGTTGAAGATCTCCAGGCGGAGCTGCAGGGCCCGGCTGCCCGTCAGCGCGATCCGCCGCGCGATCATCGCGTCCACCGTGACATAGTCCGGCCCCGTGAGGCTGTCGCGTCCAGCGTTGCCGAAGGTGTACCTGGGTGCGATCGCCAGCGTCTGGCCGTGGTACGTCACATACTGACCATCGATCGCGAGAGGACCATTGACGACGTTCGGCCGATCGTAGGGTAAGGTGCCACCACCGACGTTGCCGGTGTTGCTGTTGTCGAAGCTGACGCGCGGGGTGAACGGACGGCCGGATTGCGCCGTGAACACGCCGCTTACCTGCCACATCCGCAACCACCGCCACCTGAAAGACGGCGACAGATCGTACGCACCGGTGATCACGAGCCGATGGCGGACGTCGAAATCCGAGGGCCCCCATTCGGCCCCGAGGTCGCGGCTGTTCTGCGGCGTGTTGTCATCGCCGTCGGTGGCAAGGAACGCCGACGTGTCGTCCATCGATGTCGCCAGTGTGTACGACGCGCGGAACGAGCCGCCGCGGCCGGGCCGGCGGACGGCGCTCAGCTGGAGCGCGTGATAGCTCGACGAGGCCGTCGACTCGATGAGCAGGACGTCGCCGAGACCCGCGATCGGCCGTCGCGAGTCGATGGGCCCCGGCCCCGGCGGTGGTTGGTTCAGATTGCGCTTGCGAACGAGATCGTCGCCATACGAAGTCACGTATCGCGCGGCGGTCGTCACCTTTCCAAACACACGCTCGAGGCCCACCGTCGCCTCCTGCGAGTACCCGGTTCGAAAATGCGGGTCGAGGGTGTTGATCGCCGGGCGTGGCGTGAAGCCGCGGCCGGTCGGGAACGGGGAATCGAGCGGCAGCGGCTGCGCGCCTGGGAAGAAGAGCTGCAGCGAGAAAAACGGCGGATTGAAGTACAACGCGGAGTTCTCGATCAGCGTGCCGCTGTCGAAGAAGACTCCGTAGCCGCCGCGGAGCAGCAGCGTGCCGCGGCCGGTGAGATCCCAGCTGATGCCGACGCGTGGCGCGACGTTGTTGAAGTCACCCTGCAGCCCCGATCGCGGAACGCCGTTCGCACCCACTGGAAGCAACTGGAAGCTATCGAGGTCCAGGATGCGCATGCGATCGTCGGCGTCGAACGGCGGGGCGTTGTATTCGTACCGCACGCCCGCATTCATCGTCAGCGTCCGCGTGAGCCGCCAATCGTCCTGGACGAAGCCATTCAACGACCACGCGCGCAGCGCCTGCCGATTGTCGTTGACGCCGAGGAGGGTGATGGTGGGAAGCCCGAGCAGCAGATCGGCAACCGGGCTCCCGGTGAACACCCCCTGGAACGTCGCCTGGCCGCGCGCGAACAGGTGGTTGTAGCCGTCGGAGCGATACGCGCGGAACTCGCCGCCCGTTTTCAGGTGATGCCGACCAGTCTCGAAGCTCAACGCGTCGGAGAGATGCAACGTTCGCGTACTCCGGACGACAGGAAGGTTCGGATCGTCTCCAACCGTTTCGAATCCGGGGAGCACCAGCGTCGGATACCCCTGGTCGACGTCGTCGAGCGACGGTCCGTTGATGCCGAGCGCGGCGAAGCCGTTCGTGCCCGCGCTCTGGGGCAGGTTCTCGCGACGGAGGCCGTTGAGACCGAACCGAACTTCGTTGAGTGCGCGGCGACCGACGGTCGACGTTAAGCCCAGCGCGAGGTTGTAGCCGCGATCGAGCACCGAAACGCCGAAGCCCGGGAGGTTCCTCCCGCGGACGGGAAACGGCAGGTCGCGCTCGTCCCTGCTGAAACTGTATCGCGCGATCAGCTGCGAGTCGCGCCACAGGTGGTGATCGGTCTTGACGGTGAACTGCACCGCGTTCCGCTCGGCCGCCTGTGAGGAAACGAAGTTCGCCTGTGCATCGGCGCGGTTGGGAAGCGGGTAGAGATTCGCCGCGCGCGACGCTGCGGTGCTGATCCGCGAAGCTGGAATCGTGTTGCCGGCAAACGGCTGACCGGTGAACGGGTCACGGATCGTGAGGGCACTCCGACTGAAATCGCCGGCGCGCTCGGGTGCTGTTGGGACGTGCGCGAGACGCGTCTCCGCTTCCCGGCCGTCGATGGCTTCTATGTTCAGGAAGTAAAACGACGGCAGCCGCTTCACGGGACCGCCAAGCGTTCCGCCGAACTGATGGCGCTGCAGCAGCGGCTTCGATTCGTCGTCGGGCAGGAACGGATTGCGTGCGTCCATCGACGAATGCCGGAAGAACTCGTACGCAGAGCCGTGCAGATCGCGCGTGCCCGATTTGAGCACGATGCTGACCTGGGCGCCGTTGCTCCGTCCGTACTCGGCGTCGTACGTGTTCTGAAGAAGCGCGAACTCCTGAATCGCGTCGAGGCTTGGATTGATGACGAGGCGATTCAGGAACAGGTCGTTGTTGTCGACGCCGTCGAGCAGGAAGTTGTTGGCAGCTTCGCGTGCGCCGCTGCTGTTCACGCCGGTGTTGCCTTGCGTCGACAGCCGCGAGCCGGGCGCAGGCGGTGCGACGCCCGGCGCCTGCACCGCGAAGTGAAGCGGCTCCCGCTCGTCCGCAGGAAGGCCGAGGAGCTCCTGCGGATTGAACACTTCACCGACAGTGCTGTTGCCGATCCTGACCGTGCTCGGGTCGGCGGTGACGATCACTTGCTCGGTCAGGGCTCCGGGGCTGAGCGCAATCGTGATCGTTCCGTGTATCGCCGGCTGCACCCAGATGTCACGCACGACTTCGGTCTTGAAGCCGTCGCGTGTGGCGACGAGCGTGTAGAGTCCGGTGCGCACACGCGCGAACACGAGCGTGCCCTGCGCCGAGCTCGTGTCGCGCTGCGGAATGCCAGTGGCCTGGTTCGTCATCGTGACCAGGACATCGGGCAGGACCGCGCCCGTCTGATCCCTTACCTCGATCGAGACCGTCGCCATCGCGGACTGCGCCGCACTCGGCTGCGGGGCAGCCAGCAGCGCCGTTGCGATCGCCGCACCTGCGCGCCAGAGACGGAGAGTACGCAGGCGATCCATGATGGCACCTTACTTGACCGTGAGCGTGCCTTTCATCCCTGCTGCGAAGTGGCCCGGGAACGAACACAGGAACGTGTAACTCCCTGGTTTCGTCGGCGCCTTGAACGTCACTTCGGCCGTTTCGCCGGGGCCCACGAGGCCCGGCGCCGTGATTGCCAGAACCTGGCTCTTCAGCTCGGGCGGGACGAAATCGGTCGCGCGAGCGTTCATCGCGGCTGTATTGAAGGCAACCGGATCAGCGTCCGGCTTCAGCAGGATGAAATTGTGCGCCATGGCGACCTTCGGCATCTTGCCGATGGACTTCAGCACGATGTGCAGCTGCTCGCCCGCCTTGGCGTCGATCTGCGTGACGCCGAACTTCATATCGTCTCCGGCCGTGATCTCAATCGTGCGGGCGGCGCCCGACTTGGCCCCGGCGCTCTTCTTTGCAGTCTCTTGATTTAAACTGGCCGCCGAGAGCGATGCCGAAAAAACCACCAGACCGACGATCGCGAGCAATCTCATATCGTTGTCCTTGATTGAATGATGTGTCGTGGCGCCAATACGTTCAGGCGGAGTCGGCGAGAAGCCATCTGTTGTTTCTACATCTAATGATAACGGGGACACAAGCGGCGCCGGTAGCTCGGTGGCTCGGTCGTTCGGCAGCTCGGTCAGGTGCTTGGGATCTCGGTTCGGGGCTCCGCTCAATCCTCCCGGATGTCATAATCGAGGGCGGGCGTGCTGTTCCGCGCCTGTGCCGCGAATGATCTTCGGCAGCCCGATGCGAAGCGGTTTCAACATTGCGATCAGACCCGCTGTCGCTGCCGACTGGGAGCAGATGTGGACGATCTTCCAGGCAGTGGTGTCGACAGGGACGACGTATGTCTTCGCACCGGACACGAGCTACGAGGATGCGCGCACGTACTTCATGGGGCCGGGGATCGCGTCGTGGGTGGCCGAGGACGGAGCGAGGATCGCAGGGATGTACAAATTGATCCCGAACCGGCGGGATCTCGGGTCGCACGTCGCGAACGCCTCGTTCATGGTCGACCCACGCAGTCAGGGTTGCCACATCGGTGAAGCACTCGGGCGACACTGCTTGCGTGAAGCAAAACGCGCCGGATACGATGCGATACAGTTCAATTTCGTCGTGAGCACCAACACGGCAGCGGTCGCGCTCTGGCGCAAGATCGGATTCGAGATCGTCGGCACGCTGCCGAAGGCGTTCCGCCACCGAGAGCTCGGGCTCGTCGACGCCTACGTGATGTACCGCTTTCTCGACGATATCAGCGTCGATTGAATCCGGGGGCTTCGCCCCGGCGGACCACCCATCCCCGTCGCTCGCGGGTCCGGGGTCCCCGGCGCGTTTTCCGCGCGCTGGGGTGAAGGCGCCCCTTCGCCCCGCTCCGGCGGGGCGCGCCGGGGGCGCGCCTAACCCCGCGATTCAGTTGTTCGCATGTACCGGCGGGGCTTCAGCCCCGCGCAGGCGCGGTCTGAAGACCGCGCCCCACAGCAACACAAGTGAACTCCGGGATTAGCGTCTGACTCGAACTGATTGCTGACACTAAGCGGTCGACTTTTGGTATATCTGGCCCCTCATGGATGATGTGACCTCACCGGGAGCTGGCATCAGCGCCGCTGACGAAACACGCCTGGCCCGAGGCTCCTCGCCGTCTTCGACGACAGGCTGGCTCAGCTCGTCGGGAACGACCGACTACGGCCGATTCGCACCGGGCGAGGTGCTCGAAGGACGCTACCGCATCCTGGGTCTGCTCGGCAGGGGCGGTATGGGAGAGGTCTATCGCGCCGACGATCTTCGGTTGGGCCAGCCGGTCGCGCTCAAGTTCCTGCCCGAGAGCCTCAGCCACGATCCTGTTCGGCTCGCGCAGTTCCACAGCGAGGTGCGCACCGCGCGTCAGGTCTCGCATCCGAACGTCTGCCGCGTCTACGACATCGGCGACGCTCTGGGGCAGCTCTTCTTGAGCATGGAGTACGTCGACGGAGAAGACCTCTCGTCGCTCCTGCGCCGCATCGGACGGCTTCCTGAGGACAAAGCGCTCGAAATTGCTCGTCAAATCTGCGCTGGGCTCGCCGCTGCGCACGAGCGTGGAGTCATCCATCGCGATCTGAAGCCCGCCAACGTCATGCTCGACGGAACGGGCAAGGTTCGCTTGATGGACTTCAGCCTCGCCGCGATAGGTGTGATCCGTGATGTCGTCGCCGGGACGCCAGCGTACATGGCTCCCGAGCAGCTCGAGGGACGCGACACGACGATCAAAAGCGACATCTATGCCCTCGGCCTCGTGCTGTACGAGCTTTTCACGGGCAGGCGCGTTTTCGACGCGAAGACACTGCCGGATCTCGTCGCGCAGCATTCATCCGGCGTCATCACGCCGCCGTCCGAGCTGGTGAAGTCGCTCGATGCAACGATCGAGCGCGGCATCCTGCGATGCCTCGAGGTCGATCCTGCTCGGCGGCCCACATCGGCACTCGCGGTAGCGGCATCGCTGCCGGGCGGCGACCCTCTGGCAGCCGCGCTCGCCGCCGGCGAAACGCCCTCACCTGAAATGGTCGCGGCCGCCGGCGGAGAAAGCGCGACCCTGTCGCCAGGCGCGGGAATCACATTGCTCGCGTGCACGGGCCTGCTGCTCATCGCAGTGGCCGCACTCGGCGATCGGACGTCGCTCCTTGCGCGCGTGCCGCTGACGAAGCCTCCGTCCGTTCTCCTCGATCACGCCGAAGAGCTCCGCAGGAGTTTCGGGTACGCCGACACGCCCCTCGATCGTTCATCGGCGTTGACCTACAACGATGACTACTCGATTGGGCGCGGCGCAACGGGAGCGGTCAGACACACTGGCAGGATCTTGCAGCAGGACGCCCGGCAGCGTTGCTCTTCTGGTACCGGACGAGTCCCATCACGCTCGTCCCAAACAACAGGCTGAACATTCCGGATTCCGGAGATCCACCGCTGAACACGGCGGGCATGACGCTTCTCTGGACCGACACGAATGGTCGCTTGCTTTCGTTCTTTGCGGTACCTCCGCAGGTCGAGAAACCACCACCTGTCTCTGGCGCTGCCGATTGGCGTCCGCTGTTCGCCGCCGCAGGACTCGACATCGCGACGTTCGCCGATGCGACGCCCGCGCGGACGCCGCAGACCTTCGCGGACGAGCGGCGCGCCTGGCGCGGCACGCTGCCCGGGACGAAAACCGAGATCACGATTGAAGCAGCGGCGTATCGCGCGCGTCCGGTGTCGTTCGAAATAGTCGGACCCTGGACGAAGGCATCGCGCGATCCCGATACTGACTCGCGAGGAGAGTCGCGCGATTCGGTTCAGACTGCGATCATCCTCCTGCTCCTTGCTGCAGCGGTCGTCCTGGCACGTCGTAACATCCGATCTGGTCGGGCGGATCGACGCGGCGCCCACGCGCTGGGCGTCGTGATGTTCATGCTCATCACCGTGAGCTGGGCGCTCCTTCCGCACGTGGTGCGCCTGGGCGACGAGACCGATCGGCTGTTCGCGTGGCTCGGTCTCGCGCTGTTTGTCGCCGCGGTCATGTATCTCGTGTACCTCGCGATCGAACCGTTCGTCCGTCGGAGCTGGCCGACGATGCTGGTGGGGTGGTCGCGTGCGATGACCGGCCGGATGCAGGATGCCGTGATCGGCCGCGACATCGTCATCGGCGCCGTCTGCGGTCTTGCGCTCAACTTGCTCGATCAGCTGAACAGGCTGATGCCTCGGTTCTTTGGCTGGGTGGAGCCGATCCCGGCCAAGCCGGACGTCGGCGTGCTCGAGCACACCCGATATTTCCTGCTGGTAATCACGATCAGCATCAACAACGGTCTTCAGTCGGCGTTGCTGACGGTGATGATGTTCACGGTTTTCAGGGAGATCGTCAGAAGGATGGCGGCGCGACTGAAGTTCCAGCGAGTGTCCGCCGACTATCTTGCGGCGGGCCTCGCGCTCCTGCTCGTGGCGCTCGTCGGCGTGACGCTGAATTTCAACGACACGGCGCAGCTGTGGCTCGTCGCGATCTATCAGGTAGTCGTGGCCGTCGTTTTCCTCGCAGTGCTCCTGCGGTTCGGACTGTTCGCGACCGTCGTCATGTTCACGATCAGCGCGCTCACGATGCGCATGCCTCTCACGATGCGCGCCGAGAGCCTGTACTCGGGAACCGCCTTGCTGACGCTCGGGCTCGTGTTTGCGATTTCGGTGCTGGGACTCTGGATGGCGCGCGCCGGGGAGCCGATCTTTGGACCAGCCGTGACAGAAGTTAGAAGCTAGAAGGTAGAGCGTCTGACACTCTAGCTTCTAACTTCTAGCTTCTGATCCAGCGAAGCCTCGACATGGATGCCGCACTCCAGCTTCTGCCCGTGCCATCGGCCGGACCGCGGATTCGACCGGTCGAGCGGCAGCGACGTGCATGGCTCGCAGCCGATGCTCGTGTAACCGAGCTCGTAGAGCGGCAGGAGAGGGATGCCATGTGCCTTCGCGTAGGTCCACACCTGCTTCGTCGTCCACGCCGCAAGCGGGCTGACCTTGCGCAGCACCTTGCCGCTCGGGAGGCGGAATGGTTCGACCTCTGCGAGGTTCGCGCGCGAGGGTGACTGCTCGCGTCGAAGCGCCGTGAACCAGACATCGTACGACTCGAGTGCGCCGAAGAGCGGCTCCACCTTGTGGCGTGCGCAGCAGGCGTGCGTGTCGCGTTCCCACAATCCTCGCTGAGGCTCCACCGCGCGCAGCGTGATCAGGTTCAACTGCCATCGATCGACGAGCTCATCGCGATAGGCATACGTTTCTGCGAAGTGGTGGACCGTATCCAGGAACAGCACCGGGATGTCGGGGCGAATCTCGCGCAGCATGTGCACCAGGACCACACACTCCGCCTGGAAGCTCGACGTGACGCACGGCGCAGCGGCCTGCGCGAGGTGATTGGAGAGATCTGCCTTGATGTTGCTCACGTGAGAATCTCCTCGAGCATCCGCCGAACGGCGTCGACAGCGCCGCTGTCGGTGGCGGCCGCTCGGGCCGCCCGAGCGAGCCGCTCGGCAGCCAGCGAATGCACTGTCGCCAACGGCTTCACCTGCTCCACGTGCCGGATCATCCCCGCGCCTGCCGTGAAGTTGGTCGCCGGATCGATCAGGATGAAGCTGCCGGTCGTCCTGTTCTGCGGATACGGATCGAAAACCAGCGGACTCGATGTCGTGACCGTGACGTGTTCGATCTGATTCAGGGTGAGTTGGCGGTCCACTTCGGCCGTCACGACGCGAGTGGTGTGCTTGAGCAGGTACACGCGCCGTGGCTCGAGCGGCCGCTCGTCCATCCAGACGAGGTCAGCCGCGATCCCGCGTCCGACCTCCATCGAACCGGCGGCGAGCACATCCCCGCGGCTCACGTCGAGGTCATCATCGAGGACCATCGTCACCGACATCGGCGCGAAGGCACGATCCAGGTCACCGTCCCACGAGACGATGCGCCTGACCGTGGTCGTCGCTCCAGTAGGCCAGACGGTGACTGGATCGCCTGGACGTATCGCGCCCGAAGCGACGCGTCCGGCCAGACCTCTGAAGTCCTGCTCAGGCCTCAGCACCAGCTGCACCGGAAAGCGGAACGTGCCATCGGGCGCATCCGTGATGATCTCCACCGTCTCGAGATGTTCGAGCAGGCTGGGTCCTCCGTACCAGGGGATGCGATCGCTGCGCGAGGTGATGTTGTCGCCGTGCAGCGCGCTGAGCGGAATGGCCACGAACGTCCGATCCATCAACGACGAGAACTCGGCATGGACCTCGTCGAACACCTGCTCGTCGAAGCCGACGAGGTCCATCTTGTTGACGGCCAGCACGAATTGCGAAATCCCCAGCAAGCGAGCGATTCGCGCATGTCGGCGCGTCTGCTCGCGTACGCCGCGACGTGCGTCGACGAGCAGGATCGCGAGGTCCGCAGTAGAAGCGCCGGTCGCCATATTGCGCGTGTACTGCTCGTGCCCGGGTGTGTCGGCCAGAATGAACTTCCGCCGCGCCGTGGCGAAATACCTGTAGGCAACGTCGATTGTGATTCCCTGCTCGCGCTCGGCCCTCAGTCCATCAGTGAACAGAGAAAAGTCGATTGGACCCGCCGAGCGGTTTCGCGAGGCGGCCTCCACCGAGCGCACCTGATCCTCGTACACGCCACGTGAGTCGTACAGCAGCCGTCCAATCAACGTGCTCTTGCCGTCGTCGACGCTTCCGGCCGTGCAGAGGCGGAGGAGGCCTGACATTCAGAAGTAGCCCTCGCGTTTCTTCAGCTCCATCGAGCCGTCCTGGTCGTAATCGATGACACGCAGTTGCCGCTCGGAATTCCGCGTGGACATGAGCTCGTCGATGATCTTCGGCACCGTGTCGGCATCTGACCGCACAGCGCCCGTGCACGGCGAACAACCGAGCGATCGCATTCGGCATCGGATGCGCTGCGGCCGTTCGCCCGGCACCAACGGCACGAACGGCTGCTCGAGGAGGATCAAGCTGTTTCCGCGGACGAGGACGTCGCGCTCCCTGGCGAAGTACATCGGGACGACGGGGATGCGCTCGACGTCGATGTAGTGCCAGACGTCGAGCTCGGTCCAGTTCGACAGCGGAAACACGCGGATGCTTTCGCCCGGCCCGATTCGGCCGTTCAGGAGTTGCCACAACTCGGGCCGCTGCCGCTTCGGATCCCATTGCCCGTTCGCGTCCCGGAGCGAGAAGACGCGCTCCTTCGCGCGCGACCGTTCCTCATCGCGCCGGGCTCCACCGAACGCCGCGTCGAAGTTGCCGTTCTGGAGCGCATCCAGGAGTGCTTTTGTCTTGAGGAGACCGCAACAGCGCTGTGTGCCGACCGCGAACGGCTGCGTCCCCTCGGCGACCGCGGCGTCGTTCGTGTGGACGATCAGCCGAACGCCCACCTGCGCGGCGTACCAGTCGCGGAACGCGATCATTTCCCTGAACTTGTACGTGGTGTCGATGTGCAGCAGAGGAAACGGAATCGGGGCGGGGTGGAACGCTTTCTGCGCAAGTCGCAGCAGCACCGAGGAGTCCTTGCCGATCGAGTACAGCATCACCGGGCGCTCGAACTCGGCGACCACCTCGCGGATGATCTGAATGCTCTCGGATTCGAGCAGGCGGAGGTGATCGAGAGCCGGCGTTAGGCTGAAGGCTTTGGGCTTAGGGCCGCGATCGCTCATAAGCTCTATCGGGTAGACAGTTGCTCTGTTCACAGTGGTTCGCCTGTTCTCCGAACACGTAATGAGGTCTGTTCGATACCCAGCAGCTTGCCAAGAGCCGAAAGCCCCGAGCCTGACGCCCGTCCGAGAAACCGCTCCACGAAGGGATTCGCCGGGTTCTCCAGCACGTCGTCCGGCCGTCCTTGCTGTTCGATGCGTCCGTCGTTCAGGATCACGACGCGCTCGGCGAGCTCGAACGCTTCTTCCTGATCGTGCGTGACGAACACGCTGGTCAGGCGGATCTCGTCGTGCAGACGATGGAGCCATTGCCTGAGGTCGTGGCGGACGCGTGCGTCGAGCGCGCCGAACGGCTCATCGAGCAGCAGCATGCGCGGCTCGACGGCCAGCGCACGCGCGAGCGCGACACGCTGCCGTTGTCCACCGGAGAGTTGGGATGGATAGCGATCCGCCAGGTGCCCGAGCTGGACCAGCGCGAGCAGGTCACGCACCTTCGCCGAGATTGCCGCGGCCGACAAGCGATCGCGGCGGGGACGGACCCGCAGGCCGAACGCGACGTTGTCGAACGCCGTCATGTGCCGAAAAAGCGCGTAGTGCTGGAACACGAACCCGACGCCGCGATCGCGCGCGTCAGTCGTGGTCGCATCTCTCCCGTCGAAGAGCACCGCTCCGCCGTCGGCCGCCTCGAGTCCCGCTATGACGCGCAGCAGCGTGGTCTTTCCCGATCCCGACGGACCGAGGAGTGCGAAGAGCTCACCGGTCCCGACGGTGAAACTCACATCCTGCAGCGCACTGACGTGACCGAACGTCTTCGTCAGGCTTCTGACTTCGATGCCCATAACTGCGGCTCCGGCACGCGCTCGGCGATCGGGTGCGGCCGATCGTGAACGCGACGCTCGACGATTGCCTTCAGAATCAAGGTGATGATCGCCAGCCCGGCAAGAAGGGACGCGACCGCGAAGGCGGCCTGGATGTGGTACTCGTTGTAGAGGACCTCCACGTGAAGCGGCAGCGTGTTCGTGATGCCTCGAATGTGACCGGAGACCACCGACACGGCGCCGAACTCCCCCATCGCTCGCGCGTTGCACAGAATGACCCCGTAGAGCACGCCCCACTTGATGTTCGGCAGTGTGACCCTGAAGAACGTCTGCAGGCCGCTCGCACCGAGCACGCGGGCGGCTTCCTCCTCGGCGTTGCCTGACGCCTCGAGCATCGGGATGACCTCGCGCGCCACGAACGGGAACGACACGAACGTCGTCGCGAGCACGATTCCAGGTACGGAAAAGATGATCTGCAGCCCGTGCGCCGAGAGCCAGGGACCGATCCACCCGCGACGCCCGAACAACAGCACGAGAACCAGCCCGGACACGACGGGCGAGACCGCGAACGGCAGATCGATGAGGGTTGTCAGCAGCGCCTTGCCAGGGAACTCGAATTTCGCGATTGCCCATCCGGCGGCGATGCCGAAGAGCGCGTTCGCGGGCACAGCCAACGCCGCGGTGATGAGGGTCAGGCGCACGGCGGCGCGTGCGTCCGCGTCGTGAATTGCCGACGAGAAGGCGTCGAAGCCACGTGCGAACGCCTCCGAGAATACCGCGACCAATGGAACAATGAGGAAGACGGTCAGGAACGCGAACACGATGCTCATGGCGCCAACCCGCACCCACCTCGGCTCCGTAAGCAAAGGGTTCAGACGGAGCGCCGGGCTCGACGGGCCGAACGTTGAAGCCGTGGGCCGTGGCTGCATGCTCAAATCGCCACCCGGCGCGCGCTCCATCCACGTACCGCGTTGATCGTCAGCAGCAGGACGAACGAAACGATCAGCATGACGAGCGCCACGGCTGTGGCGCCCGCGTAGTCGTACTGCTCGAGCCTGGTGATGATGAGGAGCGAGCTGATCTCGGTCCGCATCGGCATGTTTCCCGAGATGAACACGACGGATCCGTACTCGCCAATGGCGCGCGCAAAGGCCAGCGCGAACCCCGTCAGCCAGGCGGGATACAGATACGGGAGGATTACCCGAACGATCACGTCCCGACGGCTCGCGCCGAGCGTCGTTGCGGCCTCTTCGACGTCGACATCGAGATCCGCGAGCACGGGCTGCAGCGTTCGAACGACGAACGGCAAGCCGATGAACACGAGCGCGACGGTGATCCCGACAGGGGTGAACGCGACCCGAATTCCCAACTGATCGAGCGGACGTCCGAGCCAGCCATTCGGCCCATACAGTGTCGTCAGCGTGATTCCCGCCACTGCGGTGGGCAATGCGAACGGCAGATCGATTAGGCCGTCGACGATCTTTCGTCCGGGGAAGTCGTAGCGTACGAGGACCCACGCGATGAGCAAGCCGAACACGGCGTTCACGCACGCGGCGGCGAACGAAGCGCCAAGCGTCAGACGATAAGACGCGAGAACGCGCGAATCGCTCAGCGCGGTGACGAGCGGCTTCCATCCGAGCGCCAGCGCGCCGGCGGGCAGCGTCGCGAGCGGCACCAGGACGATTGCGCACAGGTAGACCAGCGTGAACGTCATGGTCACGCGAAACCCTGGCAGAGCCGCGCTGCGACGCGAACGTACCATCGGCTTCATCAGCTCCCGGGCCGGTAGATCTGATCGAACACGCCGCCATCGGCGAAGTGAGCCGTCTGCGCCTTCTGCCATCCGCCAAAGAGCTGATCGACCGTGAACAGCGTGAGCTTCACAAACGTCGACGCGTACTTGGCTGCGACCTGCGGGTCCCGCGGCCGGTAGAAACGCTTCGCGGCGATCTCCTGACCTTCGGGCGAGTAGAGGTACTGCACGTACGCTTCGGCGATCGCGCGCGTGCCTTTCTTGTCGACGACTTTGTCGACGACAGCCACTGGAGGCTCGGCCAGGACGCTGACCGAGGGCACGACGATCTCGACGGCGCCTGCGGACTCGGACAGCGCGAGGTGCGCCTCGTTTTCCCACGCGAGCAGCACGTCGCCGACTCCACGCTGCACGAAGGTGGTCGCCGCAGCCCGTGCTCCGGAATCGAGCACTGGAACGTTCCTGAAGAGACGACGCACGAATTCGCGCGCACTCGTCTCGGAACCCTGCGGCTGTCTGACCGCATATCCCCAGGCCGCCAGATAATTCCAGCGCGCACCCCCTGAGGTCTTCGGGTTCGGCGTGATGACGGAAATCCCTGTCTTCACGAGATCGCCCCAGTCCTTGATGCCCTTCGGGTTTCCCTTGCGGACGAGGAACACGATCGTGGAGGTGTATGGGCAGCTGTTGTTCGGCAGCCGGCTCTGCCAGCCAGGTTGGATCAGACCCGCACGCGCGATGGCGTCGACGTCGTACCCGAGCGCGAGCGTGACCACGTCAGCGTCGAGGCCGTCGATCACGGCTCGCGCCTGGGCGCCGGATCCCCCGTGGGATTGACGAATCTGAACCGATGATCCCGTCTTCGCATGCCAGTGTCTTGCGAAGGCGCCGTTGAAGTCCTGATAGAGCTCGCGCGTCGGATCGTAGGAGACGTTGAGAAGCGTCGACTGCGCATCGGGCGCCCTCAGCTCGATGGCGAGCAGACCGATGCCGGCTGCAGCGAACAGCGTCAACACGCGCCAGAGTTTCGTCATCTTGGATATCCGTTGCTCAAGAAGCACGCTGCTGCCGGAATTCGACAGGGCAGCAATTCCAGTCGAGCGCGCAGAACGCGCGCCTGCACCCCGGCCCGGATCCGCACCTGCGGATTAACGGGTCGCGGCGCGATCAACAGTCAACGTTGGCGAGGCCGACGTTCAGCGGGAGAAGCGATGTGGATGGAACTGTCGAGGAGAGCTGCGATCGCTTCTCACCTGCGTGTCGGCCACGTACATGTGCAACGACACGCGGTCGCGGCGATGGACGGACGACAACAGGTGAGACCGGAAAGCATAACGCTGACTGCGAACCTACCACACAGAGCGCGGGGGGTGTCAAGACCTGTCCGGGTTCCGGGTTCACAGGTTCCCGGTTCCAGGTGAGTTCCACGTTCTCGCGAGAACCTGCGAAGCTGACCTGGAACCTGGAACCTGGAACCTGGAACCTGCAACTTGTCAGTGGATCGCGTGAATGGGCAGTCGACACCCGCGCCGACGTGCTACTTGATAGCCGTCCGTTTACCAGAACATAATCGAGAATCGATAACGATCGCGACGTTCCGGGTTCCCCCGTGCTCGGTTCCCGGCTACGGTTCAGGGTTCGTGTTGGCTGGAACCTGGAGCCATCTCAGAAAGCGTTGTGAACGCAAAGGGATTCGGTCGTCAGACGCTGGAGCGGCGCGTGCTTCGCGAGGACATCCGCGATCACTTGATCGACGACATCCTCAGCGGCCGTCTCGCGCCGGGCGACCGCATCGTCGAGACGCGCATCGCGCAGCGGTTTGGCGTCAGCCAGGCCCCCGTACGAGAGGCGCTGCGCGATCTCGAGCTGTTCGGCTTCGTCGTCAGCTCGCCGTACCGCGGCGCGATGGTCCGGCAGATCTCCGTCGAAGACCTCGTGCAGATCTACCCCATTCGCGCGGCGCTCGAAGGGCTGGCCGCGCGAGAAGCGGCCACGCGCATCGATGCGGCCGGCCTGAAGAAGCTCGAGAAGCTGTTGCTCGCGCTGCGCAGCGCCGCGGCGAAAGGGGACATGCGCGCCGAAGTCGACGCCGACTACGCGTTCCACCTCACGATCGTCGAGGCGTCGGGCAACTGGCTGCTCAAGCAGTTCTGGGAGCGCATGCGTCTCGCGACGACTACGTTCCTGACCGTGTCGAAGTCACATCGGTCGCTTCACGAGATTGTCGAGCGGCACGTCTCGCTGATCGATGCGTTGAAATCTCGCGACGCGGCAGCGGCCGAGCGCGAGATGCGGCGACATATCGAGGAGCCGGGCCAGTTGCTGCGCGCGTCGATGGAAGAGGCCGAGGCCAATCGGCGAAAAGGCGCCGGCAGGCGCACCCCTGCTCGCGGCAGGAAGGCTGCGGGATGAGCGCTGCATCATGACTCGGTGCAGCGAAGGCCGGTAAGGCGCACGATCGGCTTCATTCATTCCGGCACCTACGTAGGGCTGATCGAGCCGTTCGGCCGCCACTTCGTCTCGGGCGAGGTTGCGCCGGTCCGCATCGGAAGCACCGTGCTGTTCCCACGCGGCGCGGTCCACCTGCTGCACAACACGAGCGACGAGGAGATGAAGGTCATCTGCTGCTTCGTCCCGCCAACGAGCCTCGCGAACCACGAGCTGCACGAAGACGTCGACTTCCCCGACGCCGACGATCCGAAGCAAGACGTCGGAAGTAAACTTCATTCATCAGTCGTACTTCGTACTTCTTACTGCTGACTTCTTAGTCTCATGACTCATTTTGCTGGGAGAGTGGCCCTTGTGACGGGCTCGAGCCGCGGCATCGGGCGCGCGACTGCTGTGGCACTTGCGCGCGCGGGCGCGCACGTCGTGATCAACTTTCAGACCCGATTCAGCGACGCCGAGGAGGCGGCCGCCGAAGTCCGCGAGGCCGGACGGGAGTGTATCGCCGTCCAGGCCGACGTCTCACAAGCGGCAGACGTCGAGCGGTTGGTCCGGGTGGCCTATGACCAACTCGGGTCTGTCGACATCCTCGTGAACAACGCGGGCGTCTCACGGCCCCAGGAGATCGACGAGATCGCGGAGCGAGACTGGGACGAGCTCGTGACGACGAACCTGAAATCCTGCTTTCTCGTGACTCAGGCAGTGCTGCCGGGCATGCGCCGTCGGCAGTGGGGGCGGATCGTGAACATCTCGTCCGTCGCAGCGCACGTCGGCGGCATCGTCGGGCCCCATTACGCCGCCTCGAAAGCCGGGATGCTCGGTCTCACGCATTTCTACGCGAGCCGGCTCGCGGGTGAGGGAATCACCGTGAACGCCGTCGCGCCAGCGCTCATCGAAACCGAGATGATTGCCTCGAACGCGAACGCCCGGCCAGATCGAATTCCGGTCGGTCGGTTCGGGTCGGTTGATGAAGTCGCTGACCTGGTGGTCGCGGTGGCATCGAACGGATACATCACCGGCCAGACGATTCACGTCAACGGCGGGTGGTACATGACATGAAGGCTTGGCGCTGGGCCTGGAGCACCTGGTGCTTGGCGCCCGAGCGCTTTCAGCGCCGAAGCCGATTGCCGCCGCGTCGTGGTCGTGTTAGCCATCGCGCGATTATCGATTATTCTGGAGGCTTCATGACGCGCGTTCGGCGCTTCGCCGATGCAGGACGATCATCATTGCCATCTCAATTCACGACCGCAACACTCCGGCTCGACACCAACGGACAGGATCGCAAATCCTGGCGCAAGTACGGCGACGGGCCCGACAACTCCCACTATCTCGGCTGACGCTGATCACCAAGGCTAATGTCGATCAGCGCGAGCTCGCGTGAACGTACCCGACGAACGACAACATCCTTTACGTCTTCAATCCGGTGATTGTCGACCACGTGATGTACGTGCTCGCGAGGAGCAACGCGCTCGTTGCGCTCGATGCGACGACCGGAAAGGAGATCTGGGTCCACGACAACCTGCAAGGGATCGTCGAGCGCGGCATCAACTACTGGGAGAGCAAGGATCGCAGGGCCCGCCGGCTGCTGTTTCAGCGGCTGGGTTCAGGATCGGGAGAGCCTACGTCGCGTTTGCGCTGAAGAATTGATCGTGCCGGGCAGGCACAATCCCGTCACAGATGAGCTATACTCGGCCGTTCCCAATACGGCTCCTGGCAGCCTTCGTGGTCGTTCGGGGTAAACCCACGTTCAGCACCATCAGTTCTCGGAGGTCAGAGCGATGAAGCGATTCCTTGCAGTCGGCGTGGTTCTGCTGTTATCGGTCGGTGTCGTGGCGCAACAAAAGGCCGCCAAAGATGGTGGCACGACGGCGGGGGGCGCCGTCGCAAAAGCGTTGATGGACCTGGAGCATCAATGGGTGAAGGCCTCGAAAGCGGCCGATGGTGACGCGCTTGCGCCCATACTGGCTGCGGACTTCGTCAGTCTCGACTCCGACGGGTCGCTGCACACGAAGGCTGAATACATCGCGCGGACAAAGAAGTCCAAGTGGGCGACGAACGAGATCGGCGATATGAAAGTCACCGTCCATGGCGACACCGCGATCGTGACGGGCTCCTGGACGGGCAAGGGCACCGATGGTACCGGGAAAGCGGTGGACGCAAAGGAACGCTGGGCCGACACGTGGATCAAGATGCCTGATGGCAAGTGGCAGTGCGTCGCGTCGGCGTCTGCGCCGATCAAGTAGATCCGGTACACGCGGCCAGAGGCAGTCAGGGTCGCAGACGAGTCGAGGCGACGGAGAGAGGCTGCACGACCACCGCAACGACGCGCACCGTTCGGAACGTACCAGTCGTCGTGCTACGGGCGTACACGGAGATTGCGTACGTGCCGGGCGGAAGCAACGCGTCGAGCGCGAAGCCCGACGGTCTGTACTCGGGGCCGAGCCACGCGCCAACATCAGGACGGTCCAGGCCGTAGGTCGCAGCTCCAAGGAACGTCGCAGCGCCGGATGGCGTCGTCGCCCACACGTGAATGATGTCGACACCGGTACCGCTCGGGGCATAAAACTCCGCCGCCCAT
>JBKPCD010000257.1:0-8667 GCA_046727175.1 Acidobacteriota bacterium | reverse complement strand
CAGCACGGCGGGCATTATCCGCGATTTCACACCGGTGCTGCGCGTCTCAGATGTTGAACGCGTATGCGTTCCCCATCGGAAGGCCGGTCGCTGCCACATGCCCGGTGCAATAACCGTGCGCGATACATCACGAGCAGTCGCGAAGTATGTTCCAAAAGCCCCCGGGGTGTCGGAAGCCACTGCGGCGTTCATCGAGAGTAATCCTATCAGTCAGGCCGGCCGCGCTCGTATAATCGCGGCACTTTCGCCCTCACCCGCCCTTCTGCGTCGACGAAAATCACCGCGCTAATCGGCGAAGGCGGGATGGGTCAGGTATACCGTGCCCGCGTCACATTTGGCCGAATGATCGTTCCGAAGGAGGACTTGATGCGGAGGCTAGTTGTCGCGGTGTCGATGCTCTTGCTTGCCGGTGCGGCCTCTGAGCCGGGCGGCTCAACGCTCAAGGGCTGTACCTGGGGTCGAGGATATCTACGTGCAAGGTCGCTGCGATTGTCCCGAGTAGCGCCAACTGCTTACTGCGCTGAGGAGCAAGCCGGATTCGGGAACGCGACGTTCGAAGACGACCATACGTTTCTGGCCATCACCATCCACGCCGACGACGGCAGGGTAACAAACGTAAGGGGAAAGCAGATTGGCCGCATCCACACGTGTCTCGGTGCCACGGCGGATCCGATGGTGATCAATTTCTTTGGGCGGGGAAATCTGGGTTCAACGTCGTTCACGGGACACGGCGAGTGTCGCGCCAACCGAGCCGATGTCCCAGAAGTCGGTGTCACCGCGTACAGGTGCTTTCTCCAACTAGCCGACCTTCCAACGGGCTATATCGGTGGCCAGTTGACAACTAATACGATTACGTCGCGCGCGGCGACTGGCGAAGTATCTGACCCCTCTGGCTACGTCCAGCCTTCGATCGCCACGGTGCGGTTGTGGAAGAAGCGACAGTAGTCACCGAACTGCGTAACACTTCGCCTGCACGGCGCACATCGCGGCTAAGCTGGGCAGATGGTCCTCCCTTGTCGCCCCAGGGCGGATTGAAGCCTCCGCCCTGGAGGTCGGTCAAGCGGCGTCTGGCTCGATTCCCAATCGGTCATTCACGGCAATTCGGAGCTTCTGCTTGCATCCGAGGTAGCGCTCCGTCGTCTGGATCGAGACGTGGCCGAGCAGAAACTGGATCTGATCCAGTTCGCCACCCGCGAGGTGGCAGAGACGAGCGCACGTGCGCCGCAGGTCGTGCGGGGCCAGCTTATCGATCCCAGCGCGAGCCGCAGCGACACGCACCACATCCCAGAGTACCTTGGGCGACATGCCGTCTCCCCAAATGCGCCCCAGCCTTGTTGATCGCGCGGAACACTGGGCCGGCCGTGATCGCTGCCGCCCCTGTCCACGCGTCCACCGCCGCCTTCACCCAAGTCGGAATCGGGACAGTGCGCACATGGCCAGCCTTGCCAACGAGATCAGCAATGATCCAGTGCTCCTCGCGTTGCTGGATCGACTCAATGCGCAGGGTCAATAGCTCCGCGCGGCGCAGGCCACAACCGATCAGCATCGCGACCATCGCGTGGTCCCGCAACTCGCGCATGGTCGACGGCACGGCACAGTCGAGGAGCCGCCTGCCCTGCTCAGGCGTCAGCCAGTTTCCGAGCCGCACACCGAGCCGCCGCACTCCCTTGACGCGACGGATCCCGGCGGCTAGTTCAGGACTCAGGAGGCCGGCGTCGGCCGCCTCGTACGCGATGCGCCGGACGGCGGCCAGTCGAAGATTGATGGTGGCCGGCGCATATCCGCGTTGTTCGGGAATCCGGTATCGAAGCACCACCGTGCGATTGAACGCGAGACGGGGTTCTGAACAGTACCAGGCAACGAACTCGCGGATGGCGTGGTCGTAGGTTCGCTGGCCACTGGCAGACGTCAGACTGTTCAGGACGGCCGTCTTGGCGTGTTCAAGGTCTGGGAGCGCCAGAACCCGCTTGGGCGACTTCTTCTTGCGAGATTTCGCTTTCGGCATCGGCGACGGCCTCCTTCACCGTCGCCGACAGCTCGTCGGCCGGCCCTCCCTGCGGCGTTTACCAAGATAAACGGTCGGCGCGACGCCGGCGGGGCTGGGCTTCGAGCATCCGCGGCGCTCGGCGACTTCCGGCGGTGCACTCATGATGCATCACAGCCCTCGAATCCGCTCCGCTGAAACGGGGAAAGCAGACTGAGGACACCGGTAACAACGAAGTTGACGCACAAGGCAAAGAAGCCAACGTTTAGCCCGAGGAATGGATCTCGCTTGGTCAGGACCAGAAACGTAAGGACGCCGATCCCGGCGATCATGCCGGCGAATACGCCCACCATCGTGACGCGGTTCCAATACAAGCCCAACACAACGCCCGGAAAGAACTGCGTCACGCCGGCGTACCCTACAGCAGGAGCGACACCAGCGTTGTCGAGCCGTGGATGGCCAAGTAAAGACTGATGACGCTGAGTACCACGACCATCAGCCGGGCCAGCTTCGCGACTTGATCGTCCGTCAGCGCGGGCGCGAAGATCGGTCGATATAGATTCTTGGCGAACAGTGTGGCTGCCGTCAGAATCAAGATTGCCGCGGGCACCATGGCCGTCAGCGCACCTGCCCCGCCGATGACGCCCAAGACCCACGCGGGGAAGCTTTGCCGCGCCATCGTCAGCAGGGACAGGTCTCCGTCGCGCAGGCCAGGGATCACCAGAACTGCAGTGAAGCCGATGAAAAAGACAAAGGCGAGTGTGGTGGTGTAGAGCGGCATGACCACCGCGTTGCGGCGCAAGGTGTCGCTGCTTCTGGCCGTGAAGGCTGCTCCGAATGCGTGCGGCCACATGTAGAACCCGAGCGAGGTCAACAACACTGTCGAGATGTACCAAGCGTGACCCAGATTCGCCGTGGCGCCCGGCATCACCAGATGCTCGGGTCTCGCATGCGCGAGCGCGGCGAACATCGGGCCAATCCCGCCAAAGTAGATCCGCGGTACGCCAATACCCAGAACCATGGCTGCGAAGACCATCAACACGTCCTTCAGGACGCTGACCCATGCGACCGCCCGGATACCGCTGACAAACACGAACGCCGCGATAAGGCTGACAGCAATGACCATGGACGGCGTGCGGCCGATGCCGTCAGCGCTTGCGACTTCGACGATGATTCCGAGGCCGGTCAGCGGCAGCTGCAGGTACGGAACGATAAAGGTGACTCCGACGATGGAGACGAAGGCGACGAGGTACTTGCTGCCATACCGCCTTCCGAAGAAGTCGGCTTCGGTCTGCAGGCGGTGTCGTTGTCCCAGCTCCCAGATTGGGGGCAGAAAGTGAAACCGAGAAGCACATCGCGACGAACGGAATCAGCCCGAGCAGGAGCGCGCCCGACGATGGTCTCTTCACAGTCATGTTTATGCGTCCGGAAGCCTTCTTTCCGAACGAAGCGCGGGCTGATATTAGCGCGAACAGGCTCGGGAGCTCGGATTACTAAGTAGCGATGTATCAAAACCTCGAGCGCTGGCTCAAGGTGCGGCATTCTATTTCGCCGGCACGCGCGCCTTCAGCTCCTCGAACCAGTTGGCGACGATGTGGATTTGTGGAGACGCGGACGGCTTGAGCTGGGGCGCTTCCGCAGCCACTGGGGCGAGGATCCTGTCATCGGGACCGACGTCAAATGGCGTCGGTGTGAGCTGCGTTGCGAGCACTGTCACAGCCAATGGCGCGTCGAATGTTTCGCGATTGTCAGCGGTGACGACGGGCCCGGTATTGATGTTCACAACCCCGAGTTGAAATTGTCGCCTTTCTCCAAAGAAGAGTTTCTTTCCATCGCGAGACCATACTGGACTCGATCCCGACGTGATCTGATGTTTGGCGCCCGTCGCGGGAAACGGTTGGACGTAAATAGTCGATCCAGGTTCAAAAGACTGGTAGGCGAGCCACCGGCCGTCGGGAGAAAACGACGGTTGAGGCACTGCCGCTCCGGGCTTCGTCGCTACACCGCTCAACCGCTCGGCCTTGCGCTCGCGCACTGAGAAGCGCCACACAGAGGAACCGGAGCCCTTGAGTTCCGTGTAGAGGAGCACGTCCCCCTGGTGCGACCATGCATTCGGGACATGACTGGTCCCCGGTTCGGCTCTGGTGAGCCGCTCACCCGCATCAGCCCCATCCGCCCGCTGCAAGAAGATCGCAAGGTCGCCATCGCGATCCGACTGGAACGCCACCCTGAGGCCGTCGGGCGACCAGACAGGAAAACGACTGCGGCCCCCGAACGTCAGCCGGCGTGGCAAGGCGGAAGAGGAGAGGTCGTAAATGTAAATGGCCGGGTCGCTGCCCGTTGTGTTCGAAAACGCGATGCTCTTCCCGTCCGGTGACACTCGCGGGGTCTCGTACGAACCGGGCGGCAGATTCAGGCGCTCGATGCCGCCCTTCGAATCGATGAAGGCGAGACTACGCCCGGCGATCGGCCCCGAGCCGGCGGCGTAAATCAACAGTCCGGCATTCGAGACATCGAACTGCGCCGCGCCCGAATTGATGTCGGGAATAGCGGCTCGCTGCACGTCTTCGACCACTGGAACGGCATTGCCTTTGGTCTGCAACCGACCGAGATCAAACGGGACGGCAAGAAGGACGCCTTGGTATGCGTAGAGCAGATGCCCTGTTGGCAGATATTGGGCGTCGCTCCCGCCCTCGATGATCGTTCTTCGAGCGCCACCTGCGAGCGGCTGCACGACGATGTGCGCTTTGTCCCACCGATCGTCGCCTCTTTCCGATGCGATCGTAAAGAGCACCGCCTGGCCGCCCGGCAGCATCTGCGGCCCGTGAGCGATTTCGCCAGGTCGCACGGTGACGAGCGTCTGCGGCTTGCCTCCGCTGACCGAGACCTGCTTGATGCCGTCGCCGCCCTGGCCGAAGAGAATCGTGTCTCCCTGCCAGCTCATGCCCAATGGCCGGGAGGCTTCGCAGATTGGGACGGCCGGGCCACCGCCGACGCTGATTCGCTTGATCGTGTTCAGCGACCAGAACGCGATCGAGCGTCCGTCGGCGAGAATACCGGGTTCACGACTCCCTCTTTCTCGTCCGTCCCGGGAATCGGCGTCGCGTCAAGTGCCGCCAGCGGCCGCAGATAGAGTCGCGAATTGGCTACGTACGCGAATTGCGATCCGTCGGGTGAAATCGCCACGACCCGGCGGCCGGGGTTCGTGAAGACCTGACCGTCCGGTAGCGCGAACGACGCTCGCATGACCGGCGGCGGCACCGCGGATCCGCGGTTCAGCACGATCGCCGCCGCGACAACCGCGATCGTCGCAGCCGAAACGCCAATCGCGATTGCAATCGGCCAGCGTCGGCGTGGCGCGACGGCTGCGGTATCCGGACGGTCCCTTGCGGCGTCGTCCATCAGCAGGCGAACGTCGGCGATGTCGTGCAGGCGCTGCCGTGGATCCTTCCGGAGGCACCGTTTCAGGACGGCACGGATTCCGACTGAAACATCTGCGGGCAGCAGCGTCCAGGCGGGCTCGCTCTTCATCACTTCCGCCAGCGTGAGCGAGATGTCGTCGCCCTGAAACGCGCGTCGCCCGGTCAGCATTTCGTACAAGACAGCCCCGAAGGCCCAGATGTCGGCACGTTTGTCGACGGCCTTCCCTCGGACCTGCTCGGGCGACATATACGCGGCCGTACCGAGAATCACACCGGCCTGGGTCGCCGCAAACGTCTGGGTAGGCGAGTTGGCGAGATCGCCCGATCCGGCGGCCGGATCGAGCGCCTTGGCGAGGCCGAAGTCCAGCACCTTGACCGTGCCATCCGATCGCACCTTGATGTTCGCCGGCTTCAAATCGCGGTGAACGATCCCGGCGGCGTGCGCGGCCTCGAGCGCGTCGGCAATCTGTCTCGCGATCGGCAGGGCTTCGTCGAGGGGAAGGGGACCACTGGTGATCCGATCGGCGAGCGTCGGCCCCTCGACCAGCTCCATGACGAGCGCCCGCCCGACGTGCCCTGAGCCTGTCGAAGGGTTCGCCTGCTCCAGCCCGTGGCTATGCGCGATGTGGGGATGATTCAGTGCCGCCAGCGTCTTCGCTTCGCGCTCGAACCGGGCGATGCGTTCCGGATCGGCCGCGACCGACTCGGGGAGGATTTTGATCGCAACGTCCCGATCGAGCTTTGTGTCGCGCGCGCGATACACCTCGCCCATCCCGCCCACACCGATGGCAGCGAGAATCTCGTAGGGGCCAAGGTGAGTGCCGGTTGTCAGCGGCATGCGTCGTGACTGATTCTAGCGATGAAGTGGCCAGAGGCAAAGGCAAGAGGGCGCCACCCGCTTACCTGAGCATCCGCCTTTTCGCAGGGTATGCCAACCATCAACGCACAAGCCAGCGAGAGAAAGGCCTCGTGTATGTCGGCTCGTTTACCGTAACGGACGCGGAGACGGCGGAACTGATTCAGCCATGCGAACGTCCGTTCGACGACGCACCGCCACCGTCCCAAGCCGCTGCCGTGTGCCGTGCGACGGATCGCCAGCAGATCCCAGATTCCTTCCGCTTGCCAGTCACGCAGGCGTCGCCAGCATGTCATGCCATAACCACAGCCCAGTTCTTGAGCCACATCGGCCATGGTATTCCGCTGCGCAGCATGAACAGGATGCCGGTCAGGCAGGCGCGATCAGACACACGCGGCCGTCCGCCGTTCGGTCGCGATGGTGGAAGCGGCAGAAGCGGTTCGACAAGTTCCCACAACACGTTGGGCAACAGCGCGGCCGGCCATAAGCCGACGTTACGGGCGCCCCAGCTAAGCGGGTCTTATCGAGCCGGTTTTGTTACGCGCTCTAACGATCAGTCGCCAAGTGGCTTCCTAAACCGGGCCTGGGCAGGGTCACCAATCCCTTCGGCGTCACACGTTACTGAGCGAGGTCGACCGCAGCTTCATCCCAGTCACGTCTATACGACTCACCTGCGCTTTTGCGTTCCGTGCGTCGTTTGACACGTATTCTGTTCACGCGAACGCCAGTCTCAATGAACGGTTGATAATCATCACACGGCCGCGATCACCGCTTCGAAATGGCGATTACGTTTCCGAGGGCGCCACGCGGGGCGGGGGAGAACGTCTGCCGCAATTCGCGGAGGTGGGCGGCCTTTGACAGCAGGATCGATGGCCTGTCGTTTGCCTAGATCACCTGGCAGATGTCTTTTTGCCTGAACGATCTCCGCAACCGCAGGATTGTTCCTCGTCACTGAGATGCCGCTCGCGCACTGCGGATGCTGCGGCCATCGTCAGCCGTGATGGTGCCAGCCAGGTACGAGCACGACGAGATCCTTACCGAAAAACGGCAGGAGCTCAGCGTGATCAAGACAGCCGTTTTCTGGGTCTGCTGGTGGCGTTCTTCTTGCTCCTGCGGGGGCGCAACGAGTGACGGTGTGTCGCGTTAGACAGCAGGTGATTCATGGCGTATCAAGCGAGAATAGCAGTGACGGCAGGTCTACTGTTGGCCACTGCGATGCCGGTGACGGCACAGGACCGGTTCGTTCATGTCCAGTACGCCTTGCGACCCGGTGATACTGTGTTCGTCGTCGACGACACCGGCACCGAGACCCGGGGCAAGGTCGCCAGGATAGGACCGTCGGCGCTCCGGCTCATTGTCGACGGATATGAACGCGATTGGGGGGCGGCGGCAGTCGAACGGCTGGAACGCCGTGGTGACTCACTCAAGAACGGCGCCATTGCCGGTTTGGCGACGGGAGGCATCTTCGGCTTTTTCGCCATTGCGGCGGTCAGCGGCGCCGGCGGCGGCGCGGCGTTCCCCCTGGTGCCAAGCGATGGTCAGATCGCCGTCGTCTTCGGTGCCTTCATGGGTCTCGGTGCCGGCATCGGTGCAGGCATTGACGCGCTGGTCCCAGGACGAACGCTCCTCTACCTGCGGCCACGGAACCGCACGAGCGTGGTTCCGCTGGTAACGCCGACAGCGCAGTCGATTCAGCTACGCATCGCCTTTTAACGTCTTGGATCTTCCCCATTGGGGGGACATCGCGCGCATCGGTGCCGGGTGTGCTCCCGATCACGATATTGGCCGCAGGCAACTCCTGGTCGCTCAATCCGCCAGTCCTGAGTAGTCGCTAAGGGTATTTCCACCGGCTCGACCGCGGATAGAAAGTGCCTGCGGCGTTTATCGCGGGTAACACCAAGCTGCTGCCGCGGCCGCAGCAGCGCGCTAAGAACACCCACAAAGGAATCATGCCTTGCCGTCTGCCGCTGCGCCTGGTTGGGTCTGCCTTTGATGTGCGGCATTCCATTACTTCAACGCCGCCGACTTGTCCGCCAAGTCCTTGAGCATGGCAACCGTCAGGCCGGCCGTTGGGCCAGCGGGAACGTCCGCTGGCCGGGACGGCCGACGAACGCCGCACTCCCGAGGAAGGCTCGCCTCGGCCATCTTGTCGCGTTCGCTCTCCATACCCGCGGAACTAATAGTGGGAGATCATCGGATAGCTGAACGCAGTCCGGCTTCGTCGCCGCAGGGTGCGGGTGGCATGCCCGCACCCAAGTGCACGCGTTGATCCAACCGGCCCGACGGGAGGACTGCTATTTGCCGAACACCCTGGCTGCGGCTTCTGCTGCCTGGGCATCCTCGACGATCGGATTCAGTTCGATATCAATCAGGTCGCCCCAATTGTTCACATGCTCGGCGAGGGC